>NZ_CP024582.1:0-300000 GCF_002754815.1 Roseomonas sp. FDAARGOS_362 | reverse complement strand
TCAGCACGACCTCGTGGCTCCAGTCGAACTGGTACGCCTCGCCCGGCGCGAAGCTCAGCGGCA
Source organism: Roseomonas sp. FDAARGOS_362 (assembly GCF_002754815.1). GTDB lineage: Bacteria > Pseudomonadota > Alphaproteobacteria > Acetobacterales > Acetobacteraceae > Roseomonas > Roseomonas mucosa. The sequence continues at coordinate 299,937 of NZ_CP024582.1, read as the reverse complement.
CGAAGGCTGCTGCCACCGCCGTCGCCCGTGACGCCTGCCACCCCCGCGCATGGCGCCGGACCGCGTCGTAGCCGCCCTCATATCCCAGCCCACGCAGCGCCTCGTAGACCCGCACCAGCGTCAGCCGCTCGCGCCGCGGCCGCGCCTCGTTCGCCTCCAGCAGGCGCTCCAGATCGGCCTGCCAAGGTCCCAGCTTGGGCTGCGGCTGCCGCGCCCGGCTGTAGCGGAATTCCGTCTCCCCGGACCGCAGAACCTTCCGGACCACCTTTCGCGAAATCCCGAGCTCGCGACAGATCGCCTTGATCGACTTGCCCTGCACCCAGTGCAGGCGCCGGATCTTTGCCACCGTCTCCACGACCAGCATCCCAGCCCTGGCTCCCGATCATCCCGGGAACCACTGTGAACCCCGCCGTCAGTGGGGTCCCGTTTGGACGCCGATCACCCCTCCAACAGGGTTCCTATTCCATGCCGTTCCACAGTTCGCCTTGATCTGCCAGTCCTGGCAGCGGCCATCCATGAAACACCCTCAAAGGCATCCGTTCGAAATCCGGGGTGCGGCGGCGGTGATGACAAGGCCGACGAAGCATCGGATCGCTTCCCAGTGATAGTGGCCACCCGTGCCGATACGCCGACCAATGCGACGGCTATGGCTTGGGTCAACCTGGCCGAGCGCCTCCGCTTCCGATCCCAGCAAATCAGCGGAACCAGGGAACCAGAACACCGGGTCAGTTCATGAGCAACGTGGAAAGCTGGCGAGCATAGCCATCCACTTTTTCCCGCAATCGTGCGCCCTCCACAGCGTCCTGGTTGCTTTCCGCCGCGAGGGACCAGGCGCCCAGTTGAAAGGCCAGGTAGCAGGGGCGCAGGAACTCCATCAGGCGCGGCTCCACGCGGCACCCAGCTCGCTGCTGCACTTTTTGGCGGAGTTGTTCCTGTTCGTGGAAGGACAGGCCCAACTCGCTGCCGGCTCCGACGATGTCCCAGGCGATGTCCTGACACCCGATGAGATCATGCGCGGTGGCGTGGTCCACCGCGTCTGTCTTGAGCAACCTCCCTTCCGGCGTCAGAAGCCACTCCCAGGCGTGCAGCCGGTTGTCCGTGTACACGCGGCGGCAACTTACCTCCAGAACGTCCGTCAGCGGCTCCCAGACAGCCAGGCGTTTCGCGAACTGCTCGCCGAGAGTCTGCGCGGTATTGTGCCGCGCCATGCTGAGGAGCTCCGCGGCCGGAGCCCCCGCCTCCGGCCGCGCCGGCATGGATCGGGCGCGAAAGCCCAGATACCGCCCGAGCCAGTCCAGCAACGCCGCTTTCCCGGGGCTGCCTGCCGTGAGGGGACATGCGTCCTCGATCCAGCGCTCCACCAGGAAGCCGTGCAGAAGACCCGCAACCGGCGGCGTGAAGCCAGCCTCGTGCAGAGCTCTGGCCTGGGCGAGCCGCTCCTCGCCATGCTGCCCTAGTCCGGCGAATTTCAACAGCCAGGTGCTGTCGGCCGTGCGAAACAGGAACTTGCGGCGTTCCTGCCATGGATGCACGGCGGGCCAGGTGGCAGTGTCGGCTTGGCCCAGCGCGCGCCAGGCCCCACCCGAGATGTCCTGCATAGGAGCCACGGCCGGGCCTAGAAGGTCCGCTGCCCAGCCCTCCAGCCGTTGCGCGGTCCTGGCTGGGTCGAGCAGGAGCGCATCGAAACTGGCAGGACGACGCGTGACCTCCGCCCAGATTGCCCGGCTCCGTGGGCTGGCATAGGTTCCCGGCTCCCCCGCATGGCCCGGGAAAAATGTGATCCGGTCCCGCGACACGCCTTGTACCTCAAGGAAGGATGTCACTGCGCCGAAGCTGCTGCCCGACAGCCCAGGCCCTTCGTCCACCACCGCAAAATTCGTGACGGGTTCGGCCACGAGCGCGTCGGCCAGATCCCTCGCCACCGAAACTTCACGGTGGAAAGGATGTCCCATCGGCCGAAGCGTCCAGAGCCTGGAGGTTCCGAGTGCCGCGGCCACCATGGCTCCCAGTACGGTCCCGATGCTGCGGATCCCGATCACCTGCGTGGAAGCATCGCGGGGCATCGCCGCCGCGGCCTGCAGATAGGCCTCGGGATAAAGGGCGTAGTAGGCGAAGCCCTCCATCCGGCGCACCTGGATCTCGTCGGGCAGGCCAGCCTGCGCCAGGATCGTGAGTGCCGCACACGCCTCTGGCCCGGTCTCCGTGAAGCCGCCGTTCCACGATCGCTCGACGGCACCAGCCAGCCGCAGCAGCAGTGCCATAGACGCCGCGCTGGAAGGGTCCTCCATATCCAGCCGCCCATTCCGTTCGAAGGCCGCATCGGCAAGCCCCTGTGCCAGTTCCCCGGCCAGGATCAACGCGCCCACAAGGGCACTGTGGCGACCAAGGCCCGGCGGGAGAGCACGGAGCCGCTCGAGAAGCGCCGAGAGGTGCTCCAGTTCCACCTGCGGCTCGACACGGCGCACAGCGTCGCCATAGACCAGCATTCGTCGTCACGCGCCGTGCCGGGAGGGCGGCCTCAGCTGGCGGCTATGCTGTTGAACGGAACGGAATGTGCGGCGGAATGCCCGGTATTCTCGCTGAACCAGGCAATGGTCGATTTCAGCCCCTCCTCCAGCGGCACCTTCGGCGTCCAGCCAAGCAGTTCGCGGGCACGTCCGATATCGGGGCGGCGGCGGCGGGGATCGTCCACCGGCAATGGCTGATGCACCACAGGGGAGCGCGTGCCCGTCAGGGCCACAACCCGCGCCACGAGATCCGAAACCGTCAGCTCCACCGGGTTGCCCAGGTTCACCGCCCCCGGCGGCGGTGCGTCACAGGCCATCAGGCGCAGGAGACCTTCCACCAGATCGGCCACGTAGCAGAAGGAGCGTGTCTGCGTGCCGTCGCCGTAGAGCGTGATTTCCTCGCCCGTCAGAGCCTGGCAGATGACATTGGACACCACGCGCCCGTCATCGGCACGCATACGCGGCCCATAGGTGTTGAAGATCCGTGCCACGCGGACCTCCGCCCGGCGGTGACGGGCGAAGTCGAAAGCCAGTGTCTCCGCTGCGCGCTTGCCTTCGTCGTAGCAGGCGCGTGGCCCCGTCGGATTGACGTTGCCCCAGTAGTCCTCTCGTTGCGGATGGACCTCCGGATCGCCATAGATCTCGCTGGTCGAGGCCTGCAGGAACCGTGCCCCGGACGCTTCCGCGAGACGCAGCAAGTTGCGCGTGCCCAGGACATTGGTGAGCATCGTGTGCTCGGGGTCCGCCTGGTAGTGCGGTGGCGAGGCAGCACAGGCCAAATTGAAGACGCGCGTGAACTGGGCACGGCCATGCGTGATGCCGGATGGCAACGGCTCGGAGATATCCGCCTCCACGAAGTCGAAACGGGGGTCACGCTCCAGATGCCGGATATTCTCTCGCCGTCCTGTTCCCAGATTGTCGAGGCAAACAATCCGCGCTCCATCCGCCAGGAGCAGGTCGCAGAGATGCGAACCGAGAAAGCCAGCACCGCCAGCGACGAGGACAAGATCGGACCGGCTTTTCCGCATGATGTGCCCTCTCAGGAGTGGTGAATGGACAAAGCAGGTAACGCGGCAGCACGCCGGGCAATTGCAGTGCGCAGGTGCATTTCCAGCTCCCCCGCACGATGCGCAGCCGTATGTGCGCCGAGGACGCGCCGTCGCAGCGCCATCGCCATATCGCTGCGCCGTGCCTCGGACATCTGCTGCAATGCTTCCAGAACGGCGCCCGGCCCGTCAGCAAGGATGATCTCCTGCCCTGGCACGAACAGGTCGCCGAGGCCGTCCCAGATGTCGGAAATGATCGGGACCCCGCAAGCCCCGGCCTCGAAAAGGCGGACGCTGGGGCTGTGACCGGCCTGCACCATGTCGGCCCGGGTGACGTTCAGGGTGAAGCGGCTCCGGGCATAGAAGGCAGGGTGGTCGGCGGGAGGGACATGGTCGATCCGCTCAACATTGGCCGGCCAGTCAATGGACGAGGGGTATTGTGGCCCGGCCACGACGAAATGCAGGTCGGGCGCTTGCCGGGCGGGTTCCAGCAACAGGCACTCCAGCACCGGCTGGCGGTCCAGGCTGTAGGTGCCCAGGTAGCTGAGATCCCAGCGCGGCGGCAGGTCCTGCGGCGCATAAGCCGCAGGATCGGCGGAGCAGGCGAGTTGCCTCGCGGCGGGCGAGCCGTAGCGATGCTCCAGCAGGCCCAGGGTAGGACCGCCCGTGAAGCTCAGATACAGGTCGAAACCCGGGATCAGCGCCGGCGAGAGATATTCCTCGTCACCACGCTCCAGCTTCGCCAGCGTCACCGGCGTATCGATGTCGTAGAAAGCCGTGACGCCCCGCGCCACGGACTGCACCATGCGGCCGACTGCCACGCCCTCGGGCACGTAGGAGCCTAGGATGACCGCATCTGCCGTGGCCATCATGTCCTGCCAGCCGCGCAGTTCATCGAGATCCCGATACAGCGCCAGCCGGCAGAACTCCGGCTCCGCGAGGTCACGGTGCGGCGCGTACCAGGGTACGTCCCGTTCCAGGAACAGGACCTCGTGGCCACGCCCGGCGAAAGCCCGCAACAGCGCGCGGTAGGTCGTGGCATGGCCGTTGCCCCAGGACGAGGAAAGGCTCAGACCCAGCACGACGACGCGCATGGGGCTCACGCCAGCACGCCGCGGCATGACGCGGCGCCACGTTCCCTCTGGTGCTCCTGCGCTTGCCGCAGCAACCGGTCCACCTCCGCTCCACGGCGCGTGTAGGTGTGCCCTTCCAGGATACGGGCCCGTGCCGCCTCTCCGATCGCACGCGCCCGCTCTGGCGTCAGCGTCTGGAGATGTTGCGCCACCTCGGCACCGTCGCGCGCCACCAGGACCTCATCTCCCTCCTTGAGGAAGAGGTCGAGGCCGGTCCAGGCATCGGTGATCAGGCAGGCCCCTGCCCCCGCGGCCTCGAAGACCCGTGTGGCAGGCGAGTAGCCGGTGGATGCCATGCTGTCGCGCGCTATGTTCAGCACGGCCAGCGGCGAGGTGTTGAAGGCGTTGTGGTCGCGTGTATAAACATGGCCGATATGGCGGACATTGCCCGGCATCAGCTTGCTGTCCCAGCCATTGCCGCCGATCAGGAATCGCCGTTCCGGCAGGCGCGCCGCCGCATCAAGAAAGAACCGCTCCACCCGCGCCTCGCGATCAGGCAAGCGGTTGCCGAGAAACGAGAGATCTGCCGCAAAGCGTGGATCGACCGGCACAGGATGATGGGTTTCCGGGTCCAGCGCATTGTAGACTGGAATGCAGCGGCGTGCGCCGAGGCTTTCGTAAACCTCGACCACCGGCGGGCCGCCGCCATAGGTCAGCACGAAGTCGAGGGACGGCAGCACCCGGCGCAGCGCATGTCCGGGTTCGTCACGGATCTCGGCCAACGTCGCCGGCGCATCCACGTCCCAGAAGATGCGGATTGCCTCGGGCCGGGCGGCGGCCATGACACCCTCCAGCAACGCATCGTCGAAGACACCGACACCGCTGGCCTTGACGACCACATCCGCGCGAGCCGCTTCCGCCACCACTGCACGCATGGCCTCGACGGTGGCAGGATAGACGCGCACGGCTGCCCAGTCCGGCGGTTCGATGTCACGATGCTTCTGCCGGTCGAAGGCATCGGGCTCGTAGAAGATGATCTCATAGCCCCGTGTGGCGAGATCGCGTAGCAGGCCCCGATAATAGGTGGCGGCACCATTCCAGTAGGAGGAGAGCAGGCTCGATCCGTAGAAGGCGATCCTCATGCGGCGCTGTTCTCCCCAGTACGGTGGTTCAGGTTCAGGAGCTTTCCTCCCCCCGCAGCACCTCCTGGCCAGAGCACGAGCGTGCTGCAGGAAGCCGGCGCGATCTCGAAACGCATGTGCTGATCCAGCGGCAGACCCAGGAAAGCCGCCAACACGGCCTTGATGACGTCGGCATGGCTGACAAGGGCGATCCGTGCTCCGGGATGGTTATCGCGCAGCCGGACCAACTCCGCGACCGCGCGGGCCTGTACCTGCATCATGCTCTCACCGCCGGGAATGCGCGCGGTGGCACGGGCCTCGTTCCATTCGGTCCAGCGCGGATCGGCTTCGAGGTCTCCGAAGCTCCGGCCGGTCCAGGCGCCGCAGTCGATCTCCATCAGCGCCTCGCTGATCTCCATGCCAATCCCAAGGCGCCGCGCGATGGCTTCTCCTGTCTGCCGGGCGCGCTCAAGCGGGCTGGCATAAAGCATGTCGGCCCCTTCTTGCGCCATCCAGCGGGCCAATGCCTCGGCCTGCGATCGTCCAGCCTCACCCAGCACCACGCCCGGCATGCGGCCGCAGAGCGTGTCGCCAACACGGTCATGTGCGGCATGGCGGATCAGGAAAACCGTGGTGGCACGCGTCATGCCCCGTTGAGACCTGCAATGAAACGCAGCGTCCGCTCGCGCGCCTCGCCATCATGGAACTGCTGTGGCGGTGACTTCATGAAATAGCTGGAAGGCCCCACCAACGCACCGCCCAGACCGCGGTCGAGCGCGAGCTTCGCGCAGCGTACGGCATCAATGACGATACCAGCCGAATTCGGCGAGTCCCAGACTTCCAGCTTCAGCTCGACGTTCAGCGGCATGCCGCCGAAGCCGGTGCCCTCCAATCGGATATGCGCCCATTTCCGGTCCGTCAGCCAGGGCACATGATCGCTTGGCCCGATATGCACATTCTCAGCCGCTAGCGGTACGTCGAGCTCGCTGGTGACGGCGCGCGTTTTTGAGAGCTTCTTGGATTCGAGCCGCTCGCGCTCCAGCATGTTCAGGAAGTCGGCGTTGCCTCCGAAATTGAGCTGGTAGGTACGGTCCAGCTGCACGCCTCTTTCACGGAACAGGTTGGCCAGCACGCGGTGCAGAATCGTGGCACCCACCTGGCTCTTGATGTCATCGCCGATGATGGGCAGGCCACGTGCCTGGAATCGCTTCTGCCATTCCGGGTCCGAGGCGATGAAGACGGGGATACAGTTCACGAAGGCGCAGCCCGCCTCCAGGGCACGTTCCGCATACCACTCCGTGGCACGCTGGGAACCGACGGGCAGGTAGGACACCACCACATCCGTCCCGCTCTCCCGCAGGATCCCCGCGACATCCTCGACCGGTTCCGCGCTCTCCTCGATCTCTCCGACCAGATAGCGGCCAATTCCATCCAGCGTCTCGCCACGCCTCACCTTGACGCCGGTGGGTTCAACCTCGGCGAAGCGGCTCGTGTTGTTGGGCGGCGCGAGGATCGCCTCGGCCACGTCACGCCCCACCTTGGCCGCATTGACGTCAAAGGCCGCCGAAACCACGACATCGCTCACATGATATCCACCGAGCTCGACATTCATCAGGCCCGGAACAGGCGTGTTCGCGGAGGCGTCGCGATAGAAGCTCAGTCCTTGGACGAAAGAGGAGGCGCAGTTCCCAACGCCGACGATGGCGACGCGCAATGTCCGTTTCGTCACGCGGGTAAGACCACGTCAGACGTCTTCCGGTTCATGGGCTTCTCCTGACCGTCCTGCATATCTCGGCCTAGTTGGCGGCAGGAACATAGCTATCGAGTCTATGATGGATCAATCCACGACCTTACCGGAGATTGCCCGGAAGGCAGAAGCGCAACGAAATGTGAAGCTGGTCCGCCCTATGACTGAAAGAACGACGTGCCAGACTGTGGCGACAGTTACTCCACGCCCCACCCAATGGTAGTGGTGCGGGGCAACGCATGATCGGAGATGGCGCTTTGGCAGAAACGGTCCTGATCACCGGCGGTGCAGGCTTTATCGGACGCTACGTCTCGCGGGAACTCCTCGGCAGGGGCCATCATGTCCGCGTCCTGGACAGCTTCATCGAGCAGGTGCATGGCGACCGCGGTGCAGACGGCCTGGATTCGGATGCGGAGATTCTCGTCGGCGACGTGCGTGATCCCGATGCCGTGCGGAATGCCATCAAGGGCGTGGACCGGATCGTGCACCTCGCGGCCGAGGTAGGCGTCGGGCAGAGCATGTACGCGGTGGATCGCTATGTGTCCGTGAACGATCAGGGCACCGCCGTGCTGTTCCAGCAGCTGATCGAGAATCCGGTGCGCCGCGTCGTCGTTGCATCCTCTATGAGCATCTATGGCGAAGGCCTGTACCGCGATGCGGAAGGTGGGCTCGTAGAGGATGCCGTGCGGCAGTCCAGAACCGGGGTGGACGCGCCATGGGACCCGCTCGACGCGCGGGGTCGTCCGCTGGTGCCAGTTCCCACGCCGGAATGGAAGCGTCCGAGCCTCGCCTCGGTCTATGCCATCACCAAGTTCGTGCAGGAGCGCCTTACCCTCACCCTTTCCCCGGCCTATGGGATGGAGGGCGTGGCACTGCGCCTCTGGAATGTCTATGGCGCCGGCCAGGCCCTTTCCAACCCCTATACGGGCGTGCTGGCAATTTTCGCCTCGCGGTTGCAGAACAGGCAGCCCCCGGTGATCTTCGAGGATGGGCAGCAGCGGCGCGACTTCGTGCATGTGGAAGATGTGGCGCGCGCCTTCGTGCTCGCGCTGGAACATCCGCGTGCCCCTGGCGAGGTTTTCAACATCGCCAGCGGCACGGACCGCACGGTGCAGGAGGTTGCGGCTGACTTGGCCGAAGCCATGGGCCGCCGGGAGGTGGCTCCGGAGATCACCGGCAAAACCCGCGCTGGCGATATCCGCCACAACATTCCCGACATCGCCCGGGCGCGGGAAGTGCTGGGCTACGAGGCACAGCACAAGGACTTCACGGCCGATCTGGCGGAACTGGCCGAATGGGTCGCGCGGCAGCAAGCGCAGGATCGCGTCAGCCAGGCACGCAACGAACTGGAGATGCGGGGACTGGTCGCGTGACTGGCCCGGACACTTTCCTGGCCGCGCCCGGCCTCGCCCTGCGTGAGCCTGTGCTGGTGACCGGCGGGGCAGGCTTCATCGGCTCCAACCTCGCTGACAGGCTCGCAACCGAGGGGCATGACATACTGATCTACGATGCCCTCTCGCGTCCCGGAGTGGAACGCAACCTGGAGTGGCTTAAGCGGCGCCACCCGTCGCGCATCTCCGTCGCCATCGCCGACGTGCGGGACGCGGGCAGCCTCTCCGCCGCCGCCGGACAGGCGAGCTCGGTCTTCCACTTCGCCGCGCAGGTCGCCGTCACCACAAGCCTGCAGGACCCATACAGCGACTTCGCCATCAATCTCCAGGGCACCTTCTCTCTGCTGGAGGCACTGCGCCAGCGCCCTGGTGTTCCCCTGCTCTTCGCGAGTACCAACAAGGTCTATGGCGACCTCGGCGATGTCGCTCTGGATCTCAGGGATGACGCCTACACGCCGAGCCTTGCCGCTCTCCGCGAGAGCGGGATCGGAGAGGATCGCCCGCTGGACTTCCACACGCCCTATGGCTGCTCCAAGGGTGCCGCAGACCAGTACGTGTTGGACTATGCGCGCTCCTTCGGCGTGCCTGCGGCGGTGCTGCGGATGAGCTGCATCTATGGACAGCGGCAGATGGGGACGGAGGACCAGGGCTGGGTCGCGCATTTCCTGATCCGTGCTCTGCGCGATCAACCGATCAGTATCTATGGCGACGGCTGCCAGGTGCGCGACGTGATGGACGTGTCGGATGCAGTGGCAGCCTACCTTGCCGCCTGGCAGCGGATCGGCGCGGTGAGCGGCCGCGCCTTCAATCTCGGGGGCGGTCCGGCGAATGCGATCAGCCTGCGCCAGCTGCTTGGCCACATCGCCACCCTGACCGGCCGTCCGGTTCAGGTCGCCTATGCGGACTGGCGTGCCGGAGACCAGCGCTACTATGTCTCGGACATGCGCCGCGCGGCGCGCGAGCTTGGCCTGAATGCTCCCCGTCCGTGGCGCGAGGGCATCGCGGCGTTGGCGGAGTGGCTGCAGCGGGCGCAAGACGAGCGTCTGACCGACGTCGCGGAACCCGCCCTCTCATGAGGCACCGCCTTCCATCGCTTTTCCCGATCGCTCCCCTCCGGACCAGCGCGTGAAATCTGCCGGCAAGAGGCATCTGCTGATGACGGCCGATGCGGTGGGCGGCGTCTGGACCTATGCCCTGGATCTCGCCGAGGGCCTCGCCGCGCGGGGCTGGCGGACGACCCTTGCCGTTCTCGGTCCCGCGCCGGGCATGTCACAGAGGCTTCAGGCACGCCAGGTTCCCGGTCTCGACCTCCACCTCACCAGCCTGCCGCTCGACTGGCTCGCTGAAGATCCCGGGGAACTGAAGCGTACCGCGGCCGCCGTGGCGCGCCTGTGTCGCGAGACCGGCGCGGAGGTGGCGCAACTGAACACGCCTAGCCTCGCGGCACTGGCGGCGTTCCCGGTGCCCGTGGTCTCTGTCTGCCACTCCTGCCTCGCCACTTGGTGGGCCACGATGCGCGACAGTCCCCTGCCGCCGGACTTCCTGTGGCGCACGACGTTGCTCCGCCAGGGCTATGCTGCCTCCTCGGCTCTGGTGGCACCGACACGGGCTTTCGCGGCCGCCACAGCCACCGTGCATGATCTGGCGGAACAGCCGACCGCCGTCTGGAACGGCCGGCGGCCCCTCGCCTGGACAGGCTCCACATCGCAGGTCGACTCGGTGCTTACGCTCGGCCGCCTCTGGGACGAGGGCAAGAACGTGGCGGTTCTGGACCGCGCAGCAGGGCGCCTTCGCTGGCCTGTGCAGGCGGCCGGCGCCACCGAGGGGCCGAATGGCGCCCATATCGCCCTGCGGCATATCCATTCGCTGGGCCGGCTGGATGAGACGGAAGTCACGGTGCTGCTGGCTCAGCGGCCGGTCTTCGCTTCCCTGGCCCGCTACGAACCCTTCGGCCTTGCAGTGCTGGAGGCCGCGCAGGCGGGTTGCGCCCTCGTCCTGTCCGACATTCCCACCTTTCGGGAGCTCTGGGATGGAGCCGCTGTCTTCGTGCCGCCCGATGACGAGGCCGCCGTAGCGCTGGCACTGGACCGGATGATGGCTGACCGGGCGGAGCGCGACCGCCTTGGCGATGCCGCCCGGGAACGCGCGCGTCGCTACAGCACGGCCGCGATGTCGAATGCCATGCTGGCCCTTTATGACTCCCTACCGCAACCGATCGGTCCCGTGACGATGGAAGCCACCGTTCCGTGAAATTCGTCTATTTCACCCACTCCCTCGCCTCCTGCTGGAACCATGGCAACGCGCATTTCCTGCGTGGCGTGCTGCGCGACCTGCTTCACCGCGGCCACGGGGTCGTGGCGCTGGAGCCCGCGGGCGCCTGGAGCCGTGAGAACCTTCTGCGCGACCATGGCGAAGCCGGTCTGGACGCCTTCCGCAGCCTCTATCCAGAGTTGCAGCCACGCATCTTCGCGACTCTCGACGAGACGGGATCCGCCTTGCAGGAAGCTGACGTGGTGATCGTGCACGAGTGGAACGATCCGTCCCTCGTCGCCGCGCTCGGGCGGATGCGGCGGCAGGGTGCGCGCTTCACACTGCTTTTCCACGATACGCACCACCGCGCCGTCAGCGATCCGGAAGCGATCCGGCAGTTCGATCTCGACGGCTACGACGCCGTGCTGGCCTTCGGCGCGACGCTGGCCGAAGTCTACCGGCGTTGGGGATGGGGCGACCGAGTCTTTGTGTGGCACGAGGCCGCCGACACGCGGCTCTTCCACCCGCCAGCGCCGGAGCAGGCCCGAGAAGGCCTTGTCTGGATCGGCAACTGGGGGGATGGAGAGCGCGGTGCCGAGCTGGAGGAGTTCCTGCTCCGTCCCGCCCGTGAGGCGCACCTGGGGCTGGATATCCACGGCGTGCGTTATCCAGCCGAGGCCCGAGCCATGTTGGAACACCATGGCGCCCGCTTCCGGGGCTGGCTGCCCAATGCCCGCGCGCCCGAGGTCTTCGCCCGGCACCTGGCCACGGTGCATGTCCCTCGCCGCTTCTATGTGGAGATGCTGCCGGGCATTCCCACCATTCGGGTCTTCGAGGCGCTGGCCTGCGGCATCCCGCTGGTCTCCGCCCCCTGGCAGGATTCCGAGGGCCTGTTCCGTCCTGGACAGGACTTCCTGGTGGCGCGCGATGGGACGGAGATGACGCGCCATCTCGCCGCGTTGTGCGACGATCCCGCCCTGCGCGCTACCCTCGCCGCCAGCGGACTGGAGACCATCCAGGCACGACACAGCTGCGCCCACCGCGTGGACGAGCTCCTGGCCATGCTCGCCTCGCTCGGCACCGCCGCGGCAGGCCCCCCCGCCATCGAGGAGACCGCATCATGAGCAGCACCAGCCGGCTTGCGCACGACGAGATCCGCCGGCGTGCCGAGGCGCTCGGCGAGTGGTTCCACAACATCGACCTGGATGGAGTGAAGACCGCGCCCAACCATTTCCTCCATGACTATCCTGCCAGCAAGTGGCGCCGCTTCGCCCATGTCGTGCCTGCCGATCTGCGCGGCCGGAGCGTTCTCGACATCGGCTGCAACGGAGGCTTCTACTCGATCGAGATGAAGCGACGCGGCGCCGACCGCGTGCTGGGCATCGATTCCGATGACCGCTACCTGGCCCAGGCCCGCTTCGCGGCGGAGGTGCTGGGACAGGAGATCGAGTTTCGCAACCTTTCTGTCTATGACGTGGCGCGGCTGGGCGAGCGCTTCGACGTCGTGATCTTCATGGGCGTGCTCTACCACCTGCGCCACCCGCTGTTGGCGCTGGACCTGATCCACGAGCACGTGGCGCACGATCTTCTGCTGTTTCAGTCGATGCAGCGCGGCGCCACCGAGGCCATGCCGCTGCAGCCGGACTACGACTTCGCCGAAACCGATGTCTTCGACGATGCTCGCTATCCGAAGCTCCATTTCGTGGAGCAGCGCTATTCCCACGATCCGACCAACTGGTGGGTGCCCAATGCAGCCTGTGCCGAGGCGATGCTGCGCTCTGCCGGCTTCGCCATCATCGGGCACCCGGAGCAGGAGGTCTATCTCTGCCGCCGCGCCGAGGCTCCCGAAGGGGCCGGCGCCATCTACCCCGCGAAGGAGCCGCAGGCGTGATCGAAGCCGCGATGATCTGGAACGAGCCCAACAACAAGTCCCACTGGGATCCGGAGCTCGACCCGGAATGGCGCCTCTTCGCCGAAACCGCGAGCGCCGCCGGCCGGGCGATCCATGTCGAGAACCCGAACCTCACCCGCGTGCTCGGCGGCATCTCACCGATCGATCCCGGCTTTGTGAACAGGATGCGCGATTACGGCGTGCTGGACCATGTGGACGCCGTGGCGGTGCACGGCTTCCCGCTCGACTGGAACCTCTGGCAGATCCATGAATGGCCAGCGAGGATCAACGAGATCCGCGCCGTCACCGACAAGCCGATCTGGGTGAGCGAGGTCGGCATCTCCACCTTCGGGGCCGAGGAGGTGCAGGTCTGGGGCCTGAATCGCACCGCGGAGCTGCTGATCGGCCAGGCACCCCGCATCCATTGGTACAGCCTCTATGACCTGCCGCGCGAGTGGGGAGCCACCACGCGCCATCGCGAGGCCGAGGGGTCCTCCTACTACCGGCATTTCTACATGGGCCTGCTGCGCGAGGACGGCTCCCCCAAGCCCGCGGCGGAACACTTCGCGAAGCACGCGCCGGCGATGGGCCTGTGCCAGTGGTTCCACTATCACGACCACCGGCTGGACGATGCCGTGGCCTGGATGAAGCGGCTCGGCGTCACCTATCTCCGCACCGGCCTCTCCTGGGCCGACAGCTTCCGCCCCAATGCGCTCGACTGGTTCGATCGTCAGATGGAAGCGCTGCGCGACTTCAACGTCACCGTTACCTTCTGCTTCACGCCGGAGCACCGCGGCATCGCCCCGCATCACACCAGCCCGCCGCAGGTGCCGCAGGAATTCGCCGAGTTCTGCGCCAGCATGGTCCGGCGCTACGCTCCGGGCACGGCTGCGGGCACCGGCGTCGCGGCTCCGGCACCCGGCCTTGTCACCTCGGCGCTCTGAGAGGAGAGGAGCTTGGCTGACACGCTGGCGCCGACCATGCGGGCGGTGGTTCTCGTCGCTCCCGGCCAGATCCGGCTGGAGGATGTTCCCCTGCCGCAGCCCGGCCCCGGGCAGGTGCGCCTGCGCCTGGAGGGTTGCGGCGTCTGCGCTTCCAACCTCACGCCCTGGGCGGGGCCGGACTGGATGCGCTTCCCCACTCCTCCAGGCGACCTGGGGCACGAAGCCTGGGGGTGGGTGGATGCGCTGGGCGAGGGCGTCGCCGGCCTAACGGTCGGGGACCGTGTCGCCGCCCTCACCTATCGCGGCTATGCCGAGTACGATCTGGCCGCGTCTGAGGCGGTCGTTCCGCTGCCGGCCTCCCTGGCCGGGAAGCCTTTCCCGGGCGAGCCGCTGGGCTGTGCCATGAACATCTTCCGCCGCAGCGCCATCGAAGCCGGGCAGACGGTGGCGATCGTCGGCATCGGCTTTCTCGGAGCCATCCTCACCCGCTTGGCCACTGAGGCGGGAGCGCGGGTCATCGCTATCTCCCGCCGCACCACCTCGCTCGACCTGGCGCGTGAGATGGGCGCCGCAGAGACCATCCCGATGGAGGACCACCATGCCATCATCGAGCGCGTGAAGACGCTGACGGATGGCCGGTTCTGCGAACGCGTGATCGAGGCGGTCGGCAAGCAGTGGCCGCTCGACCTCGCCGCCGAGCTGGTGCGCGAGCGTGGCCGCCTGATCGTCGCCGGCTATCACCAGGACGGGCCGAGGCAGGTCAACATGTGGCTATGGAACTGGCGCGGCATCGACGTGATCAACGCGCACGAGCGCGACCCGGCCATCTACGTGCAAGGCATCCGTGAGGCCGTGGACGCAGTCGCGGCAGGCCGCATCGATCCGGCCCGCCTGCTGACCCATCGCTACCCGCTGGAACGGTTGGACGAGGCGCTGAACGCCACCCGCGACCGCCCGGACGGCTTCATCAAGGCCGTGGTGGTTCCCCGGTGATGCGCCGCCCCCGCCTGGGCTTCCTCGGCACCGGCTGGGTCGGCCGCCACCGCATGGAAGCCATCCTCCAGGACAGCCACGCCGAGGCAGTGGCCATCTCCGATCCCTCCCCCAGCATGGCGGCGGAAGCTCAGCGCCTCGCTCCCGGAGCCGCATTGGTGCCGGATCTCGACGCCATGCTGGCGCTGAAGCCGGACGGCGTGGTGATCGCCACGCCGAGCGCCCTGCATGCGGAGCAGTCCATCCGCGCCCTGCGCGCCGGCGCGGCGGTCTTCTGCCAGAAACCCCTGGGCCGCGACGCCGCTGAGGCGCGTGCCGTGGTGGAGGCCGCCCGCGCGGCGGACCGGCTGCTGGGCGTGGACCTGTCCTACCGCTTCACCGAGGGCATGCGGCAGATCCGGACCTTGCTGCAGGCCGGTGCCCTGGGGCGGATCTATGCGGTGGATCTCGTCTTCCACAATGCCTATGGGCCGGACAAGCCATGGTTCTATGACCCGGCGCAGTCGGGCGGCGGCTGCGTCATGGATCTGGGGGTCCATCTGGTGGATCTCGCCCTTTGGGCCCTGGACTTCCCCGAGGTCGAGACGGTCTCTGGCCGGCTCTTCGCGGGCGGCGAGCCATTGCGCTCCGCGCCCGGCCGCCGACCGGACCGGGTAGAGGACTATGCCCTCGCCACCTTGACGCTTGACGGCGGCACGGCGGTCCAGCTCGCCTGCTCCTGGCGCCTCCAGGCTGGTTGCGACGCGGTGATCTCCGCCAGCTTCTATGGCACCGAGGGCGGTGCCGCGCTGCGCAACCTGGGCGGCTCCTTCTACGATTTCACGGCGGAGCGCTTCCGTGGCACCACGCGCGACGTGCTCTCTGTGCCACCCGATTTCTGGGGCGGGCGCGCGGCCATGGACTGGGCTCGTCGCCTGTCGGAAGGCGAGTGTTTCGATCCCGCCGCCGAGCACCTCGTCACGGTCTCAGCCACTCTGGACCGCATCTATGGCGCGGCATGATGCTCCCTCGTCGCACAGGTGCGATTTCCCGGAACCCTGAGACACGCTGAACGGCGTCATCGGTAGCCTGGATCTGCTGAAGACAGGTATCCCCAGGTGCAGGTCAGGGGGGCCAACCGCTATGTCAACGCGGCCCTGGAGGCTGGATCAGGGGAACGGCCTTGGCCTGTCCATGATCCACGGCTTTGTGCGGCAGAGCGGCAGGCTGGCGCGCAGCACGGGACGCCACTGCGCGGGAGCAGCCGGGCCACATCCCGGGGTTTCCGCTGCTCGGCCTTGCCCAACGCTACTGGCAGTCCAGGCTTGCCTTCAGTGTTATTGATAATGATAATCATAATCGTTTAACGGTAGTCGGCCTGAGGAGAGCAGGCGCGCCATTGGTTGCCGCTTTCCAGCCGTCTGCCTGGGCCACGGCATCCCAGGCCATCGTCGAAAAGGAGAAACACATGCTCAACCCCGTCTGCCTGCGCTCAGGAACGGCCACGATGTCCCGGCGCAGGACGTTGGGATTGCTGACGAGCGGGCTTGCCGTGGCCGCCATGCGCCCAGCATGGGCTGCGCCGAAGATGAAACAAGTCGAGGTGGCACCGGCCCTCTATGAGTTGGCCTTCAGCCCCTCTCGGAACGCGTTGTTCGTGCTTTCGGCGGGCGGCTTCGCCGAGGGCGCGCCAGCCAGCCGGCTCCTTCGCCTCGATCCGCAAAGCCTCGCCATCAGGTCAGAACTGACGCTGCCGCTGCGTGGCTTCGGCGTGGCTCTCGATGACATGGCCGGCCGGCTCTATGTTGGCCACGGCCTGGACGCCGCGGTCAGCGTGGTGGATATCGGCGAGAATCACGTTCTCGGGACGCTGCGCCTCGCCACCAAGGTGAAGGGCGAGGATGGCAAGGAGGAGTATCCCTACAAGCTGCGGGAGCTGCTCCTCGATCCCTCCGGGGAGCGGCTGTACCTGCCCGGGCTCGGCATGAAGGACAGCCAGGTCTATGTCGTTAGCACGAAGAACCTGACGGCGGAGAAGCCGATCACCGGCATCGGTCCTGGCGCGACCGGCATCGCCCTGGACGCGGCAAAGGACCGCCTTTTTGTCTCGACCCTGGCGGGCCAGCTCTGCACCATCGACCGGAAGACGCAGGAGCTGCACCACTCGGTGGAGGCCGGCGGTGCGGAGCAGCCGCTGAACCTCGCCTATGACTCCGCCAGCGGCGCCGTGCTGGCGGTGGACCAGGGCATGGAGAACCTGACCCGCTACAAGGAGAAGATGATCCCAGGCTTCGTGTCGAAGAATCCCGGCAACCGCGTCGTGGCGCTGGAGCCGGAGAGTGGAAAGCTGCTCTGGGAGACGCCGGTGGGACAGGGACCGGTGGCGCTGCGCCTCGATGCCGCGCGCAAGCGGCTCTTCGTCACCAACCGGAGCTCCGGCTCGGTGAGCGTGCTCGACACGGATCGCCACAGCGTCGCCGAGACCGTGCCGTTACCGCCGCATCCCAACAGCCTGGCGTTGGACGAGAAGACCGGCACGGCCTTCGTCTCGGTCAAGCTCCCCTTCGAAAAGATCAAGGAGAAAGAGAGCGTGGCGCGGATCACCCTCTGATCCGGAGCTCTGTTCCAACCGGACAGAGGCAGCGCCGGACGATCCATCCGGATCGTCCGGCGCTGCTGGTAAGGCAAAGGTCCGCAGAAGCGGTTCCAAGACAGCCCGTCAGGCGGCTGCACGAGCCATGGCTGCATGTAGAGCAGCCTGAGGCATTTGTGGCTGGTTCAGACGTACGATACGCCTCGCGACCTTCTCGGCCAGGGCGTCCTCATGCGTCACCATCAGCAGCGCCATACCGTGCTCGGTGACGGTTTCCTGCAGCAGCCCGATCACCTCCTGCTGGGTCACCGGGTCGAGACGCGAGATCGCCTCGTCGGCAAAGAGCAGAACGGGATCGAGCAACAGCGCCCGCAAGCGGAAGAACTCAACCCAAAGTACCAGTGAGAGACCCAGATACAGCGTTACCAGCCCGCCAGGCGCGACGGCGGCGAAGATCATGCGGGCAGCAATGCGGGCGCCGCCTGCACCGTGTCCGAGAGCGCCAGCAGCCCTCTTTCCAGGATGCCGCCGCGCAGGGCGGCGAGCAGGCCTAGCAGCGTGCCAGCGCTGGCGGCGCAGAGGGCGGTCGCCAGGGCGGAGCCAAGCGAGAGGCCGCCGCATGCGACAGACGCGCCAGCATGTCGCGGCCGAGATGGTCGGTGCCCAGGGGATGGTTCCCGCTGCCCAGTGGCCGCAGCACCGCGGAAAGGTCCTGCCGCAGCGGGTCCACCCCTCCGAGCGGCCCGAGCAACGCGAAGCTGGCGACGGCCAGCACCATGGCCCCGCCGACCCAACGGCGTGGCTGGTCGATCATGCGCGCCTCCCGGCATCCAGCGGCAAGACCACCCGCCATCGTCTCAACAGGGGCGGCAACCGACGAGCCAACGCTGCGCTGCATCGCGTGGCCGTTGTCCGGATGCGCTCCTATCCCGAAACGAAAGCCTATGTCCATCGTCGAACAGCCGAGGGCAAGTCTCTTCGGGAGATCCGACGCTGTCTGAAGCGGTACATCGCCCAGGAAATCTTCAATAGTCTCTGCAGGCCAACCGCTCAGTCCGCAGTCTCAAATGGCCCTTGACCAACATAGGAGCATCAACTCCATGGTCGAGACCGTCTTCAAGACCCTGAAGACGGAGAGGGCCTGGCGAACCATGTTCGAAACACGCCAGGATGCCGAGCAGGCCATCGGCCACTACATCGATGGTTTCTACAACCCTGTCCGGCGCCACTCCGCGCTCGACTTCACAAGCCCGGCCCAGTTCGAGAAGATGGCCGCCAACTGATCCAACACCTCTCCACTAAACCGAAGCAAAACCACTGGCCAGCCTCGGTTTCATCGACAAGCACGAGGTGGTCCACTTCATCGGCCAGTCCGGCACCGGCAAGTCTCACCTTGCCGTCGCCCTCGGCGTCGAGGCCGTCCGGGCCGGACGCAGCGTCTACTTCTGCCCGCTGGCCGACATCATCGACAGCCTTGCCCGCGCCGACCGTGAGGGACGCTTGCGCCAGCGCATCCGCTATCTCTGCCGCGCCCAACTGCTGATCATCGACGAGATCGGCTACGTGACATTGGGCGCTGCCGCCGGGATGGACTTCCCCCTGCGGGGTGGAGGGGTGAGATCAGAGCATCATGCGGCGATCGGCATGACGGCCTCCGCACTCATGGCTACCCGCGCCTCGGTGGGCGTACGGTAGCCGACGCCTGAGTTCAGGCGCTGCCTATTATAGAACACCTCGACGTAGTCGAACACCGCCGCCTTCGCCTCCGCGCGGGTGCGGAAGTGGGCTTGGTGGATGTGCTCCTTCTTGAGCGAGGCGAAGAAGCTCTCCATGGGCGCGTTGTCCAGGCAGTTGCCCCGGCGGCTCATGGATTGTGTGATGCCATGCCGCTCCAGTACGAGGCGGTAATCGGCGGCGGCATATTGCACCCCACGATCGCTGTGTAGGATCAGACCCTTCCCCGGCCGGCAACGCTGGAGTGCCATGACCAGTGCATCGATGCCCAACTCCGCCCTCAGAGGGTCGGCCATGGACCAGCCGACGATCTCGCGCGTGGCCATGTCCTTGATCGCGGCCAGATACAGCCAGCCCTCCCCGGTAGGCAGGTAGGAGATGTCGGCCAACCACACCTGATCTGGCCACTCGGCCGCGAAGTTCCGCAGCAGCAGGTTGGGGGCGATCGGGAGGTCATGGCGGCTGTTCGTGGTGCGCGGCACCCGACGGCGCCCCTGGCGCGCGCAGAGCCCCATCTCGCGCATCAGCCGCTCCACGCGCCGTCGGCCATGTCGGCGCCCCTCTCGGCGCAACTCGGCATGAACCCGTGGCGAACCATAGACCCGGCGCCCGGCAGCGAAGATCCGGTCGATGTGCCCGCGCAGATCGGCCTCGGCCTCCGCTCGGGTCTGGACGGTGGGGATCGCGTGCAGCCAGGCGTAGAAGCCGGAGACGCTCGCGCCGATGACCCGGCATAGGGTCGCGACGGCGTGGTTGCCCCGCTCGGCTGACACGAAGGCGAACTTCGTCACGCAATCCCTTTGGCAAAAACCGCCGCGGCCTTGCGCAGGATGACGTTCTCCTCCTCCAGCCGCTTCACCTCACGCCGCAGCCGCTGCGTCTCGGCCTCCTCGGCTTTGCGCACAGCCAAGGCCTCGGCCGAGCCGGCCGCCAGCTGCTCCGTCCGCCACGTGCTCAGCTGGCCCGTGCTGAGCCCAAGCTCGGTGGCCACCTCCGATAGCCCGCGTCCGCCTTCGAGCAGTCGCCTGACCGCCTCTGTCTTGAACTCCGCCGTGAACCGGCGTCGGGTCCGCTTCTCCGCCATGCTGCCCTCCAAGGGTGCTCGGGTTCCTTACCAAACCCTCCACCCCACAGGGGGAAGTCCAGGAACCTGTTCTTTCAGCTGGTCAATGCCCGCTACGAACGCGGCGCCATGATCCTGACCTCCAACCGCGGCTTTGCCGAATGGGGTCAGGTGTTCGGTGACCCCGTCATCGCCACGGCCCTGCTGGATCGGTTGCTCCACCACGCCGTGGTCGTGCACATCGAAGGCTCAAGCTACCGCATGCGCCAGCACGCCGACCTGTTGCCGCCCGTCCCACCGCCCAGCTCCCATCCGGGGCCACAACCCAAGCGCCGCAGTCGCCCACCCAAATCAGCCGCAGATATGATGGCCGCCTCCTAACCGACCCAAGCCCCCAACGAACTGGGGAGATTTCATCCGCCACTTCTGGGGAGAATTCGACCGCCGTTGACACCGCATGCGCACCGTCGTCACCGGCGAGGATGCGGCAGCGGGCATCGCCTACAATCCCACCCTGCTGGCCTGTGCCCGGCATTATGGCTTCCTGCCCAAGGCGTGCCGCCCCTATCGGCCGCAGAGCAAGGGCAAGGTGGAGCGGCCGTTCCGCTACATCCGCGAGGACTTCTTTCTCGCGCGCAGCTTCCGCAATCTCGACGACCTCAATGCTCAGCTCCGGCAGTGGCTGGATACGGTGGCCAACCAACGGGTGCACGCGACCACCGGGCGGGTGGTGACCGAACACTTTGCCGCGGAACGCCCCAGCCTCCAGCCGCTGCCGGCTGGCCCGTTCCAGGCAACCCTGCGCCTGGAGCGGCGGATCACCCGCGACGGCATGGTCTCGGTGGGCGGCAACCTGTACAGCGTGCCCGACAGCACCCGCCGCCGGCCGGTGGAGGTGCATCTGCTACCTGACACCGTGCAGGTCTTCGAGGCCAGGCAGCTGGTGGCCAGCCACCCGGTACTCGAAGGACGTGGCCAGTGCCGGATCACCGGAGGACATCGGCAGCAGCGGCGGCATGCCCTGGGCGCGGTGGACAAACCAACGCCAGTCCCGCTCCGCCCAGGCGAGCATGTGTCGCGCCGGCCACTCGACTTCTATGCCGCGGTGGGACAACGCCTGGCCGAGCGGGGCATCTGGAAATGAGGGAGGAACTGCCCGTCCCGGTCACCCTCGAGCGGGTGCGGCGCCACCTGGTCGGCCTGCGGATACCGCGTGCCCTGGAGGTGCTCGACCACACCATGTGCCAGATCAAGCGCGGCGAGATCGGCGCACTGGAGGCGATCGACACCCTGCTGGCCGAGGAGCTGACCTTGCGCGAGGGCCGCAGGGTCAAGGCGGCGCTGCAGATGGCACGCCTGGGCACGGTCAAGACGCTGGCGAGCTTCGATTTCTCGTTCCAGCCCTCGCTCGACCGGCAGCGCATTCTGGCGCTCGCACAGCTCGACTTCATCGCCCGCCACGAGGTGGTGCACCTGCTGGGGCCGCCCGGCACCGGCAAGAGCCACCTCGCCATCGCGCTGGGGGTCGAGGCGGTGCGCGCCGGGCACAGCGTCTGCTTCACCACCCTGGCCGATCTCGTCGCCTCGCTGGCCCGGGCCGAGCGCGAGGGAAACTTGCGCGAGCGGATCCGCTATCTGTGCCGCGCCGCGCTGCTGATCGTCGATGAGATCGGCTACCTTGCCGATCACGGCCGGCAACGGCAACCTGTTCTTTCAGCTGGTGAACGCGCGCTACGAGCGTGGGGCGATGATCCTGACCTCGAACCGCGGCTTTGCCGAATGGGGCGAGGTGTTCGGCGATGCCGTGGTCGCCACCGCACTGCTGGACTGGCTGCTGCACCATGCCGTGGTGGTGCAGATCGAGGGCGCGAGCTACCGGCTGCGCCAGCACGCTGACCTTGTGCCGGACAACCTCCGCCCCCTGCCGGTTACCATTGCCCAGGTGCCGCCGCGCCGACGTGGCAGGCCTCCGAAGATCAGGAGCCTCGACCCACTCGCCGGCTGACCACCAACCGCAAACTGGGGATTTTTGCCTCGGCACTTCTGCGGAGCTTTCCCCCGGCGTTAACACGCGGGAAACGTCTGCTGGAATCACTCCACTTGGTTGTGTCCGCGGCGGTAAGGAGGCCAGCAGCTCGCGCCATTTCCGACCATCCAAGGGGATTTGCGAAAGAAGCCGTCCGCATCGAAACCTCCTGAAGGTGGGCTGACAGCTCCTCCCAGGATGTGGATTCCTTGCCTTGGATGGAATGGGTGTACTTTCGCATTGGCCTTCTCCGCAGGAGGTGCCAGGATCAGCGACAGTTCCGACTGGGGTGCGGTCGAGGGCTCGGATCTGGTTCCTCTCGTCCACCGCGAGAACCAGCGCCCGATCGCTAGGCGCAAGCTGGATCTCCACACCGGCCCTTATCAGGACCGCGTCACACTTGCTGTCCCAACCGGGTAACCTCCGTTCCGGTCAAAACAGAGGGCTGTCCTCGATCTATCCCTTCCGCAAAGGAGGCGGGAGAGAGCGAACGGGAAGGCGGCGGCCATCGAAACGATACGGGGGAGCCAGAACCCAGCGTGTTGCAGCACCATCCTCCGACCGCACCACCATTCCGCTGGCCTCGGTGCGGGGAGAAAGCAGGGCCTCGTGAAGACCGAGAACTTCCCCCGCCGGAATTCCTTCTTCTCGCAGGAGCTGTAGAAGCTGACTCCGGGTCTTCTTTCGCAGTTCTTCTTCTATGACAGGGATCAGAAGGGCACGGTTTGTTGAACGTTCTAGATTCGTGGAGAACCTGACGTCGTCCAGGAGTTCCTGTCGATTGATCACGCGCGCGCAGAAACGGCGGAACTGTGCGTTGTTGCCAACCGTGATAAGCAGCGGTCCATCCGCTGCCTCGAACACACCGTAAGGAACAATCGATGGATGCGAATTGCCGTAGCGTGGTGGATCCTTTCCCTGAACCAGGGCCTCCAATCCGTAGTAGGATGTGATGGCCACGCCGCAATCGAACAGGGAAAGCTCTATCCGCCGCCCTTTGCCGGTACGGCCACGCTGGTACAGCGCAGCAAGCACCGCCTGCGCCGCATACTGCCCGGTGAACAGATCAACCGCAGCCACGCCGAACTTCAGCGGCGCCTGCCCGGCTTCCCCATTGAGGGCCATGAGGCCGGCTTCCCCCTGAACAAGCAGATCATAGCCCGGTCGCGCGGCCTCAGGCCCATCAGAAGCATAGCCGCTGATCGAGCAGTAGATGAGGCCGGGATTCTCCTCCCTCAGCGCCTCGTAGCCCAGGCCGAGCCTGTCGGCGCCGCCCGTCTTGAAGTTCTCGACCAGGACATCGCATTCGCGGGCCATCTTCCGGATTGCCGTCATCCCCTCGGGTGCCGAAAGATCGGCACCGATAGAGCTCTTGTTGCGATTCACGGCATCGAAGTACGACGTGTTGGTTGGACCGGTGCGAAGTCCCCAGTCACGCGTATCGTCGCCGCGGGTCGGATGCTCGACCTTCACCACTTCTGCGCCGAGATCGCCAAGCACCATGGCGCACCACGGTCCTGCGAGAATGCGGGACAGGTCCAGAACGCGCACACCCGCCAGAGGTAAGCCGTTATCCGGTTCGTTGGCGTATGCAACAGGTTGATCCATGAGATGGCAACTCCGAGAAAAACCAGCCCTCACGCACCCATGACACCGTCAAGGCGTCGAACCATTTCCACAAGCCGCGGACGGACCTCGTCCAAGAGAAACTGGGGCTCGGAGATGACAGTGGGCGCACCGCAGTTGATTGCCATCGGAGGCAAGCCGCCGCCGGGGCGGAAGCCGACTGCGATCGCACTGACACTCTTCTGCCATTCGCCAAAGGAACAGCAACAGCCCAGCGTGGCGTGATCGGCCATGGAGCTCTCAAGACTCTCATGAATCCTGGGCCATGCGAGTGGGTCGAGCATGCGGAGCTCGTCGAACAACGGCGCGCGTTCGCTGGGCGTCAGGACAGAGATGAAAGCACGTCCTATCGAGGAGCGGACCATCGACATACGGACGCCAACATCGATATTGAGCGATATCGCCGCCGGACCGCGAAGACATTCCACGTAGCGCATGGAAAGCCGATCACGCACCGCCAGCCCAACCGTGGCGTTCGAGAAACTGGCAAGCTCCCGCATCGCCGGCCGGGCCATCTGCCTTATGTCGAGCCCACCAAGCGCGACCGTGCCAAGGGCAATGAGTTGTGTGCCGAGACGGTACTTGCCGACATCCTCAACGAAATGCAGGTAACCAAGCTTCGTGAGCGTGTAGGTCAGGCGGGATACGGTCGAGCGAGGGAGTTTGCACCTCTCGGCGAAGTCCTGATTCGCCAGGAAGGTCTCGCCTCGCTTGAAGCAGGCCAGGATCTCGAGTCCACGCGCCAGGGCCGTCACGAAGTGACGGTCTTCCTTTCCGTCACCCTCGATGTCGTGATCCGGCAGCAATGCCGCGGGTTGGGTCATGGAGTTACCTCTGGGAGTTCCGGGGGCCTCTTCGGGTGTAACGCGCTCTTGCGGGCGATCAAGAGGGAGTTCTTGGTTCGGGAAGACCGCAAGGATGGCTGTCTCATCTTTTCCGCTCCAGGAAAGCCCTGAAAGCCGCCTGGGCTGCCGGCTGAAGCCGCAGAGCATGAAACTCCGCCGCCTCTCTCTCCAAAGTTTCAGCAACGGCACGTGCATGAGTACGGCGCAACAGCCGCTTGGTCGTGGCAAGAGCCGCTGGTGGCAGTGCTGCCAGGAGTTCCGCCTTTCCGATTGCGCGAGCGAGCGCTTCTCCGGTCTCGGTCACTTCGTTGACGATACCTGCCTCGGCAGCCATCTGCGCGGTGAAAGCCTCACCCAGAAGCAGGAGCTCGGCGGCGCGCTTCGTGCCAGACGCCAGAGGAAGCAGATAGCTGGAGGCTCCCTCGGGACACAACCCCAGATGGGCAAAAGGAAGGCGGAACACGGTGCCCGCACCCGAATAGGCCAGATCGCAGTGCAACAGCATGGTCGTGCCTATTCCGATCGCGAAACCCTCCACGGCAGCCAGCACGGGTTTGGAAGCCTCGGCGAGAACCCTGAGATAGCCGAGGCCCTCACTGGACTCATGGTTGATGGAGACGTCCTGGAAGTCGGCAAGGTCGTTTCCAGCCGTGAAGCATCCCTCAGCGCCGGTCAGCACGATGGCACGGACAGCATTGTCTCTTTCCGCGTCGGTCAACGCTTCCGCCAAGGCCCGATAGGCCGCGCGATCAAGAGCGTTGCGGCGTTCCGGACGGGTCATGGTTATCTGGACGATTCCCGGCCGTGGATACGTTGTGACAATGCCGGTCTTCATCGCTGGATCTTTCATATGCGGGGCGGGTCGCGAAATCGGGGGATCTCCGATCCACGCTGACTAGGTTCGGAACGGTGCGGTCGTCTGGGTAAGGCGGCCGATGGCGCTCCGGTATTCCTGCGACAGGCGCGCCACCACCTCCGTCACCGGGAGGGTGTCGGCGATCGCACCAACGCCCTGACCGGCGCCCCAGATGTTTCGCCAGGGCTTCACGCCTGACGATCCGAAATTCATCGCGCTCTTATCGAGGAGGGGCAGCGCTTCCGGATCGAGCCCGGCGGCCACGATGCTCGGCTTCAGGTAGTTGCCAGGGACGCCTGTGAAGAAGGACGAGTAGAGGATGTCGGAAGCGCTCGCCGCCTCAATCATCTCCTTGTAGGGCGGAGCGGCGTTCGCCTCCTCGGTCGCGATGAAGCGGGTGCCCATATAGGCAAAGTCGGCGCCGAGAGCTTGGGCCGCGAGGATCGCGTCGCCCGTCGCTATGGCGCCCGCCAGCGCGACGGGACCATCGTAGATGCGGCGCACCTCCCCCAGGAGCGCGAATGGACTGAGCGTTCCGGCGTGACCCCCCGCCCCGGCGCAGACCAGAATCAACCCGTCCACGCCGGCTTCCAGCGCCTTCTCGGCGTGGCGGATCGTGGTGACGTCGTGAAAGACCAGGCCGCCATAGGCGTGGACCCGGCGGACGACCTCACCAGGCGCGCGCAGGGAGGTGATGATGAGTGGAACCTCGTGCGCGATGCAGGTTTCCATGTCCTGCTCCAAACGGTCATTCGACGCATGCACGATCTGGTTCACGGCGAAGGGCGCGATCCTGCGGTCAGGATCTGCCGCCTGCGCGGCGGCGAGCTCCGCCTTGATCCGCTCCAGCCACCCATCGAGCGTATCCGGGGCGCGAGCATTCAAGGCCGGGAAGGATCCAACGATCCCCGAGAGGCACTCGGCGATGACGAGCTCCGGGCGGGACACGATGAACATGGGGGACGCGATCACAGGCAGCATCAGCCTGTCGCGGAACAGCTCCGGCAGGGGACGGCCAGGATACTCCATCAGCCCGTCGCCTCCCTCGCGAAGTAGAAGTCGTGCAGGCGGTCGAGATCCATGTCGGCCGCAGCATCCGAGAGGACGACCCTGCCCGAGCGCATCAGATGGACATCGTCAGCGACGGCGAGAGCCATCCTGGTGTTCTGCTCGATGAGCACGATGGTGATGCCATCGGACTTCAGCCGGCGAATGATGTCGAACACCTCCTTCACGATGACCGGTGCCAGTCCCAGGGACGGCTCGTCGATGAGAAGGATGCGCGGCTTCGCCATCAGTCCGCGCCCCATCGCGACCATCTGCGCCTCGCCGCCGGACAGCGAGCCCGCGATCTGCTGACGCCGTTCCTTGAGGCGCGGGAAGAAAGTGTAGACGCGGTCGAGGTTGGCGGCCATCTCGCTCCGGCACCGTGTGGGATAGGCACCGAGGCAAAGATTCTCTTCCACGGTCATGTCGCGGAACAGCAAACGGCCCTCGGGAACCATGACGATCCCCTCCCCGACCAGATCCCAGGTCCTGCGCCGGATCGGCTCGCCGCCGAGCAGTATCTCGCCCTGGTAGGGAAGGAGCCCGACCAGCGTGCGCAGCAGGGTGGTTTTTCCTGCCCCGTTCGGGCCCACGATGGCCGTCAGGGCGCCCTCCCGGAAGGTCAGGTCGAGATCCCAGAGGACGGTGATGGCGCCGTAGCCGGAGGTCAGGTGCCGGGTCTCAAGCATGGGCGGTCCCCGTATAGCTCTCCATCACCGCTGGATCGCGGAAGACCTCCTCGGGCGCCCCATCGGCGATGAGCTGGCCGAAGCTCAGTACCACGGCGCGTGTGCAGAGCTCCGATATCGTTTCGATGTCATGTTCCACGATCACGATGGTCAGGCCGAACAGGCGATGAAGCTCCTTCAACTTCAGCATGAAAAGGCGCTTCGCATTGCTTTCGAGACCCGCCAGCACCTCGTCGAGGAGAAGAAGCGTCGGCTCGGTTGCCAGCGCCTTGGCAATCTCCAGGCGTTTGAGTTCCTGTAGGGCCAGCGACGTGGCCGCATCCAGATCCGCCTTGTGGGACAGTTCCATCACCTCCAGGATCTCGCCGATCCGGACCGGATCGAACCGGCCTGCCCCGAAGACCTGCGCCACCGTGAGGTTCTCCCGGACCGAAAGGTGGTGCATCGGCTGCGTGATCTGAAAGGTCCTGCCGATCCCGGCGCGGGCCCTCTTGTGCAGCGGCAGGCCGATGATGTCCCGGCCTTCGAAGGCGATGCGTCCGCGGGCCTTCACCAGGCCGGATATGCAGTTGAACAGCGTTGTCTTGCCTGCACCGTTGGGTCCGACAAGCCCCAGGATCTCTCCCCTTTCTATTTGAAAGGAAATGCCCGAAAGCGCGGTGAGCCCGCCGAACCGGACGGTAACGGCATCAAGCTCCAGCATGGCTCTTCTCCCCCAGCTTGGCGCGGAACCGCGACATCAGGCCGGCGAGACCGTTGGGCGCGATCAGCACCATGATGGCCAGCAACACGCCGAGCAGGATCTGGTGCCCGACGGGGATCAGGCTCTTCGCGAAGACCTGGTCGAAGAGGTAGATCACCACGGCACCCAGCACAGGGCCCAGAACGGTACGGTAGCCGCCGAAGATCGCGGCAATGATGGGCATGACACTCCAGATGCTGGAAAAGGCGTAGTCGGGCTCCAGGAAACCGATGATGTGCGCGTTCAGCGCCCCGAACACGCCCGCGATGAAGGCTGAAAGGAGCAACATCCAGGTCTTCAGGAGGGTCGAGTTGACCCCCACGACACGGGTCGCATCCTCGCTGTCGGCGATCGCGCGGAGCGCGGTACCGGTGTGGCTGCGCCGGATGGCCATGTAGACCATGGCGGACAGGATAACGGCGACGAGGACAAGGACATAGCTTCCCGGCCGGCTCGCGAGGTCGAGGCCCAGGATGTCAGGCAGGCCGGGATACCTTTGCAGCCCGGCCGAGCCGCCGGTCAGCCAGTCCAACTCCGTCGCCAGGATGCGGAAGATCTGCGCATAGGCGAGGATGGCAAGCGCGAAATACGGTCCGGACAGGCGAAGCGCCGGCAGCATGGCAAGCGATGCCAGGGTCGCGAAGGCGCCGCCGAGCGGAATGGCCAGAAGCACCGGGATCCCGAGCTTTCCCGCCAGCAAGGCGGAAGCATAGGAACCCACTCCAAAGAACGCTGCATGGCCGAAGGAGACCATGCCGCCGAGATTGCCCAGCAGGGCCCAGGACAGGGCCAGGCCGGAGAGGATCAGGGCCGAGATGAGCAGGCCTAGGAGATAGGGGCTGGTACCGGCAGCCAGAGGCAGGATGGCCAGCACGAGTGCGGCGCTTCCCAGAAGAATGGGCAAGCGGTTGTAACGGGGCTTCGTGCGGAGGCCGAGGGCGGAGGTTGCGGACATTCTGCCGGCTCTCATCCGCGACGCGCACGTGCGCCGAACAGGCCGTTCGGCAGGAGGAACAGGACCAGAAGGAAGAGGACCATCCCGGCCAGTTCCTGGAGAGCGGAGGAGGCAAGCGTTACCGTCAGGGCCTCCGTGACACCGAGAAGAAGGGCGCCGAGGAAAACGCCGGGGATCGAGCCGACACCAGCCAGCACCGTGATGATGAAGGCCTTCACCGTCAGGGCGTGACCGGTGGCAGGCTGGATGACGCTCATGGTGTACAGAGCCACGCCCGCAAAGGCCGCCAGGGCTCCGGCCACCAGGAAGGACGCCGTCTCGATCCGGGCCGGGTTTATGCCCATCAGCCGTGCCGCATCACGATTGGACGATACGGCGCGCATGGCACGGCCGTACCAACTGGACTTCAGCCACCACCAGAGGAACCCCATCAGCACCAGGGACACGAAGAAGGCGACGATCTCCCCACGCATCGCGAAGAGATCCCCGAAGGAGACAGCATCCTGCAGTGTGGCGGAGTTCGTGGTGCGAACATCGCTCGCGAAAACCAGCAGGATGCCATTGGTGAGTATGATGCCCATGGCAAAGGTCAGGATCAGCGAGTTCAGTTCGCGGTGCTCCCTGATCCAGCTCACGAGAAGGACCAGTATCCAGCTCACGAGCAGGACGGCGAGGAGTGCCAGTGGGATGGCGGCATAGGGATTCAGCCCGGTGCTCGCCTCCACGAAATAGGCCATGTAGGCCGCCAGGAGCACCAGTTCGCCATGGGCAAGGTTGATGATACGCATGGCCCCGAAGGCCAGGGCCAGGCCCAACGCCACCAGCGCGTAGACACTGCCGATCAGCACCCCGGAGAACAGCGCCTGTAGGATGAGGTCGGTCATGTCACCTCGGTGAGGAAGCTGAACTGTTGCGGGAAGATGCAGAAGCCATCACCAGGGCAGGCCGGGATAGGCAATTTCCCCGTTCGCCGTGGTGCGGGGCGACACCAGGACGATCTTGCCGTCGCGGTGCTGTCCCATGGACAGGGTGAAGTTCGGATTGTCGCCGGACTGATCGAACTGGATGCGGCCCAGCATGGTGTCGCGATCGGTCTTGCGCATCTCGTCGGCAAGTCCACCCTTGGCCAATGTACCGGCTTCGGCGCTGCGGAATATCGCCTCGCAGAGGATCCGCGTCTCCACGAAGCTCAGCGTCGAGAGATACTCGATCTCCTTGCCGTACTTGCTCTTGTAAAGATCGGCGAAGGTCGTTCCTTCCTCGCTCTTCATCTCCACCGGAAATGGCAGGAAGGAGGTGCCGACCACGTTGTTCATGAGATCCGGAAAATCGGTGTACATTTTCGGCGTCGCCAGGGACCATGCGCCGACGATCAGCTTCACGTTGGGCTTCAGCACCTTGGCTGCCCGGATGATCCCGACGTAGTCATTCTCGTAGGCGGACATCATGATGATGTCCGGCTTGTCCTGGATCTTGATCTTGTTGATGACCGGCTTGAAGTCGCTGATGGCCGGGTCGAACTTGTGGACCGTCACCTTGATCCCTTGTGCGGTGAGGTCCTTTTCCAGGCCATCCGCAAGAAGCGCCGGGGCTTCCCGCGTAGAAGCCACGATAGAGATCTTCTCTGGCTTCAGGTCGGAAAGAAGGGTGGCGATGCCGCGTTGGTAGCCGGCATTATTGTTAATTCGAAAGAAGTTCTTCAGTCCGCGCTGCGTGAGTTCATCGCTGACCGCGCCGGCGGTGATATAGACTTTGCCGAGCTTGCTTGCGGCATCGGAAGCCGGTCCGATGATGTTCGATCCGTAGCCGCCGATGATCGCCACCGCACCGTCCGAGGACAGCTTCTCGACGGCAGAGACCGCCTTCGCGGGCGTGCTCTCATCGTCGATGACGTCGATCCTGATCTTGTGGCGCGGCGATGCGGCGTTGCACATCGTGGCCGCCACCTGCATGCCTTCGTTGAAGGCCTGCCCGGATCGGGCAAGGGCGCCGGTCAGAGGCATGTGGGAGCCGACCACGAAGGTCTGGGCCTCTTGCGCACGCGCCCCCAAGAGGCCCGCAGACACGGTGAGAGCGAGAGCTGCTGATACGATCGTCCTGCGGACCATTATTTCCTCCCTGAACACTTCCGGCACCGGGATCACGCCCGACCAAGTACCTGTTCCACGCCCCGTTGGAGCCTGGATCACAGGAGGCATTCCGCCCTGTATCGGGCCGAGGCCAACATCGGACACAAGGGAATGTCATGGTGGGGCAGGATACCGACCCCATCTTCCAGCTTCCTCCGCCCAGCGTGCTGATCGCCCGCTTCTTGGTCTTCTCGGCAGCAATGCCTCTCCGGACAACCGACTGATGCCATTGTCCTTCGGCGAATGTCAACTTTCGCGAACTGAAATTCTGCATACCAGAACAACGTTGGGAAGGGCTATCGGCTAAAGGTCAGTTCCCCCGCCTACTCCCTTGACACTTCGCGCCTAACAAAGACACTGAGACAATAAATCGGTACTGAATTCCGCAATGCAGAATGAAATGGGAGGGAACCCGATGCTACCTGTCGACACTGTGGTCACAGGCGGGGTGGCCATTGTCACCATCAATCATCCCCCGGTGAATGCCCTGAGTGCCGCCGTGCGCGACGCCATAGCCAAAGCGATCGCCGCCGCCTGCGCTGATCCCGGCGTGGAGGCCATCGTGCTCACGGCCGCCGGCAAGCTGTTCGTGGCTGGTGCCGACATCTCCGAGTTCGGGAAGCCTCCCGTCCCGCCATCGCTGCCCGATGTTGTGGCTGCCATCGAGGGGGCTTCCAAGCCTGTCGTCGCCGCCATGGGAGGTGCCGCGCTCGGCGGTGGCCTGGAACTGGCATTGGCCTGCCACGCCCGCGTGGCCAACCCCGCCGCCAGGCTCGGCCTGCCGGAAATCAAGCTTGGTATCATTCCAGGCGCCGGTGGCACCCAGCGCCTGCCGCGCCTGATCGGCGCCGCGCCGGCCTTCGCACTCATGCTGTCCGGGGAACCGGTGACGGCGGAACGCGCGCAGGCGCTTGGCATGATCGACGAGGTAGCGAACGGGGACCTTCTCGGCACCGCTTCCGCTGTCGCGCTTCGGTTGGCCGAGGCCGGGAACTGGCCCAGGGTACAGGACTGCTCCGACCGGTTGACCGAGGCCGACCGGGTGGCCTTCGAGGCCGCTGCGGCAGCGGCTTTGAAGCGATCTGGTCAGGCGCCGAATGTGCCGGCCCTGGTCGATGCAGTCCGCGGCTGCTACGGCCGGTCCTTTGCCGACGGCCTGGCTGCGGAGCGCGCCCATTTCCGCGAACTGGTGGTCCATCCGAGCGCCAGGGCCCAACGCTACCTCTTCTTCGCAGAGCGGGAAGCCGCGCGCCTGCCCGGGATCGGCCGTGAGGTGAAGGCGCGTCCCATCAGCAAGGCAGTGGTCATCGGCGCGGGCACGATGGGCGGCGGCATCGCCATGTGCTTCGCCCAGGCCGGTATTCCCGTGACCCTGATCGATGTTCGTCCGGAACTCCTCGAGTCCGGCATGTCGCGCATCCGCGCCAACTACGAGGCATCGGTGAGGCGGGGGTCGCTTTCCGGCGAAGCCATGGAGCAGCGCCTCGCGCTCATCACACCGGCCGAAGGATTGGACAAGGCCGGCACATCCGACATCGTGGTGGAGGCCGCCTTCGAGGACATGGGCGTGAAAGCCGGGATCTTCGGTGAGCTCGGCGCATTGACCCGGCCCGGCACGATTCTGGCCACCAACACCTCCTATCTGGATGTGAACGCGATCGCTGCGTCATCGGGTCGGGCACGTGACGTCGTCGGACTGCATTTCTTCAGCCCGGCCAATGTGATGCGCCTGCTCGAAGTGGTCCGTGCCACGGAGACCTCGCAGGATGTCCTGGTGACGGCCATGGAGCTCGGTCGCCGCCTGGGCAAGCTGCCGGTGATGGTCGGCGTGTGCCACGGCTTTGTCGGCAACCGCATGCTGTCGAAGCGCACCCGGGCGGCGGAGAGGCTGCTCCTTTCCGGCGCGTTGCCCCATGAGGTGGACGAGTCCGTCACGCGCTTCGGCTTCCGCATGGGCCCGTTTGCCATGATGGATCTGGCAGGGATCGACATCGGCTGGCGGGCACGCAAGGCCATCGGTGCCAGAGCCCCCGTGGCGGATGCACTCGCCGAACTGGGGCGCTTCGGACAGAAGACCGGCCGGGGCTTCTATCTCTATCCCGACGGCGCCCGCAGCGGCAGCCCGGACCCCGAGGTCGAAGCCCTGATTGCCTCGCTCCCCGAAAGCCAGGGAGTCGCCCGTCGGAAGTTCAGCGAGGAGGAGATCCTGGCGCGCCTCTTCTATCCAATGGTCAATGAGGGCGCGAAGATCCTCGACGAGGGGATTGCCGCGCGCGCCAGCGACATCGATCTGATCTGGGTGAACGGCTACAACTGGCCCGCCGTTACCGGCGGCCCGATGCACTGGGCCGAGGGGATCGGGGTTGCCCGGATCGTCGCGGAGTTGGAGCGGCTGGCCGCGGAGAGCGGCGACGAGAGCCTTGAGCCCTCACCCTTCCTGCGCCGCGTTTCCCAGGGTTCCGGCCTCTTCTCCGGGCGGGAGGCGGCGTGATGGCGCCGGAGCAGGCACGGAGCGAGATCGCGACACCCCCGCCCGTGGCATCGGAGGAACCGGACCAAGCTGCGCGCTATCCGTGGATGGCGAGCTTCCCGGACATCTGCAACTGGAACGCGCCCCTGGAAACCACGACCCTGCCCGAACTTCTGGCGGAGGCGGTGCGGCAACAGGGTTCGGCGCCGGCGCTGGAGTTCCGCGGCCGGACGCTGAGTTACGAGGTGCTGGAAAAGGACGTCGAGCGACTGGCCAGCGGGCTCGCCGCATCAGGGATCGGGCATGGGGACAATGTGGCACTTCTGCTGCCGAACACCCCGTATCACCCGCTGTCCTTCCTTGCGCTGACAAGGCTCGGGGCACGGGTCGTGCATCTCAGCGCCCTGGATGCCCGCAGGGAGATCATCCACAAGCTGGAAGCCACGCACAGCCGCCGCCTTGTCACGACCAACCTTCCGGGCTTCCTTCCCAGCGCGCTGGACATGCTGGATGCGCACATCATTGACGAGGTCATCGTCGGGGATGACAGCCTGTACGGGGCGGGAGAGGTCGCGGCGCTGCCGATCCCGCAACGCCCTGGCGTGCAGGAGCTGTCCAGCCTTCTCAGCGACATTCCCCTTACCGCACCGCAGCCTTCCATTGACGATATAGCCGTACTTCAGTTCACGGGCGGGACCACCGGACTGCCCAAGGCAGCCATGCTGAGCCACGGCAACCTGACATCGGCCGTGAGCATGTATCGCCTCTGGCGCGACGGAGGCAGGCCGCTCGTGCCCGGGGCGGAGAAGGTGATCGCTGTCCTGCCGCTGTTCCATATCTATGCACTGACGACCGTGCTTCTGCGCCACCTGCGCGACGGCAACCAGATCCTTCTTCGCCAGCGCTTCGATACCAGGACGCTGATCCGGGACATCACTGAGCTGAAGGCCAGCCAGTTCTCGGGTGTCCCTACCATGTGGGTGGCGCTGCTGAACCATCCCGGCATCGAAAAGGTGGATTTCTCCTCTCTCAAATCCTGCGTCTCCGGCGGCGCCCCCCTACCCTTCGACGTCCAGGCGAAGATCGAGGCTCTTATCGGCACTCAGCTGAACAACGGCTGGGGGATGACCGAGACCGGACCGGCGGGATCCCGCGTGCCTTACCGCACGGCCCGGCGGCCAGGCTTGATCGGGGTGCCTCTGCCCGGCTTGGCGATGCGCATCGTATCCACCGATGATCCTGCCCGGGAAGTGCATCCCGGAGAGGTGGGTGAAATCGCCATCCGTGGACCGAATGTTTTCAGGGGCTACCTCAACGATGCGGCAGCAACGGCGGCAGCCTTCCGGGACGGCTGGTTCCTGACCGGCGATATGGGACGCATGGACGGCGAAGGCCTGTTCGAGATCGTGGATCGTCGGAAGAACATGATCATTTCCTCCGGCTTCAACGTGTATCCGGCGGTGATCGAGAACGCGATCTACGAGCATCCGGCCGTCGAGGAAGTCATCGTGATCGGCGTGCCGGACAGCTATCGCGGGCAATCGGCGAAAGCCTATCTGAAGCTCAAGGCAGGGTGCGGCCCCTTCACGCTGGACGAGCTGACGGAGTTCCTGGCCGATCGTCTCGGCCGCCATGAGATGCCACGTGCCATCGAGTTCCGCGAGGCGCTGCCGCGCAGTCCCGTCGGCAAGCTGTTGCCGAAGATACTGATAGCCGAGCTGGCCGCGGAGGCAGGTAGGCCACCCGACGCCGCCGAAAGCCGGGATCACCGAGGAACAATGGGAAAGACGCCATGATCGAAGCCGTCATTGTTTCCACCGCGCGCACCCCCATCGGCAAGGCGCAGCGCGGCGCGCTCAACATCACCAAAGGCGCGGACATGGCCGCCCATGCCATCCGCCATGCGCTTGTCCGGGGGAATATTGATCCTGCGGATGTGGAGGAGGTCGTCCTTGGCTGCGGGTATCCGGAAGGCGCCACCGGCGGAAATGTCGCCCGCCATGCGGCTCTCGTGGCCGGCATTCCGGTGACGTCCTCGGGTGTCACCGTGAGCCGCTTCTGTGCCTCCGGTCTTGAGGCGATCGCTCATGCGGCCCGGCGCATCGCCCTCGACGGTGTTCCGGTTGCGGTTGCTGGAGGCGTCGAATCGATCTCGCTGGTACAGCCCGTCAATCGCGAGCTCTTCCGCAATGACTGGCTGATGGCCAACAAGCCCGATATCTACGTTTCCATGATCGAGACCGGCGACACTGTCGCCAAGCGGTATGGCATCTCCCGCGAGGCACAGGACCTTTTCGCGCTCAGGAGCCAGCAACGCACCGCACGTGCCCAGGCCAGCGGCCTCTTCGATGCGGAAGTTGTCCCGTTTGCCGTGACGAAAGCAGTCAGCGACAAGGAGACGGGCGAGACCCGGCTGGAGAACGTGACCCTGGTCAGGGACGAGGGAAACCGTCCCGATACCACTCTTCACGCCTTGTCCAAGCTGAAGCCGGTGCGCGGCGAGGATCAGTTCGTGACGGCGGGCAACGCCAGCCAACTCTCCGACGGTGCCTCGGCCACCGTTCTCATGTCCTCGGCCGAGGCCGCGCGCCGTAGCGCCCAGGTCCTTGGGATCTTTCGCGGCTATGCGACCGCCGGATGCGAACCCGACGAGATGGGGATCGGGCCGGTTCATGCCGTGCCACGCCTGCTGGCGCGCCAGGGTCTCCAGGTTTCCGATATCGGCCTCTGGGAGCTGAACGAGGCCTTCGCATCCCAGTCCATCTATTGTTGCGAGACGCTCGGCATCGACCCCGAGATCGTGAATGTGAATGGCGGGGCCATATCCGTGGGCCATCCTTTCGGGATGAGCGGCGCGCGCCTGGTTGGACATGCCGTGCTGGAGGGGCGCCGCAGAGGTGTGCGCTTCGCCGTCGTCACCATGTGCATCGCAGGCGGCATGGGTGCCGCAGGCCTCATCGAAATCAATCCTGGATCGAACTGAGATGGAACTGCGCTTCACTCCCGAGGAAAACACCTTTCGTAAGGAGGTGCGTCACTTCTTCCGAACGGCGATCCCCGAGGAAATCCGGACAAAGGTCTCGGAAGGCCGCAAGCTGGAGCGGGAGGACTACGTGACCTCCCAGCGCATCCTGAACGACAAGGGATGGGCAGCGCCGCATTGGCCACTGGAGTATGGCGGCCAGGACTGGACCCCTGTTCAGCGCTATATCTTCATGGAGGAGCTGATGCAGGCGGCCGTGCCGCTGCCGCTGCAGTTCAACTGCTTCATGGTGGGGCCCGTCATTGCCACTTTCGGCAACCAGCAGCAGAAGGATCGCTTCCTTCCGCGGATCAGGAGCCTGGACGACTGGTGGTGCCAGGGATTCTCCGAGCCAGGCGCGGGTTCAGATCTCGCTTCGCTGAAGACGCGGGCAATTCGCGAGGGAGACCACTACATCGTCAACGGGCAGAAGACCTGGACCACGCTGGGTCAGTACGCGAACTGGATGTTCTGCCTTGCCCGGACCGACACGACAGTGAAGAAGCAGGCGGGGATCTCCTTCCTCCTCATCGACATGGGTACGCCAGGCATCACCGTTCGCCCCATCATCACCATCGACGGAAGGCACGAGGTGAATGAGGTCTTCCTCGACAACGTGAAAGTCCCCGTGGAAAACCTAGTGGGGGAGGAGAACAAGGGATGGGACTATGCCAAGTTCCTCCTTGCCAATGAACGGACGGGTATTGCGCGCATTGGCATGTCGAAGGAGCGGATCGCCCGTATCAAGCGTCTTGCCAAGGCCACGCCGGCCGGCGGAGGCAGCATGTGGGACGACCTGGATTTCCGCTCGCGCCTGGTGACCACGGAGATCGAGCTCAAGGCGCTTGAGATCACGCAGATGCGGGTGGTGGCGGCGCAGGCTACACGGGATCCAACGAAGCCTGATCCGGCTTCCTCGATCCTCAAGATCAAGGGATCGGAGCTGCAGCAGGCCACGACTGAGCTTCTCCTGGAGCTTGCCGGTCCCCAGGCATTGCCGGCCGAGCGGCCTGACACGGGCCACAACGACCTGGAATCGCTCTTTGCCTGGGCGGATACGGCGGCGCCGGTCTATTTCAACCACCGCAAGGTGTCCATCTACGGCGGATCCAACGAGATCCAGCACAACGTGATCGCCAAGGCGATCCTGGGACTCTGAGGAGAGCGGAACATGGATTTCGATCTGACCGAAGAGCAGAACATGCTCAAGGAAACCGTCTCGCGCTGGTCCGCAAACAACTATGGCACGCTGGAGAAGCTGCAGGCTGTCCGCTCCGAGCCCCTGGGGTTCTCCCAGGCCAAATGGGCCGAACTCGCGGAACTCGGGATTCTTGGCCTTCCCTTCTCCGAGGCGGATGGCGGCTTTGGCGGCGGTGCCGTCGAGACGCTGATGGTGGCAGGAGCACTTGGCCGGGCGCTGGCGCCGGAACCGTATCTGGCCAGTGTCATTCTTGGCGGCGGAGCGGTGCGCCTCGCAGGCAACGAGGCGCAGCGTGCGGTTCTCCTTCCTGGCATAGCCGACGGCTCGGTGCGCCTGGCTTTCGCGCATTCCGAGATCCAGGCGCGCTACGATCTCAGCGACGTTGCCACCTCGGCGAAGCTCGTGGATGGCGCCTACCGTCTGAATGGCAACAAGAGCGTGGTCCTCAATGCGGATGCGGCCAAGTTCCTTGTCCTGAGCGCACGCACGGCTGGGAGCCAACGCAATCCGGAAGGGATCACGCTGTTCATCGTCCCTTCCGATGCCGACGGCATCTCCATCAGGAGCTATCCCACCCAGGATGGCGGGCGCGCGAGCGACATTACTCTCAACAATCTCCATGTGCCTGCGGATGCCGTTCTCGGAACCGCCGGCAATGCTTTGCCCATCATCGAGAGGGTTGTGGATGGTGCCACCGCGGCGCTGTGCGCCGAAGCGGTCGAGCTCATGGATGCCCTGACCGCGATCACCGTGGAGTACCTGAAGACACGCAAGCAGTTTGGCGTTCCCATCAGCTCCTTCCAGGCCTTGCAGCACAAGGCAGTGGACATGCTGGTTGCCGTGGAGCAGGCCCGTTCCATGGCGCTCTATGCCAGCATGATGGCGGAAGCGGAGGACCCCGATGAGCGCCGCACAGCCCTTTCTGCCGCCAAAGTCCAGATCAACCGCTCCGCACGGTTTGTCGGGCAGACGGCGGTCCAGCTGCATGGGGGCATTGGCATGACCATGGAGTATATCGGTGCACATTACTTTCGCCGACTTTCCATGATCGAGCTGATGTTCGGCGATACCTCCTACCACCTGCGTCGGGTTACGGCGGAAGGCGGTCTGAACAAGGAAGCCTGACCGGATTTGGACGAAGCGCCGGACCCGCCGGATGACGCCGCCGTGGATGGGGAAGACCGTTGTTGCCCGTTCACGGCGGCAAGACACCCGGCCAGTTTGTGGCCGGGCACCTCAGAACCCGTTTCATAACGGCTGAGGCGGGGTGAGCGGCGGGAGTTCTGCGCGTTCGGAGGGTGTCTGACGTCCTTCGAGGTGGCCCATGTGGACCCCTGCCGCCCGCGCGCAGCTTGCGCGCGGCTCCCAGCCTTATGCAACGTGCCTAACCGATGCCGAGTGGGCCCTGGTCGAGCCCTTCTTGCCAAGCCCTGCAAAGACCGGACGACCCCGGTCCTGGCCGATGCGGCGGGTGGTCGATGCGATCCTCTACGTGCTCCGTACCGGCTGCGCCTGGGCGCATCTGCCCCGCGACTTCCCGCCGCCCGGGACCGTGCACCGTTGGTTCCTGCGCCTCTCGCGCCGGGGCACCTTCGAGCGACTGGCGCACGCCCTCATCATGGCCGACCGCGAGCGGGTCGGCCGAGAGGCCTCACCGACAGCGGCGGTGTTGGACGCCCAATCCGTCCGCTCGGGCGGTGTCGGCGTGAAAGGTGTCCGCGGCTACGATGCCGGGAAGAAGGTGACGGGCCGCAAGCGCCACGCCCTGGTGGACACGGACGGTAGGCTCCTGCTCGCCGCCATCTCGCCCGCCTGCCTGCATGACAGCCGAGGGGGTGCGGCCCTCCTGGCCATGTCGCGCCGCCCTTGGCCGTTCCTGGCCCGCTGCTTCGCCGACCGCGCCTACGCCGGTCCGCGGGTCGCCCGAGCCTCCCCCGTCGCCGTTACCATCATCGGCAGCGCACCCGGCCAGAAAGGCTTCGCCGTGCAACCCAGGCGCTGGGTGGTGGAGAGGTCCTTCGCTTGGTTCGGCCGCTGCCGACGCCTCGCTCGCGATCACGAGGCCACCGTCGGTTCCGCCGTCGCCTTCTTCACCCTCGCCGCCGCCATGATCCTCGTCCGGCGTCTGGCTCAGCCGTTATGAAACGGGGTCTCAGAGGCCTCGCTCCTCGTGACAGTCTCGCAGCCGGATATTATCCACCAGCCTCCGGGTTCTTCGCCCGCTGCAGAATCTCCTGGAAGCGGCGCTTGGCCAATGGTGGAAGCCGCTCCGGCACCGCGATCGCATCAACAGGCTCGTCGCCCACCTGCACGAGCATGACCATGCCCATGCCATAATGCGGGATACACTTGATCCCATAGGTGCCCGGGGCTGTGAAGGTTACCTCGATCTCCTCGTTGATCTTTCCTTTGAAGGCCTCTGCGCCTGCGGGAAGCATCTCCGGTATCGAGGCGGCGTCGTGGGAAACATTGGCGGCGCGGAACCTGATGCTGTCACCGGGCTTCAGCCGTACGAAGTCGGGCTCGTAGACCATGTTGCCCGTGGAATTACGGTTGAGCATCTTCACTTCATGCACCTCGGCGTGTGCACCAGTGGCAAACAGGCCGACAAAGAACAGAAGCGGCAGCACGAAGCGCATGAGGCTTTCCTTCAGGGTAAGGGAGAGAGCAGATGATCCGTCTGCCGGGCATCAGGCGGCCTCGGCAAGCGAAGGAACGGAAAGGGTGACCGAGAGGTCAAGGGCACGAGTGAGGATTCCTCGCAGCAAGACCAGAACGATGGCCGCTGCCACCACGCTCCACCGAAGCGGCGACTTCGGCGGATGGGCAAGCGCCAGGGCCTGGTCAGCGCACGTCACCAGGCGGTAGAGCCCCCATCGATAGCGAAATCGGCGCCGGTGACATAGCTTGACTCCTCGGAGCCGAGCCAAACCGCGCACCAGGCGACGTCCTCGGCTTCGCCGAGGCGCTTGATCATCATGCGCCGCGTTGCCTCTCCTTCGAAGCCCGGATCCATCGCCATGTGCCGGCGGGTCTGCGCCGTCACGATCAGCCCCGGTGAGATCGTGTTCGCGCGGATGCCATGTGGCGCACCCTCCATCGCGAGTTGTCGGGTCATGGCAAGAACTCCGCCCTTGCCAGCACAATGCGCCAGAGCCGGTGAGCCATTCAGCGCTATATGCGCGTTGGCCGAAGCGAAATTGATGACCGAAGCCGTGCCGCTTTTCCGCAGCCAGGGCCAGGCGGCACGGGTGATGAGAAAGACGATGTCCAGCTCGCCCCGCAACGTGCGCTGCCACTGCTCATAGCTCATCTCCTCGATCCACTGGAAGATCGAGATCGCTGCAGCGGGAACGAGGATGTCGATCCTGCCGTACTCGTCACCGATCTCGTTCACCACGCGCGAGGTTTCCGCCTCGTCGAGTGTATCGGTGTGCCGTGGCAGAAACCGTCCACCCGGTGCCGCGGCTGCGGTCTCGGCCAAAGCGTGGTCGTCGACATCGAGCCCGATGACCGTCGCTCCCTGCGCCGCGAACATCCGCGCGATGCCTTGCCCAATGCCGTTGCCGGCTCCGGTCACGACGGCGATCCTGCCGTCAAGACGGCGCTGCCCTTTCGCGATATCCATAGCAATCCTCTTTGCTGTCATCGCCGCCGTGGCGCATATCACCGGCCGGCGCTGTTCCGGTTGAGATAGGCGCCGAGCGCGGCCAGATCGGCGTCGCTGATCTCCGTCTTTCGGAAGAACGGCATGATCGAGATGCCGTTCCGAACGAAGTATGCGACCGCGTCGGGCGTCAGGTCGGTACGCTCGGTCAGCAGCGCCGGCACATCGCCATTGTACTTCACCCGCAATGCATCGGTGCCAGGCTTGAACTCGTTACCCGGGTTGCCGATCCCTGGCCCGTGGCACGAGGTGCAGTTGTAGGCGAACACCTGCTCTCCTCGAGCGATCAGCGCGTCATGGTCTGGATCGGCAGCTGCCGCGGCGCCAGCTGTGCAAAGCATGAGAAGCGCGGGAACGAGATGCTTCATTTCTCAGCCTTTCTCATCGCCTTCGGCCAGAATCCGCCGCGCCCCGGGGCAATGATGCCCTTGGGGTCGATCGCGTCCTTCAGACTCTCGCAGAAGCGCCGCAGGATGTTGTCGTTGAAGCTATAGGTGCCCATCACCTGATCCTGGAACAGGGGCGGCGTGCGATACTCGCCATAGCCGTGCTCGGCGCCGAAAGCGATCAGCCGGCTCATCGTGTCGCGCGAGAGCTTGTTCATGGCCTTGTCCGATCGCGACACCGGCAGTCCGGTGGTCAGCGCGAAGACGCGCGGGATCCAGGTGAAGGGAGCGGTGAAGGGACCATAGGCCATGGGGAAGTCAACGCCCATCTCCCTCATCCCCTCAGTGAAGATCCGCTGCGCCTTGAACACCTCGTCGCCGGTCCGGGGCACCATCGGCGAGAACAGCAGATGCCCGTCCGCGGGGTTCGGGTTGGTCTGTGATCGCGCACCGAGCGAAAAGACGTTCATGTTTGGCATGCCGATCAGCACCTTGTGCTTGACCGCTTCAGCCTGATCCTGGTTCAGCGGGAAGCTCAGTGTCTCGACATCCTCGAAGCGAACTCCGGGAATCGCCTTCTCGTAGAGGGAGCGGGCATACTGCCAGCTTGCCTCGATCACCGGCATCGGGCCGTAGAAACTCAGGC
This sequence comes from Roseomonas sp. FDAARGOS_362, assembly GCF_002754815.1. GTDB lineage: Bacteria > Pseudomonadota > Alphaproteobacteria > Acetobacterales > Acetobacteraceae > Roseomonas > Roseomonas mucosa. Next base: position 257,298 of record NZ_CP024582.1, on the reverse strand, counting down.
CCAGCTGCCAGGGCGCCACGCCCTTGTCGGCCGAATAGCGGTTGATGGCATTGCCGTTCCAGACATCGGCGGACTTGCCTATGGAACGCAACTCGGTATCGGCGAACTGAGCGTAGAACATCGGCGATTCGTAGAGCGGCATGCCGATCAGCCCGGCATCCTCAAGCCGGTTGGAAATCTCGATCAACGGGACCAGATCCTCGCGACGGCGAACGAAGACGCGCCGATGCAGGAAGGCCTCCGGCGGCGGCATCAGGTGAATGCCCATCTTGGTTACGACGCCAAAGCCCGCCTGCGCGAATAATCCGTCTACATAGGGGCCGAAGCCATAGCGGAAATCCGCGAAGGTGGGTGCGCCGGGCATCGCGCCCATGCCTGTGCGCATCAGCTCGCCATCGGGCAGGACGACCTCGAGCCCGCAGTGCGATCCGAAATGGTCACGGTAGTTATACCAGGTATGGCCGACACCATGGTCGAGCGCATTTCCCAGCACGCTGCCCCAGCCGGGGTCCGGCACGTCGATCCAAACGTTGAGCTTGTTGTCCTGGATGTAGCGGTAGAGGTCGAAGTAGGACACGCCGGGCTCGACGATGGCGAAATGGCGCTTGTCATCGACCTGGATGACCTTGTTCATCCGCTTCATGTCGATCACGACGCTACCTGAGAGATTGGGCGCTGAGCCGCCATAGCCGACGTTCTTGCCGGTCGAGATCGGGAACACGGGGATGCCGTGCTCATGAGCAGTGCGTACAATCGCCTGCACTTCCTCGGCCGACTTCGGCGCGACAGCGGCGGAGATCAGGCGCTCGTTGGCCTCGTCCCAAACCGGCGAGTAGGCGTCACGGTAAAGCGAGGTATCCTCATCGGAGGTGAAGACCCATTCGTCGCCAACGGCGTGGCGGAAAGAGGCGAGCGCCTGGTTCCACGCGTCGGCTGAGATGTTCGGGGGCAGCATTGCGTCCTCGTTGCTGATGCGGTCAGGAGACGGCGACGGTGCGAGGCGCGATGACCCAGCTGACCAGGAACTCGCTGTCACCGACGATCCCGGGCGGGGCGGCGTGCGTCCGGTCGGCCCATCCCGCCGCGCCGGAAAGCAGGTAGTCCGCGCCTTCCATGCCGAAGTTGCCGCCTTCGGGCAGGAGAACAGGAGTGCCCGCAGCGAAGTGGCGCCATCCGCCACCCGCCAGAGCGACATGCTCCATCCGCGTCATCACGCGCATCCGCAGATCCCAGGCCCAGCGTTCCAGAAAGAACAGAGCGCCAGGAGTGGTCAGCCCGGCGATGGCCATCGGGCGCGCCCGCGACAGGCCGGAAAGCGTTTCGAGCCAAAGCCGTGCCGGGTCGTCCCGATATGCATACTCAGCCGCCCCGGACGCGGCGGCGCGGCGCGCGAAGTCGCGGCTGGCCACGAGGCGCGTATCGCCGATCACCGCGCCGGGTGCCTGGACCGGGCCCATGGATCCGAGGGCGCCGGAACTGCCGGCGCCAAGCGACACCGTGGCCGCGACGCCTGCTGCGGCGGTATGGCAGAACGTTCGACGGGTCATCATTGGAAGCTCCTCCCGGGCGGCTCGGCCGTCCCTTCTCTCATGGGGCGATTCCTGGGCCGGCCAGCCCCACGCCATCAGCGCCGGATCAGATCGGGTTTCTTCCGATGAAGAACTCGCGGAACGGGTCCATCGACGGGTTCAGCCCCGCCTCGACGAGCCCCTTACGCAGGGAGATCATCTGCGGGTCGTGAATGCGCTGGGTCGGCATCCTGAGCGGGCCACCGTTATATCCCTGCAGCCAGCCCTGGAACTTCCAGACATAGCGGTTGATGAAATGCCCGCCGTGCATTTGCTGGGCAACCTGGCCCTTGATCTTGCGTGCCGAATGGAGTTGCCAGTAGATGCGAGTTGCCTCGTCAAACTCGCCTGCGCGCAGGAGCTGCATGACCTTCGGGATCGTCGGCCCGTAGTACTCGTGGTCGCTGGTGGCCGAGAGCTGGATCGGCATCAGCTGCGACAAGGGGATCAACTCGCCCTCGATCGGCATCGAGATGACGACCTCCTTGCCGAACAGCCGATGGCATTCGATGACGCTCTGGATGCTGGGGAAACCACCCTCGGCCTTGATCGCGGCGAGGTTGGGGCAATCGTCAATCAGCCGGCGGATCAGGGAAGCCGGGATGTCCGATGGATGAATGCGGCTGTAGAAGCCCCAGAGATACATCGGAAAGATCATCACCGCGAGGTTTGTGGCATCGCAGATGGCCTTGGTGTACTCGTAGATCTCGTTCTCGCTCTCCGGATAGAAGGCCGGCGGATAGGACAGCAGCACGAACTCCGCCCCGGCCTCCTCGGCGCCCTTCAGCGCCTCGATGTTCTCCTCCAGCGTGTTCCAGCTTGCATGGTGGGTGACGACCAGGCGGTCACCCGCCTCGTCCTTCATGATCCGCATGAAATCGAGGTATTCGGGAAGGGTGATCGACACCTCGGACACGGCGAGCGAGCCCATGAACCCATGCTCGATCGCCAGCCGCGTATCGTGCCGGATCGCCCGTTCGTTGATCCGCTTCAGGTCTGACGAGAACGAGGGAATCGTGCAGTTGATGGCACCGATCAGCCGTTCACGCGCCCATTCGCGGGCTTCCACGCGGGTATAGCTTGCCATGACTTCTCTCCTACCGGACTTCGCCCGCGCCTTCCCAGGCGAGGTACTTGATTTCCAGGAACTCTTCGATGCCGTAGATCGAGCCTTCGCGGCCAATCCCGGACTGCTTGACGCCGCCGAAGGGTGCGACCTCGTTCGAGATGAGCCCGGTGTTGATGCCGACCATTCCGGCCTCCAGCGCCGCCGCGACCCGCCAGATCCGCGCAGCGTCGGCACTGAAGAGATAGGCGGCAAGGCCGAACTCCGTGTCGTTCGCGAGCGCGATCACTTCATCCTCGGTGTCGAAGCGGATGATCGGGGCAACCGGGCCGAAGGTCTCCTCATGCGAGACCAGCATCGTGGGCGCCACATCAGCCAGCACTGTCGGCTGATAGAAGAAACCGCCAAGCTCGTGGCGCGCACCGCCGCAGACCAGCCGAGCGCCCTTGCGGACCGCGTCGGAGACATGCTCCTCGACCTTCAGCACCGCGTCCTCGTTGATGAGCGGCCCTTGAACGACGCCGGGCTCGAAGCCGTTTCCGACCTTCAGCGCGCCGACGCGCTCAGCCAGCCGGGCGACGAAGCGATCATAGATCCCGGACTGGACATAGGCACGGTTGGCGCTGATGCAGGCCTGTCCGGTGTTGCGGTACTTCGTGGCGATCAGCCCCTCGACAGCCATCTCCAGATCGGCGTCGTCGAAGACGACGAGCGGCGCGTTGCCGCCAAGCTCCATCGAGCACTTCTTGACCGTCTCCGCCGCCTGCGCCAGCAGAAGCCGGCCCACCTCGGTCGAGCCGGTGAAAGTCAGCTTGCGCACCAGCGGGTTTCCGGTCAGCTCTGGCCCGATCTCGCGCGCCTTGCCGAGCACCACGCTGAACACGCCCCTGGGGATACCCGCCCGCTCGGCGAGTTCCGCCAGCGCCAGCGCGGTCAGCGGCGTCTGCTCGGCGGGGCGCACGACGATCGTGCAGCCGGCAGCCAGCGCCGGGGCAACCTTGCGGGTGATCATCGCGGCCGGGAAGTTCCACGGCGTGATCGCGGCGCAGACACCCACCGGCTCCTTCAGGACGACGATGCGACGGCTGGGCTCCGGTGCGGCCATCACGTCGCCACGGATCCGCTTCGCTTCCTCGGCGAACCATTCGATGAAGGACGCCGCGTAGGCGACCTCGCCCTTGGCCTCGGTGAAAGGCTTTCCCTCCTCGAGCACGATCAGTCGCGCGAGGTCATCGGCGTTCTGCTCGATCAGGTCGAACCAGCGGCGCAGCAGCCGCGCGCGCGCCTTGGCCGGCGTCGCGCGCCAAGGTCCCCAGGCGGCGTGAGCCGCGTCGACGGCGCGCGCCACCTGCGCGCGGCTCAGCAGCGGCAACTCTGCCAGCGTCCCGCCGGTCGCAGGATTGCGCAGCGTGTAGGTTCCGCTCTCACCCGCGGCGAGCCAGGCGCCATCGACATAGGCGGCCGCCTTCTTGAGCGCGGGATCAGCGAGGTCCGGTGCCATCTGGATATGCCCCCTGTGAATTTCTTTCAGCCGGCTCATTTTTGCGCCGCCTGGATCACCGCGGGGATGCTGCGCCCCAACCCCAAAGCGCTGGCCCGCTCCAGACACATCGCGGCGACGGTAAGGTCCTGCAAAGCCGCACCGACCGATTTGTAGAGCACGATATCCTCGGGCGTCCTTCGGCCCGCCGCCGCGCCCGAGATCATGTCGGACAGCGACACGAGTTTGTCTTTGAAGGATACGCCCGCGTCGCGCGCGGCATGCATGTCGCCGGTGTCGTGGGCGACTTCCTCAGGCATATCGGCGACGATCAGCGCGGCGCGCCGAATGGTCTCGGGATCGACTTCGCGCTGCTCGGGCAGGGTGGAACCGATCGAGGCCACTGTCATGCCTGCCCGGAGCCAGGCCCCGTCGAAGAGCGGCTGCTCGTCGCGCGATCGGGCGGCACAAAGCAGCATCGTCGGCTCCGCACCAACCACCTCCCGGGCTGATTCGAGCGGACGGACCCGCAAGCCGAGCGGTTCGAGATGCTGGGCAAAGGCCACGCGGCTCACGGGGTTCGGGCTGAAGACCGACACTTCAGAGATCTCACGGACGGCATGGAGCGCCTCGACATGGTTACGGGCCTCGAAGCCAGCGCCGAGCACGCCGAGCGTGACCGGACCAGCGGGGGCAAGGGCGTCGAGCGCCAGCGCCGTCGTCGCGGCGGTGCGGTAGCCGGTGATCGCATTTCCGTCGATCAAGGCCAGCAGGTCGGCCGTACGCTGGTCGAACAATGGAATGAGATAGCTCGCGCGGCGGGCGCTCAGGCTGGCGGCGATCATCTTCGCGCCCATGATTGCCCCATCGGGGGATACGCCGGAGAGCGTGCGCAACCAGACGCCGTCGCCCCGCGCCATCGTGCGCGGCGGGAACATGTCCTCGCGCATCATGGCCCCATACTGCCGCCGCAGTGCCGTAATCGCCTCGGACCAGTCGAAGGCCGCCACAACGTCAGCACTGCCGAGGATGAGGGTATCTGGCGCGGGACCCGGGTCTGCGTGGTTCATGGGATGCTCCTTTCGGCCGCGGAGATTCACCGCGACAGACGTCTTAGAGCGCTTCAACATCGCATATTGAATCATGTCAATTGATTTATTGATGCGTCCTGCACTGCCCGCTAATCTTCGGGCGAGCCGAGGTGGATGATGGGTGACGTGGAACTGAACCAGGACCAGGATATGACGCGGCTACGCGCCTATATCGAGGCGCTGGAGGACGAGACCCAGTTGCCGCCCGAGCCACGGCTGGCTGAGGAGGTGGGCATGTCGCGCGGACGGCTGCGCACCCTGCTGAAAAGGCTTGAAGCCGAAGGGACGATCTGGCGACACGTGGGTAAGGGCACCTTCGTCGGCCGCCCGGCGCCGCCGGCGTCACCGCAGCAGTGGCTGGATGGCGCGAGCCTCAACGAGATCATGGACGCGCGCCTCCTTATCGAGCCGTTGCTGGCGTCGCGAGCGGCGATCATGGCGCGGCCAGCCGATATCGCCGACCTCGAGGCCTGCATGGCCGAGATGCGGTCCGCCCGGCAGTTGTCGCGGTGGAAGCGACAGGACGAGAGGCTGCACCGTTTGATCGCCACGGCAACGCACAACAGTCTGCTGACGCTCCTCTACGAGACCTTGCGGGCGCATGGCCGAACAGGACTCGATGCCCGGTTGCAGGACGTGTTCGTGGGCGAGTTGCCGCTTGCCGACACTACCACGCAACACCAAGAGATTGTGCGCGCCATCGGCCGTCGCGATCCCGCCCTGGCCGAGCGGCTGATGCGGGCACATCTGATCAGCGTGCGCGATCGCCTGTTCGGGCTGCGCTAGTACGTCTGCGCCACACACCAATCAACGGGACCAAACCGGAGCGCGCTGTCGTGCAAGCGACATCCCATCCATGCCGGATCGTGGAGGTGCATGTGGCCGGCATACATCGCGACGGAACACCAGAGACAAGGTTGCCAGTTTCATTATTCCTCCCCTCGGCCGTCAGACGGTGGCGCCGGACCGAGCCGGTGCGATGGTAGTGGCGCCGGACCAGGCCCCAAAAATGGAATCTGTCAATGCCAGCAAGCTGTGCAATCGATTCATTCATACAGTTCATTCGTATGATTGAAACTATTCATTTCTGAAATCCTTGGCCATAGGCTAGCTTCCACCGAGAAAGGCCGGTCAGAGCGAACCGTCTGGGAGGGCGGAGATCGGGAAAGAACATGTTCAAGTATTTCCCCGCAAACTACGTGTGGAATTTGTCCGTCGATCTGGCGATCGAAAGCGGCGCCAGAATGGGAGAAATCGAGGAGATGTGCGCGCCTCTGCTCGAGGCGTCGAAGCATCCCGATGCCGAGGGCACGTGGGCCTTTCGCGCCGTCTGGGCTCGGATGGCCGGCAAGCTCGCGGACCTCGCGCGGGAGGACGAGGGCAGTGCACGGATGCTCTCGGCAGGAGAGAAGTATCTGCGCGCTTCGATCTATCTCGCCACGGCGGAGCGGCTGCAGGCACATGGGGCACCTGACCGCCTCGCGCTCTACAAGCGGGGGCTCGACCTGTTCATTCGCGGGATCACCCTGACAGGCGCGAATTGCGAGCGCGTCGAGATCCCCTATGAGGGAGCCCATCTTGCCGCACTCTACGTGCGGGCCGAGGGCGTGGCGGGCCGCCAGCCGGTGCTGGTCCAGGTCAATGGCCTCGATAGCACGAAGGAAATGAAGTATGCGGTCGGCCTTCCCGCCATGCTCGCCCGCCGTGGTGTCGCCAGTCTCGTCGTAGATCAGCCCGGCAGCGGCGAAGCGAGCCGGCTGAACGGCCTTTGCGCACGCTACGACAGCGAGCATTGGGCCGCGCGGATCGTCGACTGGCTGGAGGGCCGAGACGACATCGATTCCAGGCGAATCGGGATGGAAGGGGTGTCGCTCGGCGGCTACTTCTGCCCGCGCGCCGTGGCCTTCGAGCCCCGCTTCGCCTGTGGCGTCGTGTGGGGTGCGAACCATGACTGGCGCGACGTGCAGAAGCGGCGGCTGGAAAAGGAGGGGGACTTTCCCGTCCCACACTATTGGGAGCACGTGCACTGGGTTTGGGGCGCGAAGGACCAGGAGGATTTCATGCGGATCGCGGAGAACGTCCACCTCGATGGCATCCTCGACCGCATCCGGGTGCCCTTTCTGGTGACACATGGCAGCAAGGATAGCCAGATCCCGGTGAAATGGGCCGGACGCACCTACGACCAGCTCGTGAACAGTCCGAAGCGCGAGCTCAAGATCTTCACAGACCGTGAAGGGGGCGTGCAGCATTCCAGCTTCGACAACCCCGCCAATGCCGGTGCTTTCATCGCGGACTGGGTCGCGGAGACACTCGGCGGGCGGACCGCCATCTAGAAGAAACGCAAGGCGGTCCTGCGGCAAGCAGGCTGGGCCTTTCAGGGAGGAGCATTCATGAACATCATTGGGCCCGATTTCCTCGTTTTCGGCGTGGATGATGTGGCGGGCTGTGCAGCCTACCTCACCGATTTCGGCCTGAAGCCGGTTGACGTCACCGAGAAGGGCGGCCGGTTCGAGGCGCTGGACGGCACTGGGCTGATCGTCCGTCACCGCTCGGATACGTCACTGCCTCCACCCCTGCCGACCACAGCGATGCTGCGCCAGCAGATCATCGGCGTGAGTGCGGCCGAGGACCTCGACACAATCGAGGCCGAGATCTCGAAGGACCGCCGCGTCACCCGGCTCGCCGATGGCTCGATCGAGTTCAAGGATGACCACGGCTTCGAGCTGAAATTCCAGGTGACGGTCCGCCGCCCACTCAACCTGCCGGCCGAGCGGATCAACGCCCCTGGCGCTCCGGCGCAGCGCGCGCCGAACGAGATCGGCGTCTGGGAAGGAATGCCGGCGCTGCCCCGCACGCTGAGCCATATCGTGCTGTTCGTCCCCGGCATCGACACGGCTGTACGCTTTTATTGCGATCGGCTGGGCTTCGCGATCACCGATGTGCTGACCGGTGCGGGGCCGTTCCTGCGGCCGAGGGCCTGCGACGACCACCATACGCATTTCTTCATCCAGACCCCCGAATACATGAAGGGCTGCGAGCATCTCGCTTTCCGGGCCGCAAGCGCCACGCCCTGGTGGACACGGACGGTAGGCTCCTGCTCGCCGCCATCTCGCCCGCCTGCCTGCATGACAGCCGAGGGGGTGCGGCCCTCCTGGCCATGTCGCGCCGCCCTTGGCCGTTCCTGGCCCGCTGCTTCGCCGACCGCGCCTACGCCGGTCCGCGGGTCGCCCGAGCCTCCCCCGTCGCCGTTACCATCATCGGCAGCGCACCCGGCCAGAAAGGCTTCGCCGTGCAACCCAGGCGCTGGGTGGTGGAGAGGTCCTTCGCTTGGTTCGGCCGCTGCCGACGCCTCGCTCGCGATCACGAGGCCACCGTCGGTTCCGCCGTCGCCTTCTTCACCCTCGCCGCCGCCATGATCCTCGTCCGGCGTCTGGCTCAGCCGTTATGAAACGGGGTCTTAATCTCGTCAGCAAGGACGAGGCCTATCTCTTCCTGATGGAGAATCGTCCGAACAACGATTTTGTCGATCCTTCGACCTTCGTCGACGCGCTGTCGGACCTCCTGATGCAGTTCCCGTCGCCCATCCTCAGCAGCGTGCGCACAAGGTTGGGACTGGACAGTCGAATCATCTTCCGCCCACTCGAACAGTTCCTGCTGCCCCGGCCCTGGTATCGCGGACGGGTGGTGCTGATCGGCGACGCCGTGCACGCCACGACCCCGCATCTGGCCGCCGGCGCCTGCATCGGTGTCGAGGACGCCGTCGTCCTCGCGGAAAGCGTCGCCCAGAGCGATGAGCTGACCGAGGCGTTGGATCTTTTCCAGGATCGGCGCTGGGACCGCTGCCGCATGGTGGTCGAGAATTCCGGGCGGCTGGGCGAGATCGAAGTCTCCGGCGGCGACCAAGGCGAGCATACGCGGATCATGCAGGTTTCGATGAAGGCGCTAGCCGAGGCGATTTGATCGCCGCTACCCATAAGGGGAATGACATGGCGCAGGGAAACCTGAGAGCGGCAGGGCTGATCGCCCTTGTGACCGGCCATTGCGCCGGGATGCTCGATCTGGTCGCGCTGCCCGTCTGGGTTGGTGCGCTGGTCGAGCGTTACGGCTTCTCGCCGCGCGACGCGGGAATGCTGGCGACGCTTTTCCTGATCGGTGGCGTGGCCGCGAGCCTGGCGATCGCGCCGCGTTTCAACAGGCTCCGGCCGAAGCTCGTCGCGGTGGGTGGATTCGGGACGGCTGCTCTCATCTTCACCTATGCCGCATCCCAGACCGCCTTTGTGCCGCTTGCGATCGCGCACCTGGCATCGGGCGTCGCCTCGGGTGCGGCGCTCAGCGTGGTGCATGGCACCATCGGGCGCACCGCCAATCCGCATCGCACCTTCGCATTCGCCGGGATCGCGATCGGTATCTTCGGCGTAATCCTGATGGGCATGCTGCCGCAGATCCTGATCGCACGGGGCGGAGGAGCGATGTTCCTCGCCTTCGCCGCCCTGATGGCGCTGGCGACAATGATCACGTTCATCGGCTTTCCGCCAGCCTCGGCGCTGACTGAGGCACCGTCGGCGGAGCATTCGGCAGGCAGCCTGTCGCGGGGCGTCTGGTACGTGATCCTCGGTATCAGCGTGATGATGCTGAACCAATCGATCATCTTCAGCTTCGTGGAGGTGATCGGCAAAGCCCGCGGCTTCCCGCTAGGCCATGTGCTTGCCGTGCTCGCGGCATTGGCCGTCGTGAACTGCGTCGTCGTCGCGCCTGCGTCGATCGCGCTCGAGCGCCGCATCCGGGCCGAGGATGTCGTACGGCTCGGCCCCACGGTCCAGGCGGCCTTCGCGCTGGTTGTGACCGGGGCCACGGCCTTCTCTTTCTGGGCGCCGTTCGCCCTGGTTTTCGTGGGCGTGCAGATCTTCACCCATACCTTCGCCTTCGGACTGCTGGCGCGGATGGACCGTTCTGGCCGTGCGACCGCCGCCACGCCCGCGATGCTGATGTCGGGCTCGGCGCTCGGGCCCATCCTGGGCGGCACGCTGGCTCAATCCTTCGGGTTCGCAGCTCTCGGATATGCCGGCGTCCTTATCGCCATGATCTCGACCGGCTTCTTCATCGCGGGCTGCGCGCCCCGGAAAACCGAAAGGACATACGCATGAGCGGGCTTCCCCCGATCCACCGCGTCGTCACCGGGCATCGCCCTGACGGCACAGCCATCATCGTCGAGAACGCCCGGCTACCGAATGTCCATCCACTGGAGAACATTCCCGGCACGGTGTTTCACGAGGTCTGGGCGACGGCCGCCACACCCGCGATCCTGGACAATGGGCCGGATCCCGTCGCCGGCCCGGTCACGTTATCGCCGCCGCCGAACGGCACCCGGATCCGCTTCGTCGACATCCCGCCCGATACCGAGGATTTCCTGCGCGACGGGGCGGAGCGGATGGGCGGTGCCTTCACCGAGATCGGTGAGGCCCATGCCTCGACCGTCCGGTCCGACGCGCCGCATCCTCTGATGCACCGCACCGAATCCATCGACTACGGCGTGGTGATCGAGGGCGAGATGACGCTGGTCGTCGATGAGGGCGAGGTGGTGCTCAAGCCCGGATCGGTGGTAATCCAGCGCGGCACCAACCACGCATGGGCGAACCGCTCCGGCAAGGTATGCAGGATGCTGTTCGTGCTGATCTCGGGCCAGTATGCGCCCGAACTGGGTGCGGCGATCAAGGCGCGATGAGCGGACTGTTCGATCTCGCCGGGCGCCGGGTGCTGGTCACCGGCGCGAATGGTGGGCTAGGCGAGGCGCTCTGCGCGACCCTGGACGGCCTGGGGGCCGCGATCCTGGCCTCCGACCGCGCCACGCCGGAAACGGCACTCTACGCCGCCTTCCGCGCCGCGGACCTTGCCCGCCCCGGCGAGGTCGAGGAACTGGCCCGCGCGGCCCGTGCCTTCGGTGTCACCGACCTCGTTCTGAACGCAGGGGTGGAGGGGCCGCGTGGACCGCTTACGGAGGCTGACGCAGCGGGCATCACGCATGCTTTCCAGGTCAACCTCTTCGCCGCGCTCGGACTGGTCCAGCGCCTTGTACCCGGCATCGCGGAGGCAGGCGGCGGATCGGTGGTGCTGATGGCTTCGATCGCCGCGCTGCGGGGCAATGGCACCATCGGGATCTATGGACTGACCAAGGCGGCGTTGACGCAACTGGCACGCACGGTCGCGGTCGAATGGGGTCCGAAGGGCATCCGCGCCAATGCGGTCTGCCCCGGCCTGATCGATACGCCGCTGGCGGCGGGCCTGAAGCTGGATGCGGCATTCATGGCGCGGCGAATGGGTATAACGCCGCTGCGGCGGATGGGCCGGCCGGAGGAGATCGCGGGCACGGTTGCCTGGCTGATCTCGCCTGCGGGTGGCTTTGTCACCGGGCAGGCCATCGTCGTGGACGGCGGTACCCTCATCTCCGATGGAAGCTGAGAGCATGGCGATGAAAGTTCTTCTGACGGGCGCGGATGGCTTCCTCGGCCGCGCGCTGGCCCAGGCGCTGGCCGGGACTGCGGGGATCGGCACGCTTATCCTGGTGGACCGTGCCTTTCACGGCCAGCCGCCGGCGGGCGCGGAATGCCGCGACGGCGATCTCGCCAACCCGGCGTTTCTCGACGTGCTGTTCGCAGATCCGCCGGACGCCGTGATCCATCTCGCCTCCGTGCCCGGATCGCTGGCAGAGAAGGAGCCCGAACTCGGCTGGCAGGCGAATGTGCTGGCGCCCTTCGGCCTCGTGCGCCGCGCCGCGGGGCGACGCCGCGCGGACGGGACGCCACTCCGTTTCATCTTCGCTTCCTCGATCGCAGTCTATGGCGATCTGGGTGTCGCCCCGGTCACGCCGGACACCCCTGCCCGGCCCCGGATGAGCTATGGCGCGCACAAGCTGATGACCGAGATCCTGGTCTCGGACCTGACGCGACGCGGCGAATTGTCCGGGGTGAGCTTGCGCCTACCCGGCCTCGTCGCCCGGCCGCTCACGGAAAGCGGCCATGGCTCGGCCTTTATGAGCCGCGTCATCCACATGGCCGCACGCGGTGAGCCCTATGACTGCCCCGTGCCCGAGGATGCGGCGGCGTGGTGGATGTCGCGTGAAGCCTGCGTGGCGGCCTTCCTGCACGCGCTTGCCACGGCCGGTGGTCCGAGCGTGGTGCAGCTGCCGGCTCTCCACCTGACGGCAGGCGTGGTTGCCGCGGCCGCAGCTGGCCTGCACGGACATCGGCCGCGGATCACCTGGGGCGACGACCCGGGCCTGACACGGCTGTTCGGACGCTTCCCGCCGCTCGACCAACGCGCGGCCGAGGCAGCGGGCTATCAGGCCGATCGCGATGCCGAGGCGCTGGCGCGGGCGGCGCTCACGGCGTAGGTCGGGATCGCCAGGCGAGTTTCGATCGCCGGATTGAAGCCGGGCGAATGATCCTCGGCCAAGGGAGGAGCCGAGATGCGGTTCAAGAATCTGGATCTGAATCTGCTTGCGGCGCTGGACCAGCTCCTGATCGAACGCAATGTCAGCCGGGCCGCCGAGCGGATGCAGATCACGCAATCGGCGATGAGCAATGCCCTGGCGCGGCTGCGCGACTATTTCGGCGATCCACTGCTGGTTCAGGTCGGACGGAAGCTGGAACTGACGCCTCGGGCCGAGGCCCTTGTCGATCCGGTGCGCGATATCTTGGTGCGCATCCAGGCATCGGTCGTCACGGCCCCGTCGTTCGATCCCAAGGATTCGGACCGGGTGTTTCACATTCTCGCGTCGGATTCCACGCTGATGACACTGGTCCCGGTCCTGTTGCGCAGCCTTGCGGACCAAGGGGCTACCGTGGGGCTGGAATTCCATCCGCAGGCCGACCTGCCTGCACGCGCGCTGGAGCGCGGCGAGGCCGATATACTCATCATTCCAGAGGATTACGCATCCGATGACCATCCGATGGAGATCCTCTATGCCGAGACCTTCGTCTGCCTTGTCGATGCGCGTCATCCTCGCATCGGTGACAGTCTCGACATGCGTACCTACGAGACCGAGGCGCATGTGATCATGAGGCCTCGGCATGACATCCAGTCCTTCGACAGCCGCGAAATCAAGCGCCTCGGTATCCATCGTCACGTCGAGGTGGCGACGTTCAGCTTCTCCTCGCTCCCGATCCTGATCGCGGGCACCGAGCGCATCGCGACGGTGCATCGGCGTCTTGCACAATCCATGGCGCGCACCCTGCCCCTCAAGGTGCTGGAGCTGCCCTTCGAGATCGGGCCTATGCGGCAATGCGCGCAGTGGCACGCCCATCGCTCCAGCGATCCCGGACTGCAGTGGTTTCGAGGCAGACTAACCGAAGCAGTCAACAAAAGTATTCATTAAATACATACTTGAGATCACAAGAATAAACTATAGATTTTCCTGATTTCAATTACTCTCCCAGCAGGCATGCAGGCACCGGATTCTCTTTGGAAGACCGGAATACTCGCCAGAAGCACAAACGTCTTCTCTGGCGGGGCCATATCAAGTGTGCTCGGGAGGATAAATGAAGAATAAACTGGTGGCCGCTCGCGCGGGCCTCGTGCTTGTGCTGGCTACTGCTTGCCCAGCGATCGCCACGGCGGCGGAGGGGGGCAACACTCAATACGGCCTCGGATCATCGCAGTTCTACTCTGGCGCCATCCCGCCCTTCCCCGGCGTCTACGCCTTATCCGTCACCGGGTATTATTTCGCCAATCAACTGAACGACGGAAACGGCCACAAGCTGCCGCTGGACTTTTCCGTCAAGGTGAGCAGCCAGACTGTACGTTTGCTAGGCGTGACCAATACGAAGTTCCTCGGCGGCACGGTCTGGGGGCAGCTTGTGATTCCGGTGGTGCTCAATCTGGACGTCGACCTTGGGCCTCTGGGGAATTCTCGTGGCGGCCTGAGCGATATCATCGTCTCCGGGGGCCTGGTATGGCACGATGGACCTAGCACCTACATCGTGGGAGTCGACACCGCGCTGCCGACCGGCTCCTGGCATGCGGGCCGACTGGCCAATCCTGGACTCAATCATTACTCGACCCAGCCTACGTTCGGCTATGGCTATGTCGACCACGTCAATCCCACCTGGGAAGTGGCCGCGTCGCTCCGTTACATCGTCAACTTCGAGAACCCGGCGACCAACTATACCTCGGGTAACGAACTGGTGCTGGACTATGCGGCTGGCTACCATTTCGGACCCACGCGACTCGGGGTCGTCGGCTACTACCTGAACCAGATCACCGACGACAAGGGACGCGGCGTAGGCAGCAACGGCAATCGCGGCCGCGGCTTTGCCATCGGCCCGGCGGTCACGTACGACTTCTTGCCTATGACCCAGCTCAGCGTCTCGTACCAAAAGGAAGTCGTGGCCGAGAACCGACCGAAGGGCGGGAACATCATGATGCATCTATCATTCAAGTTCTGAAACACCGGCGGCGGATAACGCAATGAGGATTCTCTGCGACGATATGCTGGTTCTGTGCCATGCCAGCGATGTTCCCGATGGCGACGCCCGGGGCTTTCTGCCCGGCCCCGACGCGCCCCGGCGCATCATCGTCTATCGTCGCGGAGAAACCTATCGGGCTTATCTCGACTCCTGTCCCCACTATCGCGCCGGCACGCCCATGTCATGGCGGGCCGACGCTTACATGAACTGCGACCGTACGCATCTGGTCTGTTTCGCGCACGGTGCCTTGTTCGATCTTGAAACCGGTGTCTGCGTGGCGGGTCCTTGCAAGGGACGTAGATTGACGGCGATCGCGCTAATGCTGCGCGACAACGGCGACCTTTGCGTTTCAGTTTCCGAGGCGCGGCAGCCATAGCGGCGCAGCGCACGTTCCATGGCCCTGGCCTCGCGGGCCTGACCTACGTGAGCAGGATCAGGCGGGTGTTAGCTACGTCACGAGCGATGCTCCAGCCTTCCAGTATCAGTCGAGCGCGATACCGGTGTTGCGGATCACTTCCTCCCAACGTGCGGTCTGGGCCGCGATGAAGTTGCCGAAGTCCTCCATGGACATGGGTGCGACCTCAAGGCCCATCTGGGTGTAGCGGGACGCCACGTCCGGATGCTGAACGGCTTTGACCACCTCGTCGTGCAAGCGGTGCAACATCGGCGCTGTCGTGCCGCTGCGGACAACCACCCCGTTCCAGCCCTCCATCAACAGGTCAGGATAGCCCAATTCGCCGAGCATCGGCACCGCCGGCAGTTGCGGCAGACGCTTGTCACCGATCACGGCCAGCGCGCGCAGCTTGCCATCCAGCACGTAGGGCAGGCTGTTGGGCGCGACATCCGGCATGAAATCGAGTCTGCCGCTCATCAAATCCTGCAGGGCTGGCGCGGCACCACGATAGGGCACGTGAACCAGTTCGAGTCCCGAATGCCGGCGCAGCATCTCGCCCCAGAGATGCGGGGCGCTGCCGGTTCCGTAGGAGCCGAAGCTGAGCCCCGGGGGACCTTTGGCGGCCAGCAGGAGGCCCTTGAAATCGACGATCGAACTCTGCGCACCGACCACCACGATGGAAGGCGATTTCATCATCCTGGTCAGCGGCGTGAAGTCCCGCGCCATGTCGTAGCTGAGCTTCCGATAAAGGTTCGCGTTGATGGTGAAGGGTCCGACGTCGCCGTAGAAAAGCGTATGTCCGTCGGGCGGCTGCTGCTTGACGTAGGTGGCGGCGATCTGTCCGCCCGCGCCGGGGCGGTTATCCACCACCACGTTGACCTTGGCGCTTTCCGCCATCTTCTGGGCCACAAGGCGCACCAAGCCGTCTCCGAACCCGCCCGGTGCATACGGAACGACCCATGTTACGGACTTGCCCGAAAGCTCCTGGGCGCCAGCGCGGGGTGCGCCAGATAAGGCAGCTGTGGCGCCGAGGACAGCGAGGTGCCGCCGGCTAATGAGAATCGCCATCTTGTTTTCTGCTCTCCTGGACGTTTCGTTGCCTAGCGGATCAGCCGGATCCGCCGCGCCGCCTCTGCTTCGCCGGGGGCGTCTCGATCAGGGCGACGAGTTGCTCGGCGGTGATTCCAATATGTGCGCGAAGCGTGGCGAGGGCCTGCTCCTCGCGCGCCAGCACCTGCCGCGCCAGGCCCTGGTGCACGGCCAGCACCTCCGGCCAGTCGCCGTGCATGCTTTTGACCACACGGCGGTAGCGCGTCTTGTGAACGTAGAGCTCATCGCAGAAGCGCCTCAGGGACGCGAGCGGGCAGGCTTCGATCAGTGCGCGATGGAAGCGATGATGCCGCTCCTCATAGCGATCGAGCCACTCCTCGTCGGCTGGGTTCCAGTTCTCGATCTCACGCTCCAACAGAGCGAGGGAGGCGACGATCTCGTCCTCCCAGGATGCTCCACCCTCCTCCATGGCCAAGCGCAACGCTTCCGGCTCCACCACCTGGCGTGATCGGGTGACGTCCAGCAGATGCTCGCGCGTGACCGGTGGGACAGAGAAGCCCTTCTGCCCTTCCAGCACCACGATGCCTTCGGCGGCCAAGCGGGCAAGCGCCTCGCGCAGTGGTGTGGTGCCGAGCCCATACAACGCACTCAGTTCCCGCAGGCGCAGGCGGCTGCGTGGTGGCAGAACCCCGCTCACGATATCTTCCTTGAGCCTCCTGACGGCGGCCCCGGAAAAAGTTGAATCTCCGGTATTAGGCAACATACTCACATTATATATTTTCCTGGCCTGTGTCTGTCCAGCGGGATATGACGCTTCCCGAAGCCCTCCTGGCCGACGTGTCGGTCGTGGAAGGCCCGCACTGAATGGGGGACAAGCCGTGAAGCTAGCCACGCTGCGTGCCGCGGGACCGGACGGTCGCCTGGTCGTGGTTTCCAAGGACGGGGCAGTCTGCGCACCTGCGCCATACCTGACATTGCAGAGCGCCCTGGATCACTGGGAGGATGCCAGCCTCGTTCTCCACGCTCTGGCCACAGCCGTGGAGGCGGGCACTGCTTCCGATCTCTCCCCCTTCCGGCCCGAGCAGGCTCTCGCGCCGCTGCCGCGCGCTTGGCAGTGGCTGGACAGCTCGGCATTCCTGAGCCACGCGGCGCTCATGGCCAAGGTGTTCGGCACAGAGAACGTCGCTGGTGAGTTGCCTCTGATGTACCAGGGTCTGTCGCACCGCTTCCTCGCTCCGACGGAGCCCGCTCCCTTCCGCAGCGAGGCCGACGGCATCGACTTCGAAGGAGAGTTCGGTGTCATCACCGACGCCGTGCCGATGGGCGTAGGCCCCGAGGCGGCGGCGAAGCACATCCGACTGCTGGTCCTGATCAACGATTGGTCACTGCGTGTTCTCGGTCAGCGCGAGATGAAAACCGGCTTCGGCTGGGTGCAGGCCAAGCCCGCCTGCTCCATGGCTCCTCTGGCGGTAACGCCGGACGAGCTGGGCCTGGCCTGGCAAGACGGCAGAGTTCAGCTGCCGCTTACAGTTGACTGGAACGGCGCACGCTTCGGCATGCCCCATGGCGGTGCCATGAGCTTCAGCTTTCCTGAACTGGTCGCTCATGCGGCTGCCACGCGCGAGCTCTGCGCCGGCACGATCGTGGGCTCCGGCACTGTCTCGAACGAAAACTACCGCGAGATCGGCTCCTCCTGCATTGCGGAACGGCGGGGGATCGAGATGCTGGATGAGGTAGCCGCCCACACCGGCTACATGCGTTTCGGCGATCAGGTCCGCCTGGAGGTCCTCGCCGATGGCAGGTCCGTCTTCGGAGCGATCGTTCAGGAGGTCGTGGAGGCCGCGTCGCACCGCCTGTAGGCAAGGCGACGATCCCGGCGACCGGCGCGCCAGGTTTCCGGACCTTGCCGGCGCAGCATCTGCTCACGGAACCCGTGAACCCGCGGGAGGCTTGCTGCCGACATCACCGTTGTCGGATATGATATTCTGCCGGTCCAGTGCTCCAGGCGGGGCCGGCGGCATGCGCCGCCGGCCCGTGCCCGATCACATCACGAGATTTACATGCGGGACAAAGGAGAGCTCGCTACCGGCGAATGACACCGCCTCATCCCCTGTGTAGCTGGCATTGAAGCCGAAGCCCGCCGTGGCGCCGGCCGCATTGTAGTCTAGCGCCGTGAACAGCAGGTCACCCTCCGCGTCGCCTGCAACCTTTGCACCCCAGACGCTGGTGACATCGAGAACAAGGCCGGCAGGAAGGTCAAGTTCCACGGTCCAGTTGTTGACGACAACATCTCCCTCGTTCACCAAAGCCACCGATTGGTTGAGACCCGTGCTCGCCCGTTGCAAGACCATCACGGCCCGGCTCTGGACTATATACGGACCAGCCCCGCCTGCGGCACTGTTCCAATTCTCCCGTGACCGCACGGCAGAGCTTCCCAAGCGGCATCTGGCCGCCTATGCCGGGATCCTGCAGGCGGACGCATATGCTGGGTTCGGCGAGTTCTACCGGCCCGACCGCAAGCCAGGGCCGATTGCTGAAGCGGCCTGCTGGGCACATTTCCGGCGCAAGGTTTTCGAACTGGCGGAGGTCGCCCGCGCGACCGGCGCGGCCGAGGCGGTGCGGCGCATTGACCGCGTGTTTGATGCCGAGAGAGAGATGAATGGGCGCCCGGCCGCGGACCGCCTGGTCCATCGCACCACCGTGGTGGCCCCGCTGGTCGCCGAGCTCCACGCCTGGATGCTGGAGCCCAGGGACAGGTTGTCGCGCCACAACGACTTGGCCAAGGCGCTGGACTACGCCCTCACGCGCTGGGACACGCTCACCGGGTTCCTCAACGACGGCCGGATTTGCTTGAGCAATAACGCTGCCGAGCGGGCGCTGCGTGGCGTCGCTCTCGGCCGAAAGGCCTGGCTGTTCGCGGGCAGTGACCGCGGCGGCGACCGAGCCGCAGTGATACTTTCCCTCATCACCACCGCCAAGCTGAACGGCGCCGATCCCAGGGCGTGGCTCGCCGACGTGCTCGCCCGCAGCGCCGATCACCCCGCCTCAAGGCTCGACCAGCTCCTGCCGTGGAACTGGACGCCAAAGCCCGCAGCCCTGCCAGCCGCCCCCTGATCGTCAACCGCGGTACTCGGCGTATGGGTACGTCCCATGACCAGCTCGAGCAACTGCTCCGGGACTTCAACGCCGCCTACAATGCCCGCCGCCAGCCCGTCCTAGAGGTTGTTATGAACCTCTGTGCGGGTAACGATCAGGTTGCGCGGCATGACTGCCCGCAAGCCGTACCCGTCCGATGTGTCTGATGAGGAGTGGGGTCTGGTCGCGCCCTATCTGACGCTGCTGTCAGAACAGGCTGGACAGCGGGAACATTCGCTACGCGAGGTGTTCAATGGGCTGCGTTATGTGGTGAAGACCGGCGCACCCTGGCGCTGGATGCCCAATGACCTGCCGCCTTGGGCGGCGGTCTACCAGCAGACGCAGCGCTGGCTGGCGGCAGGCTGCTTCGAGGCGCTAGCCGAGGACCTCCGGATCGTGCTGCGGCTGGCCGCGGGGAGAAAGCCGCAGCCCAGTGCTGCCATTCTGGATAGCCGGACCTTGCGCTCCACGCCGGAGAGCGGCGAACGGGCGGGCTACGACGGTGCCAAGCGGAAGAAGGGTTCCAAGCTGCACCTGGCGGTCGACACGCTGGGGCATCTGCTGGCGCTCCATGTCACGCCCGCCAGCGCTGACGATCGCGCTGAGGTGGGGCGTCTCGCTCAGGCAGTGCAGGTCTCGACGGGCCAGAGCGTCGATCTGGCCTATGTCGACCAAGGCTATACGGGAAGAAAAGCAGCCGATGCTGCGAAAGCCCACGGCATCGAGTTGGAGGTAATCAAGCTGCCAGAAGCCAAGCGCGGCTTCGTCCTGCTGCCGCGGCGCTGGGTCGTCGAGCGCTCCTTTGCTTGGGCTATCCGCTTTCGGCGCCTGGTGAAGGACTACGAGCGCTACGCCAGCACTCTCGTGGACTTCCCCCTGTGGGGTGGAGGGTTTGGTAAGGAACCCGAGCACCCTTGGAGGGCAGCATGGCGGAGAAGCGGACCCGACGCCGGTTCACGGCGGAGTTCAAGACAGAGGCGGTCAGGCGACTGCTCGAAGGCGGACGCGGGCTATCGGAGGTGGCCACCGAGCTTGGGCTCAGCACGGGCCAGCTGAGCACGTGGCGGACGGAGCAGCTGGCGGCCGGCTCGGCCGAGGCCTTGGCTGTGCGCAAAGCCGAGGAGGCCGAGACGCAGCGGCTGCGGCGTGAGGTGAAGCGGCTGGAGGAGGAGAACGTCATCCTGCGCAAGGCCGCGGCGGTTTTTGCCAAAGGGATTGCGTGACGAAGTTCGCCTTCGTGTCAGCCGAGCGGGGCAACCACGCCGTCGCGACCCTATGCCGGGTCATCGGCGCGAGCGTCTCCGGCTTCTACGCCTGGCTGCACGCGATCCCCACCGTCCAGACCCGAGCGGAGGCCGAGGCCGATCTGCGCGGGCACATCGACCGGATCTTCGCTGCCGGGCGCCGGGTCTATGGTTCGCCACGGGTTCATGCCGAGTTGCGCCGAGAGGGGCGCCGACATGGCCGACGGCGCGTGGAGCGGCTGATGCGCGAGATGGGGCTCTGCGCGCGCCAGGGGCGCCGTCGGGTGCCGCGCACCACGAACAGCCGCCATGACCTCCCGATCGCCCCCAACCTGCTGCTGCGGAACTTCGCGGCCGAGTGGCCAGATCAGGTGTGGTTGGCCGACATCTCCTACCTGCCTACCGGGGAGGGCTGGCTGTATCTGGCCGCGATCAAGGACATGGCCACGCGCGAGATCGTCGGCTGGTCCATGGCCGACCCTCTGAGGGCGGAGTTGGGCATCGATGCACTGGTCATGGCACTCCAGCGTTGCCGGCCGGGGAAGGGTCTGATCCTACACAGCGATCGTGGGGTGCAATATGCCGCCGCCGATTACCGCCTCGTACTGGAGCGGCATGGCATCACACAATCCATGAGCCGCCGGGGCAACTGCCTGGACAACGCGCCCATGGAGAGCTTCTTCGCCTCGCTCAAGAAGGAGCACATCCACCAAGCCCACTTCCGCACCCGCGCGGAGGCGAAGGCGGCGGTGTTCGACTACGTCGAGGTGTTCTATAATAGGCAGCGCCTGAACTCAGGCGTCGGCTACCGTACGCCCACCGAGGCGCGGGTAGCCATGAGTGCGGAGGCCGTCATGCCGATCGCCGCATGATGCTCTGATCTCACCCCTCCACCCCGCAGGGGGAAGTCCACCATGCGCTGACGGCCAAGCGATTGATCCGCGTCACCTCACGACGTGCCGACGTCATCGATCGGGACCGGCTGCTTCAGGTTTGACGCGGCCCCAAGGTGCCTGGGTCGGCGTGGTGAACGCTTTGTTCAGGTCAAGCGGCCTGGAGGACGCAAGAGGCGGACGACGTGCGAGGCGGCGGCCGGCCTTGAGAAGGGTAAACAGCCCTGCCTCGCCGGCGCCGGCAGAAGGGTGGTTCTCCCCGGCCGTCCTGCTGGGCTTGTACTTGCTGCTGCCCAAGGGCCGGTGAGCGACGACCTGCTTCGCTCACCGGAATTTTGCTCACACCAACTGCAACCCTACTTCTTCCGCTCCACATTCATGGCGACCGTATACTCGTCGGCGCGCGCTTCGTAGCTCAGTGGGCCACGTAGCGCCCAGATGTTCTTCTGCATATGCAGCGGAACAATCCCGACATCCTCCATGCCGACACGCATGGCCTTCTTGAAGAGCTCCTCGCGAGCCTCGTCATCTGCCGTGCGCAAGCCTTCTTCCGTCAGCCGATCCACTTCGGCATTGGAGTAGCCGCTGAAGTTCGTGCTGCCGTAGCCCTTCTCGTTGTTGCGCGTCATCAGATTGCTGCGCAACGCCGTGGAGGGCTCGCCGCCAGTGGCCCAGCCGATCAGCAGGGCGGACATGTCGTTGCGGGACTGCCGCTGCGCGATGACCGTGAAAGGCAGAGCCTCGACGGTCGTCTTGATCCCGACACGCTGCCACATCTGGCCGATGGCCTGGATGATCTGCGCATCGTTCACGTAGCGATTGTTGGGGCCGATCAGGCCGATGGCAAAGCCGTTCGGATAGCCAGCTTCGGCCAGCAGTTTCTTCGCCTTGTCCGGGTCATAGGGCGGCGGCGCCAGGTCGGGCACGTAGCCATTGGCGCCAGGCGGCATCATCTGGCCGGTCGGCAGCGCGGCACCCTGCATCACACGCTCGACGATCGCCTGCCGGTTGATGGCGAGGGAAAGCGCCTGACGAACACGCAGGTCCCGCAACGGGTTCTTGTCGAGCTTCTGCCCGGCATTGTCAGTGATATAGGGAGACGAATCATGGGCCGTATCGAGCTTCAGATAGATGCAGCGCAGGCTCGGGATCTCGGAAAAGCTGACACCCGGGGTGCTCTTCAACCGGGGCATGTCCGGCGGTGGCACGACGTCGATCACCTCAACATCGTTGGAGAGAAGAGCCGCCACCCGCACACCATCCTTCGAGATGAACCGGTAGGTGACGTTGACCCAGTCAGGCTTGTCGCCCCAGTAGTTGTCATTGCGGACCATCACCACGCGATCGTCCGAAGCGAAGGAAACGAGCTTGTACGGGCCGGTGCCGATGACGGCCTTGCCGTTGTTGAATTCACCCGTGGAGACGTTCTCCCCCACGCTCTTGCTGATGATGTAGACTTGGCTGAAATCCTGTGCCAGGAGCGGATACACGCCGTCCGTCTTGAAGCGGATGGTGTAGGGATCAACGATCTCCCAGGATTTGGCACCGCGTGTGTAGATGGAAAACGGTCCGGGGCTGTTCACAACCTTTGGCACGCGCGCAAAGGTGGCAGCCACGTCCTCGGCTGTGAAATCATCGCCGTTGCTGAACTTCACGCCCCGGCGCAGCTTGAATTCCCAAGTATCGTCGGAGACAAGATGCCATGATTCAGCCAGGCCCGGGATCAGCTTCGACTGCGCGTCCTTGTGGACCAGTTTATCGAAGAAGTGTTCTGCCACCATATTGTTGGGCGAGAGCGTGTGGTAATGTGGGTCAAGCGAAGTAGGGGGCGCGGCGACAGCAAGGCTCAATGAGTTGCCTTGAGCCCTGGCTTTGAGGGCACCGCTACTCAGCAGGGCAACCGCTGGGACTGCGAGAACGGCGCGACGAGACAGTCGGATGCTTTTACGATCCAAGACTTGAATCTCCGTGGTGCGGTGTTGCCTTGTTGGCATGATGAAGTCGGCGCGCTCCGCCAAGGCCGACGGTGTCGCAAAATAGATTGCTGCATGGTAATGGGTGGATGGTCAACTGCTTCGTGAAACAAGCTACAGCATCTGACTGAATTTCAATCTATCATTCCCTCAAAGTATCCTCGGGTTATCACAAGGTAAATTTCCAAGAAACTTTAGTAAGGTTTATTATATTTACTTCAGAAATACTTTAGGGTCCAGTAGACATCCAAACCTGCAACGGTCCGGTCATGAGGTTCAGGTGCCTGTTTGAAAGGCTACTGATGCCAGCATCGGAGGCATAGAGGGTTGGACGTCCGGAACGGCGCCGGGTTCTGCGCTCCATGGGACGACTTCCAGGCGGACGGGCTGCCCACGGGCCGGCTATCACCGGGCCTTGCAGATTTACGTTTTCGGTAAAGCGCAAGGAAATGACCCTGCTGCAAGGGCTGGACGATGCCGCGTGCCGCACTCGCGGCAGCGCGGTGTACTGATGCCGTTGCCACAGCCCGAAGGACGGCCGGCATTCACGCTGGAGAATCCCGGAGGCCACGCTCCCGGCCTGCTGCTATGCGGACATGCCAACAACCGCACTGGCGACCATTCCGTGACAGCCCCGCATCGTCCGGCCCGCCGAGACTACCGACGGTCCAGAACGACGGGCCTGTTTCCGGCCATGATCAAGGGGACCGCGGCACCACCTGCTCCCCATCCAGGCGGAAGAGATGGGCCAGCGACACGTCGAGATGCAGAGGCACGCTCTCACCAGGCCTGGGCTTCTGCTGGCCCTCGAGCTGGGCGGTGATGGGCTGCCCATCGGCCAGGGTTCCATAGATCAGCGACGAGCCACCCAACTGCTCGACGAGCTGGACCCTGGCATCACCGAGGCACGTGCCGTCGCCACCGAGGCGTAGGTGCTCGGGCCTGATTCCGAAGCTGCAATCTGCCTCGCCCTGCCAGCGAAGATGCGGCAGGGGCAGCACCGTGTCGCCCAACGACACCTGGGCCGTGCCATCCCGCGCTGGCCGCAGGGTTGCCTGCAGGAAGTTCATCTTGGGGCTGCCGATGAAGCCCGCCACGAAGCGGTTGACGGGGTTGTTGTAGAGTTCGAGTGGCGAGCCGACCTGTTCTACCTTCCCACCCCGGAGGACCACGATCTTGTCCGCCATGGTCATGGCCTCGACCTGATCATGGGTCACGTAGATCATCGTGTTGCCGAGTTGCTGGTGCAGCTTCGCAATCTCCACGCGCATCTGTACGCGCAACTCGGCATCGAGGTTGGAGAGCGGCTCGTCGAAGAGGAAGATCTTGGGCTCTCGGACGATGGCCCGGCCGATGGCGACGCGCTGCCGCTGCCCGCCGGAAAGCTGCTTCGGCTTACGGTCGAGCAGGTGATCGAGTTGCAGGATCCCGGCGGCGCGGCGGACCCGCGCGTCGATGTCCGGTTTCGGCATCCGGGCGGTTTCCAGCGCGAAGGCCATGTTCTTGTAGACGTTCATATGCGGATAGAGCGCATAGGACTGGAAGACCATGGCGATGCCGCGCTGGGCCGCTGGTACGTCGTTCATCACCTCTCCGTCGATGCGCAGATTGCCTTCGCTGATGCTCTCCAGCCCGGCGATCATCCGCAGCAGCGTGGACTTGCCGCAGCCCGAGGGGCCGACGAAGACCACGAATTCCCCATTGGTCACGGACAGGTTCACGTCCTCGATCACCGCGTGCTCGGCGAAGCACTTGTGGACATGCTCCAGGGCCAGCCAGCTCATCCATCCCTCTCCTTCTTGCTTCTTGCCATGGGCGGGGCGGACCGTTCCGCCCCGCGGACGGTTCGTCAGGCGGCCATCGCCTCCTGGCGGACCCCCAGGGGCATGGCGTGGCCATGCGCCGCGATCAGGTCGTCCACCATGCTGCGGATCTCGCGCAGCGACAGCACGCTCGCCGCATGGCGATCGAGCACCGCGGCGCGGTAGACCGCGTCGCGGTCGCCCTCCAGCGCCGCACGGACCGTGAGTTCCTGCACGAACACATGCGGCGCGCAATGGGCGGCCAGTTCCGGCGGCAGGGTTCCGACATAGCAGGCGCGCAGCCCGTTGCGGTCCACGATCACCGGCACCTCGACGCAGCAATCACGCGGCAGGTTCTCGATCAACCCGGTGTTGCGGACATTGCCGTAGATGAGCTGCGGCTCACCCGTCACCATGCCGTTGATGATCGCGGCGCCGTACTCGTCGCTGCGTTCCAACGGGAAGCTATCGCCGGCCAGCAGCTTCTGCCGCGTCTCGGCATAGCGCCGCAGGTTGCGCTCGCTGCGGCGGACATACTCGTCCACTGGCACGTCATACTCGGCGATCTGGTCCTCGCGGCGGAGGAAGTAGGGCGTGTACTCCGCGGTGTGCTCGCTCGATTCGCTGACGAAGCGCCCCAGATGCTCCATCAGTTCGAAGCGGATCTTGTCCTTGGCGAAGATCTCCGGGTTCCGTGCCGCGCGGCGGAGCTGCGGGTAGGCGTCCTTGCCGTCGATCTCCAGCCGCAGGAACCAGGTCATGTGGTTGATGCCGGCGCAGTCGTAGCTGAGACGCGAGCGGTCCACGCCGAGATAGGAAGCGAGGTCGCGCGCCGTGTGCTGCACGTTGTGGCAGAGCCCGACCACCTGCTGCTCCGGAAAGGCCCTGTAGACCGCCCAGGTCAGGATGCTCATCGGGTTGGTATAGTTCAGCAGCAGGGCGCCGGGGCAGACCGCCCGCATGTCGCGCACGAGGTCCATCATGAAGGGGATGGTCCTCAGCCCGCGGAAGATTCCGCCGATGCCCACCGTGTCGGCGATGGTCTGCTTGAGGCCGTACCGGCGCGGGATGTCGAAGTCCAGCAGTGTCGCCTGGTGCATGCCGATCTGCACCATGTTGATCACGAAATCCGCGCCTTCCAGGCAGCGGCGGCGGTCGGCGTGCTCGGTAACGGCGGCTCCGGCAGCGAACTGCCCGGAGGTCCAGCGTGCCATCATCCCGGCCGTCTCCAGGCGCTCCGGGTCGATGTCGTGCAGCGCGATCTCGCATTCCTTCATTGAAGGAAGGCTGAGGATGTCCGTGAGCAGATTCTTGACGAAGACGACGCTGCCGGCGCCGATCATGGCGATCTTGGTCATGTTCTCTTCTCGGTTGATGAGGGTCGGAACGGGTTCACTTCAGGCCGGTGCTGGCGATCCCCTGCACGAGGTAGCGCTGGAAGATCAGGAAGAT
This sequence comes from Roseomonas sp. FDAARGOS_362, assembly GCF_002754815.1. Classification (GTDB taxonomy): domain Bacteria; phylum Pseudomonadota; class Alphaproteobacteria; order Acetobacterales; family Acetobacteraceae; genus Roseomonas; species Roseomonas mucosa. The sequence goes on along the minus strand of NZ_CP024582.1, from coordinate 230,689 downwards.
GAGCAGCATCGGCAGGAGGGAGATCAGGGCCAGGGCCATGACGCCGCCCCAGTCCGGATTGGCTTCGCCGCGCAGCAGGTTCAAGCCGAGCGGCAGGGTGAAAAGGTCCTGGTCGGTCAACACCACCAGCGGCCAGGCGAAGTCGTTCCAGCGCCACATGAAGGTGAAGATCACCAGCACGGCGATGATGGGCTTGGAGAGGGGCAGCACGATCCGCAGGAAGATCCGCATCTCGCCCGCGCCGTCCAGGCGCGCGGCCTCCAGCAACTCGTCCGGGATGCTCACCATGAACTGGCGCACCATGAAGACGCCGAAGGCCTCCGCAGCGCGGGGCAGGATGACCCCCCAAGGCGAGTTCAGCAGGCCAAGCCAGGACACCACGAGGAATTCGGGCACCAGGATTACCTGGATCGGGATCATCAGCGCGCCCAGGATCGCGAAGAACAGAACATCGCGCCCGGGGAAGCGGAACTTGGCGAAGACATAGCCGCAGAGCAGGTTGGCGGAGACCGTGATCACCACTGCCACCACTGCGATAAAGGTGGAGTTCAGTGTCCAGGTCAGGAAGGGATGCCGTTCCCAGATATTGCGGAAGTTCTCCAGCGTCAGGACCTGCGGGATGAGGCTGACCACGGGCTGGAAGACCTCCGAACGAGGCCGGATGGCGGTGGCGAGCATCCAGTAGAGCGGGAAGATCATGGCCGCCGCGCCCAGGGCCAGGGCGATCCAGATCAGCACGGTGCCGGTGCGGCGATGGCCGGGGCGCGAAGCGCCCGTTTCCAGGGTTGCGCCGCTCACAGCACGTTCTCCGACTGACGGCTCATCCGCCACTGGATGATGGTGAAGCCCAGCACGATGGCGTAGAGCACCACGCCGATGGCGCTGGCATAGCCCATCTCGGAAGTCGTGAAGGCAGACTGGTAGATGTACTGCACCAGCATGGTGGTGGAGAAGCCCGGTCCGCCGCCGGTCATGACATAGATGAGGTCGAAGACCTGGAAGGAGTGGATCACGCTCAGCACCAGGAGAAGGAAGGTAGCCGGCCGCAGAAGGGGAAGGGTAATCTTGCGGAACTGGCGGAAGGGCGAGGCGCCGTCCATCGTCGCGGCCTCGTAGTACAGAGCCGGAATGGATTGCAGGGCGGCGAGATAGACCACCATGCAGAAGCCCACCCGCACCCAGAGGGTCGCCAGCACGAGAGAGGGCAGCGCCCAGTTCGGCGAGGACAGCCAGGGGATGCGATCTCCGCCCAGGCGCACGACCAGGGAATTGATGACGCCGTAGTGCTCGTTGAACAGCCAGGCGGCGATGATGCCGGTGGCAACGGCCGAGACGACGACGGGCAGAAAGTAGACGCTGCGCAGGAAGACCCGGCCCGGTAGTTGCCGGTTCAGCGCCACCGCCAGCAGCAGGCCGCCCGCCATGGTGGTCGGGACGGAAGCCAGTGCATAGGCCGCGGTATTGAGCAGGGCGTGCCAGAACTGCGTGTCGCCCAGCAGCCGGCGGTAATTGGCGAGGCCCGCATACTCGGCATCGCCGATCAGGCTCCAGTCATGGAAGCTGATGTAGAAGGCATAGAGCAGCGGAAAGAAGCTGAAGGCGCTGAACAGCACCAGATTGGGGCTGATGAAGGCATAGGCCGTCATCCAGGGGCGCCGGAAGGACCGGCGCGCCCGTACCGCGGCGGAGGGATGCGCGGCGCTTGTCAGGACCAGGCTGCTGGGCATGGTTCGCCTCTGGGCAGGAGGGGGCGGGTCAGGGGGTTCAGTCCTTGAGGACGCTGCGGATGGTGCTGTCCACGTTCTCGGCGGCAACCTTCGGCGTCTGGCCGGAGGTGAAGGTGAGATCCAGCTGCTCAGCGAGCTTCGCATTGATGCGGCTGAAATCCGGCAGCGTCACCGTGGCCGCCAGATGGTCCGGGATGGTGCGCGACTGTTCCACGAAGACCTTCATCGCGTCGGGCCGCAGCGGATAGTCGAGCGTACCTTCCATCAGGCTCTTCCGCACCGGCAGGAAGCCGCCCGCGAGACAGAAGTCGCGCATATTGGCCTCGGTGGTGGCGAAGCGGAGGAAATCGATGGCCACGTCGCGGTTCTTGCTGTCGCGTGTGACGGCTAGGCAGTTCCCGCCTAGATCGGACGCCATGGACAGGTCGCGTGGCATGTAGGTGACCCGCCATTCCGCCCGCGTCATCGCTTCCTGCAGGAAGGGAATCTGCCAGTCGCCATGCACCATCATGCCGATCGTGCCGTTGGCGAAGAGGTTCTGCGTTTGCTCGTTGCTCTTGATCGAGGTGGTGGGCGGCACGAGCTTCTCGATGAACCAGGACTGGGTCCAGGCCAGGGTCTCGATGCCTTCGCGTGAGGAAAGTTGCGGCTGGCGCAGATCCGCATCCAGCAACCGGCCGCCATGCTGGTAGAGGAAGGGGAGGAAGCGATAGGCGGCGGTGTTCTGCCAGGCGCAGGCGAAGCCGAAGGGCGCCTCGGCCTTCTCCTTCAGCAGCCGCGCGATGCGGATGAACTCCTCCCAGCGCCAACTGTCCTCCAGCCTGGAGGGCAGCTCGACGCCGATGCGCCGGAACATCTCCATGTTGCAATAGACAGCCAGGGTGTCGGTGTGGTGCGGTATGGCGAAGGACTTGCCGCGGTAGGTCGCTGCCTTCCACAAGGCAGGCGCGAACTGGCTGTCCATGCCGGCGTCCAGCTGCCCGCTCAGATCGACGATGGCCCCCGCCTTCGCGTAGCGGCCCACCTGTTGGTACTGGATCCGGATGAGGTCCGGGGCCTGCCGGCCGGCGAGGCGCGTATCCACCTGCTGGTAGAGCTGCGCCGAGGAGCCGTTCAGCTCCAGCCGGATGGAGACGTTCGGGTGCTGCGCGGTATAGCCCGCGATCAGCCGCCGGAAGGCCTCCTCCTCCGCCCGGTTGCCCCAGACGGCGAAGTTGAGGTTCACGGCGCCCTGTGCCCATACCGGCCGCGCCGCCGCACCGGCCAGCGCGATGCCGGCCCCCAGCAGGCTCCGGCGGCCTGGCCGCCATCCCGTCGCGTATGTCTGCTTCATGGTCCGTCCCTCTCTGTCCGGCCGCTTTCCGCGGCTCGTCACCTCACGCCGCGCTAGGCGGCCACACCCTCCAGCAGCCCGCTCCGTTTCAAGCCACCGCAGGATTCGCGTATCAGAAGCCGCCCTGGCAGGAGACTGTGCGGTTCCGGCCGCTCCACCCCTTCCAGGCGTTCGATCAGGCTGATGGCAGCCTGACGGCCGAGTTCCTGCCGCGGATGTTCCACCGTGGTCAGTGTCGGGTTGCCGAAACCTGTCAGCGCAATGCCGTCGAAGCCGACCACGGCCATGTCCTCCGGTACGCGGAGCCCATGGCGGCGCAAGGCGTGCAAGACGCCGATCGCCATCTGATCGTTGAAGACGAACAGTGCCTCGGGGCGCGGCGAAGGCAGTGTCAGCAGACGCCCGACCGCCTCGACACCGCCTTCGGGGCTGTTCGGCACCTCGATCTCCCAGGCGGGGCGATGCTCCAGCCCGGCCTCCAGCAAGGCGCGCCGGTATCCGTGCACACGCTCCTGCCGTCGCAGAGGATGGCTCTGATGGGCGCAGACATGGCCGATCCGCCGGTAGCCGCAGTCCAGCAGATGCCGGGTCGCCATGTGTCCGCCGGCTTCGAGATCCACCCCGACGCAGGGAATGGATGCGTCCTCGCCCTGATCCTGCAGAGTCACGCAGGGAAACCCCTGTCGGGTCAGGGATTTCAGCTCCTCCCAGATCGCCTGCGTGGGCGCCGAGGTGATCACGCCATCCGACACGCCACTCCGCATGCGCGCAACGGCCCGCAGCTTGTCGGCTGCGTCCTGCGCGGCCAGGATGTCGAGGAGATAGCCCTTCTCCTGCGCCGCCCGCTGCGCCGCGCCCATCACCTCGGCGAAATAGGGGTTGCTCAGGTCAGGGCAGATGAAGGTCAGGGTGTTCGTGCGCCGCCGCCGCAGGTTCCGGGCGACGGAATTCGGCGTGTAGCCAAGTTGCAGCGCCGCTTCCCGCACGCGCTGCTGCGTTGCTTCCGACAGGCCGACCTTTCGGCTGGCGTCATTGAGCACCAGGGAAACGGTGGTCTGCGACACGCCAGCGAGACGCGCCACGTCCAGGCTGGTCGCGGCGCCTGTGCGCCGAGGACGTTCCTGCGACCTCCCCCGGACCATAATCCTCGCTCCTAATACGTATTAGAAAGAGCTTATGTCTTATATATGACCAATGTCAATGGTGTTTTTCGGGGCTGATTCGTTACACGTCTTCTTCCATCGGACAGGGACAATGGATGCGACTTGCCGTTGTCAGGGCTGCCGTGCCGAACATCACCGCGGTGCGTAGCAGAAGCACCGGCAAAAACCGGGCCTCCAGCTCCGGGAAGACCGCCCCCCGGCGATCTGCTGAACCGTAGCAAGCGGATCAGAAGGAGCCGATCAGGCCTCCCAACACGATCACGATCACCAGGGCCACGAGAGCACTGACAACGCTGGACATGAAGATATCCAGGTAGCTGTTCCGATGACTGGAGCCGCAGACCGCGAGGAGCGTCACCACCGCTCCATTGTGCGGCAGGGCATCCAGCGTACCGGCACCGATCACCGCGACACGGTGCAACAGACCGGGATCGATCCCCTGTTCGGCGGCGATACGCAGATAGGTCGGGCCCAGCGTGTCGAGCGCGATGGTCAACCCGCCCGAGGCCGAACCCGTCAATGCCGCCAGCACGTTCGTCGCCACCGCCAGCGAAACCAGCGGCCCCCCGCCGATGCCGAGGACCTGGTCGCGCACCATCTCGAAGGCCGGCAGGGAGGCCACCACCGCGCCGAAGCCGACCAGGCTGCCGACGCCGAGGACGGGCAGGACGGCCGAGTTGGCGCCCGCGTCCAGCGTCGCGCGCAAGGAAGGCAGGTTGGCGCGGTTCAGCAAAACCACCGCCACGCAGGCCGCGAAAAGCGCCACGACCACCGACCAGACACCCGCGACCGCCTCGATCGCGGTGCCGCCCCAGCGCGGATCGGCCAGGAAGCCCGTGTCCATACGTGGCAGGACGACCGCCGTCATCAGCAGGTTGACCACCAGCACCACGCCGATCGGCGCCAGGGCGGTCCAGAAGCCCGGCTCGCTCCGGCCGTGCTCGCCGCGGTGGATTTCGGCCGGATCGAACTCCCCCGAGACCGCCGCGTGCTCGCGGACCACGGAATCGCCGGCTGCCCGCTCCGTGGCCTCCTGTCCGCCGGCGCCCGACAGCCGGTAACCCTCCCCGGCCCTACGTGCCTGCCTCTCGCGGTAATCCAGCCACCAGAGTCCGGTGGCCGCCATGACGAGAGCGGCGATGATGCCGAGCCCGGGCGCCGCCCAGGGCGAGGTGCCGAAGAAGGGCATCGGAATGGCGTTCTGGATGGCGGGCGTGCCCGGCAGCGCCGACATGGTGAAGGTCGAGGCGCCGAGCATGATCGTTCCCGGCATGAGCCGGTGCGGGATATCCGCGGCCCGGAACATCGCATGTGCCATCGGGGCCAGCACGAAGAAGGCCACGAAGAGGCTCACGCCGCCATAGGTGACGAGCGCGCCGGCCAGCACCACGGACAGGATGGCCCGCTTGGTGCCGAGCCGGGCCGTCATGCCGTTGGCGATGGCGGTGACCGACCCGCTGTCATCCATCAGCTTGCCGAAGACTCCGCCCAGCAGGAAGAGCGGAAAGAACTGCGCGATAAAGCCCGCCGCGCCGCCCATGAAGGTCTGGGTCCAATTGGCGAGCAACGGCTCACCGGCGAAGCCCGCCGCCACGAGGGCCGCCGCGGGTGCGAGGAGAAGCACGCTCCAGCCCCGGAAGGCCAGCCCCATGAGAAGGGCCAGTCCCAGGAGGATTCCGAGAAGACCCATGGGTTCAGACACCCTCCAGCAGCTTGTTCAGGTCCGCGGAGGAGCGGCGGCCGATCTTGTCACCATTCTCGGCGAGGAAACGCTCCGCCGTCCGCCTGCCCTCGTCGCGCAGAAAAGTGAGGAACTCCCATTCCGCGTTCAGCTTGGAGGAGTAGCCGAGATCGATCATCACGGGGCTGGAGAGGAGATGCACACGGAAGCTGGCCCAGCGCGCTCCCTCCACTCGCCTACTGTCCAGCTTCGCCGGGCTCTCCGCGACGACTTGCTGTAGCAAGGCGATCATGCGGAGCTCCTTGATGATCGTGGCGTTGAAGGAGATCTCGTTCAGCCGGTTCTGGATCTCGGTTGCGGAGCGGGGCGTGCCGGGCCGGTCCACCGGGTTGATGGCCACCAGCAGGAGATCATCAGCCGAACCGCCATCGCGGACAAGGGGGGTGATGGTCGGATTGCCGGCATAGCCGCCGTCCCAATAAGCTTCGCCATCGATCTCCACGGCCCGGAAGAGGGTGGGCAGGCAGGCCGAGGCCATCAGCGCCTCGGGCGTGACCTCGGCGTTGCGGAAGACCCGGCCCCGGCCAGTGCGAACATTGGTGGCGGTGACGTAGAGGCGCTGCCGGGCATGGGCCAGGCGGCCGAAGTCGATGGTTTCGGCCAGAACCGCGTTCAGCGGGTTGCCGCCAGTCAGGTGGATGTCATAGGGCGAGACCAGGCGGGCCATCATGTCCATTGCCAGGAAGGCCGGAGAGCTATCCAGCGACCAGCGGCCCAGCAGGATGTCGAGCGGACCGCGCCTGAGGGGGCTCAGCAGTGCTGCCCGGGCCACGGCGCTCCAGAAGCGTTCCAGCGCCGCCCTCGCGCCATCGCGTCCTCCCTGTTGATAGCCGGTCACCAGGGCAGTGGCGTTCATGGCCCCGGCCGAGGTGCCGCTGATCGCATCGATCTCCAGCCACGATTCCTCCAGCAGCCGGTCCAGCACACCCCAGGTGAAGGCGCCGTGCGAGCCTCCACCCTGCAGGCCGAGATCGATGGCGACAGGATCGCGCAGGCTGGCTTTCGGAGTGGCCTCCCCGGGCTGCGATGCCGTCCCGTCCTTGGAAGCGTCTGACGTGTTGGATGTCTTGCTCATACGAGGCTCCATGCTTTCCGGTGTGTGGACAAGCGGGAAGGCTGTTCGGCAGAGCGGTTGGCCGCGGCCGGATCAGCCTGGTCGCGCCGCGACCCGCCCTTCGAAGCAGGTCACATAGAGCACCGGCAGGAAGATCAGCGTGAGGATCGTGGCACCAAGGAGGCCGCCCATGATGGCGAAGGCCATCGGCCCCCAGAACACCGTGGGCGTGATCGGGATCATGCCGAGCACCGTGGAGACGGCGGTCAGCATGATCGGCCTGAAGCGGGAGGTGCTGGCCTCCAGCGCCGCCTCGGTGACGCTGCGTCCCGCCTTGCGCTCGGCCTCGATCTGCGTGACCAGGATCACCGCGTTCTTGGCGATCATGCCCATCAGCGACAACACGCCCAGGATGGCGACGAAGCCGAGCGGGCTGCTGGACAGGAGCAGGGCGGCGGCGACGCCGATCAGGCCCAGCGGCACCACGCTCAGCACGATGAAGAGCCTTGAGAAGCTCTTCAGGTGGAAAATCAGCACGGTGAGCATGATGAACAGCATCATGGGCACAACCGCCTTCACCGAGGCCAGGGAGTCGGCGCTTTCCTCGACGATGCCGCCCGTCTCGATCCGGTATCCGGGCGGCAGCGCCGCCACCGCCGCGGCGATCCCCGGCTCCAGGTCGTCCACCACGTCGTTGGGCAGCACGCCCCGCGGCAGATAGGCCTGAACCGTCAGCGTGGGCACGCGGTTCCGGCGCGTGATGATCGGATATTCCTGATCGTAGTCGAAGGTGGCGAACTGGCTCAGCGACACCGTGCGCCCTCCGGGGATCGGAATTTGCAGGGTCCGCAAGGCATCGACCGACATCCGTTCGGCCTCGACCGCCCGCACCACCACGTTGATCAGGTAGATGCCGTCGCGCATCTGCGTCACCGTGGTGCCGGAGATCGCCGCGTTCAGGGCGCTGGCCACCGCCGCCGAGCTCAGCCCGAGGCGCCGGGCCTCGTCCTGGTCCACCCGGACACGAAGCTGGCGGGCGGGCTCCATCCAGTCGAAGCTGGTGCCGCGCGTGGAGGGATGCGCGGCCACCACCTTGGCCAGGTTCATCGCCAGATCACGCACCTTGTCCGGATCGTCGCCGGAGACGCGGTACTGGATGGGCCAGCCGACCGGCGGGCCTAGTTCCAGCGGATAGACGCGGCCGACCACATCGGGGAACTGCTCCGGCAGCAACTGCTCCAGCCGGGTCTCCAGCCGGTCGCGGGATTGCAGGCCCTTGGTGATCACCACGAGCTGGGCGAAGAAGTTGTTCGGCGGCTGCACATCCAGCGGCAGGTAGAAGCGGATGGCACCGCGGCCCACATTGGTGCTCCAGCGCTCGACATCCGCGTCCTTGGCCAGAATGGCCTCCAGCCGCGCCGCCGTTGCGTCGGTCGCGTGGATCGAGGCGTTCTGCGGCAGGGTCAGGTCCACCATCAGCTCATAGCGGTCCGAGGGCGGAAAGAACTGCTGGCTGACGAAGCGCATGCCAAAGACCGACAGGGCGAAGAGCCCCACTGTCGCGGCGATGGTCAACCACCGCCAGCGGATCGCCCCCCCGAGGAAGGAGCGGTAGATCCGCACCAGCCGCCCGGGCTCGTTGGAGGTTCCTGGCTTGGGCGGCCGCAGGATCAGCACGCCGAGCAGGGGAGCGAAGATCACCGCGACCAGCCAGGACACCAGCAGGGCGATGGTGACGACCGCGAAGATGGAGAAGGTGTATTCGCCGGCCGAGCTGCGGGCGAAGCCGATCGGCACGAAGCCGGCGATGGTCACCAATGTGCCCGCGAGCATCGAGAAGGCGAGGGCGCGGAAGGCGTAGGTGCCGGCCGCCTCCTTGCTGTCGCCCGCCGCGAGCCGGTTCATCATGGCGTCCACGGTGGTCATGGCGTCGTCCACCATGAGCGCCAGGGCGATGATCAGAGCGCCCAGGGAGACGCGCTGAAGGTCGATGCCGGCGACCTGCATGATGGGAAAGACAATGGCGAGCGTCAGCGGGATGGCCAGGGCGACGATGGCGCCGGCCCGCAGGCCGAGGCTGACAAAGCTCGCCACCAGGATAATGGCGATGGACTGCCAGAGGGAGCCCATGAAGTCGGCGATGGCCAGTTCGACCGTCCGCGGCTGCTCAGCCACCGAATGCATCTCGATCCCCACCGGCATGTCGGCCATGACGCGCCGCGCCGCCGCATCGATGTTGCGGCCGAGCTGCAGCACGTCACCGCCGTCGCGCATGGAGATGCCGAGGCCGATCGCTTCCCGCCCGTTCACGCGGAACATGGGCTGGGGTGGGTCGGCATAGCCGCGATGGACCTCCGCGACGTCGCTCAGGCGCAGGATGCGGTTGCCCATGGAGAAGTTCGTCGCCCGGATGTCGTCCTCGGATTCGAAGGAGCCGGAGACGCGCAGCAGCAGCCGCTCCTGCCCACCCTCGATGGTGCCGGCGGGTGAGATCAGGTTCTGCGCCTGCAACGCGGCGATCAAGGCGTTCCGGTCGATGCCCAGCCCCGCCAGCTTCTCCATCGAGAACTCGATGAAGACCCGCTCATCCTGAGCCCCGATGAACTCGATCCGGGAAACGTCGGGGACTTTCAGCAGTTCCGAACGCATCTCCTCCACATGGTCGCGCAGCTCGCGATGGGTGAAGCCGTCCGCCGTGAAGCCATAGACGATCCCGAAAGTATCGCCGAAGTCATCGTTGAAGAAAGGGCCCTGAATGCCGGGCGGCAGGGTGTGGCGGATATCACCGATGTACTTGCGGACCTGATACCAGGTGTCCGCGACCTTGGCGTCCGGCGTGCTTCCCAGCAGTTCCACATAGATCAGGCTCTGGCCAGGCTGGGTGAAGCTGCGCAGCCGGTTCAGGTTGGGCGTTTCCTGCAGCCGGCGCTCCAGCCGCTCGGTGACCTGGTTCAGCGTGTCGTTCATGGAGGCGCCGGGCCAGTTGGCCTGCACGATCATCGTGCGGATCGTGAAGACCGGGTCCTCCGCCCGGCCCAGGCGCAGGAAGGACAGGGTGCCGGCCAGCACCGCGACGATCATCAGATAGACGACGATGGAGCGGTTGTTCAGCGCCCATTCGGAAAGGTTGAAGGGCTTCACCGCGCACCGTCCCTGGCCGCAGCCTGAGGGGCAGCCTGCCCATTGCCGAGCAGCCGGACCTTCTGGCCGGGCCGGAGGGTCTGCACCCCCGCGGTCACCACCACCTCGCCCTCCTGCAGTCCATCGGCGATGATGGCCCGCGCGGCGTCGTAGCGCGCCACCTCGACCGGGCGCAGGGCAACGGTGGAATCCTGGCCGTTCACCACCCAGACCGCCGGGCCCTGGCTGCCCCGGGTCAGGGCGGAGGCCGGGACATCGATGCCGCTCACTCCGCCGATCTGGATGCTGCCATTGACCGTCGAGCCCAGCCGCAGGGTCTCCGGCGGATCGATCAGCCCGACCCTTACCCGGAAGGTCCGTGTCACCGGATCGGCTTGCGGCGAGATCTCCCGCACCCTTCCGGTCGTCCTGACCGATGGGTTGCCGCTCAGACCCCGTTTCATAACGGCTGAGCCAGACGCCGGACGAGGATCATGGCGGCGGCGAGGGTGAAGAAGGCGACGGCGGAACCGACGGTGGCCTCGTGATCGCGAGCGAGGCGTCGGCAGCGGCCGAACCAAGCGAAGGACCTCTCCACCACCCAGCGCCTGGGTTGCACGGCGAAGCCTTTCTGGCCGGGTGCGCTGCCGATGATGGTAACGGCGACGGGGGAGGCTCGGGCGACCCGCGGACCGGCGTAGGCGCGGTCGGCGAAGCAGCGGGCCAGGAACGGCCAAGGGCGGCGCGACATGGCCAGGAGGGCCGCACCCCCTCGGCTGTCATGCAGGCAGGCGGGCGAGATGGCGGCGAGCAGGAGCCTACCGTCCGTGTCCACCAGGGCGTGGCGCTTGCGGCCCGTCACCTTCTTCCCGGCATCGTAGCCGCGGACACCTTTCACGCCGACACCGCCCGAGCGGACGGATTGGGCGTCCAACACCGCCGCTGTCGGTGAGGCCTCTCGGCCGACCCGCTCGCGGTCGGCCATGATGAGGGCGTGCGCCAGTCGCTCGAAGGTGCCCCGGCGCGAGAGGCGCAGGAACCAACGGTGCACGGTCCCGGGCGGCGGGAAGTCGCGGGGCAGATGCGCCCAGGCGCAGCCGGTACGGAGCACGTAGAGGATCGCATCGACCACCCGCCGCATCGGCCAGGACCGGGGTCGTCCGGTCTTTGCAGGGCTTGGCAAGAAGGGCTCGACCAGGGCCCACTCGGCATCGGTTAGGCACGTTGCATAAGGCTGGGAGCCGCGCGCAAGCTGCGCGCGGGCGGCAGGGGTCCACATGGGCCACCTCGAAGGACGTCAGACACCCTCCGAACGCGCAGAACTCCCGCCGCTCACCCCGCCTCAGCCGTTATGAAACGGGTTCTCAGTGACACCGTGACCAGCGGGTCGGGTCCTGCCTGCTCCATCAGCCGGGCAGGCACGTCGAACACCGCGTCGCGGCCACCTTCACGGGCCAGGGTCACGATGCGCTGTCCCGCCGCCACGACCTCGCCCGGCTCGGCGCCACGGGTCGTGACAACGCCGTTGGAATCCGCCACGAGATCCGTATAGGCGAGCGTCGTCTCGGCGATGTTCTCCTGCGCCAGGCTGGCATCCACCTGGGACTGGGCGGCCTGCAGGCGCCGAACCGCGTCGTCGTAATTAGCTCGGGTGGTAAAGCCGCTGCGCAGCAGCTGGTTCTGCCGGTCGTAGTGGTTGCGCGCCTGCACCAGCGCCGCCCGCGCCGCTGCGGTGGCCGCCCGCGCGGCCCGCAGGTTGTCGCGCGGCGTGCGGTCCTCCAGCCTTGCGATGATCTGGCCGGCGCGGACTTGGTCGCCGACGTTCACGTTGCGCTCGATCATCCGTCCGCCGATGCGGAAGGCTAAGCCGACTTCCTCAGCCGCCTCCACCTGCCCGGTCAGCGTCACCGCCTCGCCACCCGGCTCCAGCGATGTGGTGATGGCACGGACCGGCCGCGGCGGCTCCGGCGGTGGCGGCTCGGCCGGGCCGCAGGCGAAGAGAGCCAGGAGGCTGGTGAGTGTCAAACCCTGCCGCAGCAGCCTCGTCGTGGTGGCGGGTCCGAGTGCCTGCGGCATCCTGGGGCGTCTCCGATGCAAATGCCGCTGAATCATGGCGATCGCGTCGGCCCACGCCGATCGCGCCGGCCATTGTTCCAACGCATCGGGAACCTTTTCCCTGTGCGTCCGAAGACAACCATGGTGCGCGCCCCCTCCATCTGTTTTGCAGGTTTATCGACAAGGCCCTCGACATAAACATGTTCCAAATGCGTTGGACCGTCCCAGATGTGATGGTCCGCTAAAGGCACGGCTCGGGAGCGTCTTGTACTCCGGTTCGTTCGGCGCACGCCGCACCGTTCCCCGGCCTGTTCACAGGGCTCTACTGATAGGGCGCGAGGGCCTCGTCGGGAGGAAGCCCAGACCCTGGCCGCAGGGCGAGGCCGAGCAGCAGTCAACACGGCCAGGGCGCCGAGCCCGCGGGCCTGCGACGGAGCCGCCACCTGGACAGCGCCGGGCAGGTTCGCATCACGACCGGCTTATCGCCTGTCACCGGCACGTCGAGGAGGAACGCGGATTCCTCGATCGTGTCCGCACCCTGGATGATCACCGCGCCGTCGAAGCCGACCTGGAAGCCGGCTTCGATAACCCTTGTCACCGTCAGCAGATCCTCCGGGGAAGGGGCTGGGCAGGCGCGGGGGCGAACGGGCCTCGATCTCCGCCAGCCCCGAGAGGGCCGGAACAATGGCCACGAGATCGGTGCCCCCCCGGTTTCGACGCGATGCCCCTCCCCTTTCCCGGCACTATGGCGATGGTGCCGCCCAGGGACAGGATCAGCGTTCGAGGCAGGCTCATAGGGCGGCCTCCTCATCCTCCCTGATTGCCGCCACGGTAGCGCCAGCGGCCGGGACAGGCGGATGCGCCGGGATCTCGCCAGGGCGGTAGGCCGGAAGCCGTCCCGCCGGAAAGATGGCGAGAAGCGAGACACAGGCCATCACCAGCAGGCCGATCTTCAGGGCCCGGAGGCGGGATTCGGCATTGATCCGGACGGCTTCCTGTACGACCTCGGGGGCCGCACCGGTACGTTGCATGATCTCCAGCAAATGGTCGTTGCTGACGAAGTTGATGCTGTCGAGGTCGATCTGCGACACCACCGCCGGCGGCAAGCGCGGATTCTCCGCCACACGGTAGAGGATGGCGCTGCTCAGCAGCCCAACCAGCAGCGCGCCGGCCAATGCGGTGCCGACACCGGCCGCTAGGTTCTGCGTCGTGCCGCGTAGGGACCCGACATCGCCCGCCAGATCCTTGGGCGCCGCGGTGACCAGCACATTGAAGACCAGCGTCACCAGGGCCCCCTGGCCGATGCCGAATGCGATCAGCCCGAACATCACCGCCACGGCCGACCAGTCGTTGCGGACCACCCAGGCAAGCCAGAGCAGCGCCAGGGTGCAGAGGATGAAGCCAAGGCGGCCGATCTGGCGCGGTGCCAGGAAGGGATACAGGCGCACCACCAGCATGGCGGTGAAGAAGACGGTCAGGTTGAAGGGCAGCATCGCGATCGCCGTCTCGATCGCCGTGCGGCCCTGGATGATCTGGATATAGAGCGGCACCGAGAAGTTCAGCATCGCCTCCAGCGCCACCACGGCGAACATGGCATAGACTGCGGCCCGCTCCTGCCCCGAAGTGATGACACGTAGATCAAGCAGGGGCGTCTGGCCGGCTGCCTGGCGCCGCCGCGTCCAGACAATGAAGCCCTGGAGAAGCACGATGCCGATGACGATCATCACCGGCGCGGGCGAAAGGCCCAGGAGGTCGAAGGGCGCGCTCGGCCGGGCGATGCCGAGACCCCAGCGATTGAGGTTGTTGAAGCCGAAGACGGTCATGACGATCGCGGCCGCGGCCAGGATGACGCCGACCCCGTCGATCTTCACCTCGGGCCGCGGTTCCTCCGGCTTCAGGCGGAAGCTCAGGAAGAACACTAGTGCCGAGGCAGCGATCAGGATGCCGAAGACAGGCCGCCAACCGATGAAGGTGCCAAGCAACCCGCCGATCAGGAAGGCCGCCACCCCGGCCCCGGCCCGTGCCGAACCCAGCGTGCCGACAGCGGTCGCTTGTTGCTGGCCATGATAATGGTTGGCGATGAGCGCCACGAGAGCGGGCACGATCACTGCTGCCGCCAACCCGGCAAGAAGCTGCGCCAGCAGCATCACCGTTGCCACCGGGCTCACCACCATCAGCACCTGCGCCACGCCGAACAGGGCGACGACGATGCGGAAGACCTGGGTGGAGCCGAAGCGCTGCACGAGCTTCGCGCCCAGCATGACGAAGCCCGCCACCGACAGGGAATACATCACGATGCCCGTGGCGATCGTGGTCGGCGGCACGCCGAAGCTGTTGACCATGCCTGCCAGGGACACGGGCAGGGAAGCCACATTGAAGGACATGATGGCCTGGCCAAGGGCGATGGCGATCATGGGCACCCAGGATGACCGAGCCTCGGGGAGCGTGTCGCCCAACGTCGTCGTTGTTTTAGAACCCGTTTCATAACGGCTGAGGCGGGGTGAGCGGCGGGAGTTCTGCGCGTTCGGAGGGTGTCTGACGTCCTTCGAGGTGGCCCATGTGGACCCCTGCCGCCCGCGCGCAGCTTGCGCGCGGCTCCCAGCCTTATGCAACGTGCCTAACCGATGCCGAGTGGGCCCTGGTCGAGCCCTTCTTGCCAAGCCCTGCAAAGACCGGACGACCCCGGTCCTGGCCGATGCGGCGGGTGGTCGATGCGATCCTCTACGTGCTCCGTACCGGCTGCGCCTGGGCGCATCTGCCCCGCGACTTCCCGCCGCCCGGGACCGTGCACCGTTGGTTCCTGCGCCTCTCGCGCCGGGGCACCTTCGAGCGACTGGCGCACGCCCTCATCATGGCCGACCGCGAGCGGGTCGGCCGAGAGGCCTCACCGACAGCGGCGGTGTTGGACGCCCAATCCGTCCGCTCGGGCGGTGTCGGCGTGAAAGGTGTCCGCGGCTACGATGCCGGGAAGAAGGTGACGGGCCGCAAGCGCCACGCCCTGGTGGACACGGACGGTAGGCTCCTGCTCGCCGCCATCTCGCCCGCCTGCCTGCATGACAGCCGAGGGGGTGCGGCCCTCCTGGCCATGTCGCGCCGCCCTTGGCCGTTCCTGGCCCGCTGCTTCGCCGACCGCGCCTACGCCGGTCCGCGGGTCGCCCGAGCCTCCCCCGTCGCCGTTACCATCATCGGCAGCGCACCCGGCCAGAAAGGCTTCGCCGTGCAACCCAGGCGCTGGGTGGTGGAGAGGTCCTTCGCTTGGTTCGGCCGCTGCCGACGCCTCGCTCGCGATCACGAGGCCACCGTCGGTTCCGCCGTCGCCTTCTTCACCCTCGCCGCCGCCATGATCCTCGTCCGGCGTCTGGCTCAGCCGTTATGAAACGGGGTCTTATCCATGGACATCCCTTTCTTGCGAGCCCTGCATCACCGGTGGCTGGCTTCGATCGGCCGCGAGGCAAATAGATTGAGGCCGAGGCGCTCCGACAGGAACTTGGTGGCAAGCTGCCCACGGACGCTGTTGCCTGCCCCGTCCAGTGGTGGGGAGAATGTGCCGAGTCCCCCCTTGCCCGGAGCGATGGTGACGATGCCCCCGCTGACCCCGCTCTTGCCCGGCAGTCCCACTTCGTAGAGCCAGTCGCCGGACTCCTCGTAGAGCCCGGCGGTCGCCAGCACCGCCAGGATCCGCTTGCAGTGCGCCTCGTCGATCACCCGCTCGCCTGTCAGCGGGTTTACCCCGCCATCGGCGAGGGTCGCGCCCATCACTGCGAGATCGCGCGCCGTGACCAGCAGCGAACACTGCCGCGTGTAGATATCCGTGGCCTCCAGGGCGTCGAAATACATGCGCTCGTAGCCCTCCAGCAGTTTGGCGATCCCGCGGTTGCGAAGGTTGGTGGCGGCCTCGGACTCGTAGATCTCCGAGTCCATCTTCAACTCATGCCCGGCAAACCGGGATAGGCCCTCTTGGATGAAGTGCCACTTCGCCTCGGCCGTATCGCCGGGAGCCAGGCTGGTGGTTGCGATGGCACCGGCATTGACCATCGGATTCATGGTGCGGTCGGTATTCAGTTCCACCGCCATCACCGAGTTGAAAGGCAGGCCGGTCGCGTTCACGCCCACCCGCTCCCTGGCCGGCTCGGCACCGATGGCCTGACAGATCAGGGCGAAGACGAAGGGCTTGGAGACGCTCTGGATCGAGAAGGCATGGTCCACGTCGCCGACGGTGTGGACGGCCCCGTCCGCCTCCACCACGCACAGGCCGAAGAGGTCTCTCGGAACTTTCGCCAGGGCAGGAATGTAGTCCGCGACCACGCCGTCATCGTTGCTTCGAAAGCGATGATGCGCTTCCTCCAGAAGCTCATCCACCCTCTCGGGCGGAGGCAGGTGCCCCGTAGAGACCGAGGTCTGGTCCCGGGATTCGCCGCCGAACAATTCCTTGTGCATTCCATCCATCTCCCTGGCGTCGCCGCAGCGCAGGATCGTCTAGGGCGCGGTACGCAGACTCCGGCCACCTTCAGCTTACGCGTGATCGGGATCGAGCCGCTGCCAGCGATGAAGATTGCGGGCCGACCCCATTCCGCGATCAGGACCTCCCGCGCCTTCGCGAGAGCCAAACCCTTGATGGGACAACGGATCGCCCGGCCGGCGCCATGCTCCTGGAATTCCTTCTGGCAATCCGCCAGGATCCGGACCCTGCTCGAAGGCGAGGCGGAAGAGGACCTTGGCGGAGGCGGCGGGGTCCGTGGAAATGGAGCAGGACGAAGAGCCTCTCCAGGCTCGCCTCCAGTTCGGAACCAATGTGTGCCAGGACCTGATCCAGCTTCTCCATGGAAATTCCACCTTCCTCCTTGCAGGCCAGCCGGAAACCAGCGGGGCTACGGCAGGGGTCGCCGCCTCGACCGACGGCCAGTTCCGCGATCTGTACCTTCGACCGGTGACTTCCGCCGGCCCGGCCGCGACAAAGATGAGGTTGGTGAGAGGCCGCATGTCCGAGAAGGCTAGTGCTTCTGGCAACCAGCGATCATGGGCCATGGATGCCGCCACTGTGTGGCCCGTCCCAGGCTAAACCGGAAGGGTATCTGGCGGTCATGCTGGCGGCACCGCAGCCCCACGCCTGTCGCCGGCACCGAGCCGGCGAAGCAGGCCGCCGAAGTCGAGGCCGAAGGATGTGGAATGCATGGTCTCCGCCCCGGCGGCCCGGAGGCCCTGCTGGCCGGCCGAACGCGCCTCGCCCGGCGTGTAGCCGAACTCCCGCCGAAAAACCCGGCTGAAGGTGGAGGCGTCGAAGAAGCCCACCCGCTCACCGATCTCGCCCACCGAGAGGCGGCACCCGCGTTCCGAGAGCATCGCATGCGCCATGTGCAGGCGCTGCCCTTGTATGTAGTGGGCCACGCCGCCATGCGGTTCGAAAAGCCGATAGAGGACAGAACGCGAGACACCCGCCAGGCGGCAGATTTTCTGGGGGTCGAGCGTGGCGCGACCGATATTCTGTCGGATCACCTGTCTTATTCGCTCTATCTGGGCAGTCGCCTTGTCCACCGGCGAGACGGCCTTCGGCGCAATGCCGGTGAGGAGGCAAGCCGCGATCATGGAACGCGTCGCCGTGGCCAGAACAGGCACCTGTTCCGGCGTCATCGCCGACAGGCGTCGTTCCAGCAGCAGCAGGTAGTCCGCCAGGAGAGCCGCTCCGGGGGTTTCAAGCACTCCAGCTCCAAGCGCGGCCAAGCCCACTGAAAGCTCCGGGAAAGCGTCGCGCGGGATGTAGAGCGAGAGCCAATCCGCATTGGTCCGGTCGCTCTCGGAAGGCTCGCCGAGCGAGAACAGGGCCGGCACGCCCGGGCTGGTGACGAAACAAGCCGAGGCGGAGCGGTACCTGGACGCACCGGTCCGGGCCACACGCACCACCCAGTGGTCGATCGAGTCGCGACGGACCTGCCGGGCACTGCGTTCGATCGACACGCCCGGTGCCGTGTTACGGCTCAGGGCCAGGGCACCGAAGGACCAGATCACGTTGCGGCCGGAGAAACTCGGGTCCGCCTCTCCCATCGGTGTGATGATGTTGAAGGACTCGTACTTGCTCTGCCACAGATCGAGACGGCGGCTCGGCTCAACGAGGTCGGTTGAGAAGACCACCGGTTGCAACGGGCTCGAATCCGCCCCGCAGGACGCGAGTGGCTGCTCCATCCCCGCTGGTCCATCCATGGGGGATCTGGCGCAGTGCTGCAGAGCGTTCACGCGAGTCATTACTCTGAACTCCAGACCGTGGTCGCCTTAGGACATGTCCACCATCAACAGGCATTATTTCGGAGCCGATGTAATGGGCCGTTACAGGGCTCGTAGCATGCTGACGACCTCACGCTTCCGGGGCCAGGGTAACATTCGTGCCATCGTTCCCAGTGCCGAAGTGACTTCCATGGCCCGGCTTCAGGACGGGTCCGGAGGCATGTTCCTGCCTTCCCGAGACAGACATGGCCCATCCGATGGTGCAGAAGCAAAATACCAGGCTTGCGGAGCCATAGGTTTTCAGCCGAGTTGGGCGATGGGGACCAGGGCAGCCCGGAGGAGCGACTTGCATCGGCCCCAGGACCAGCTTTCCGCATGGTCCCGGCAGGCCGCGCGATCCACGGCAAGGGCGGCGAGACACGCGGCGCGAAGATCCTCGTTCATGGCGCCAACGGGCGCGGCCGCCCCGCCCAGCACATCCAGCGGCCCCGGAACGGGGAAGGCGGCGACAGGCGTTCCGCTCGCCAGGGCTTCCAGCATCACCAAGCCGAAAGTGTCGGTGCGGGAGGGAAAGACCATCACATCCGCATCCGCGTAGCAGGCCGCCAGCGCCTCTCCGTGCAATTGGCCGAGGAAACGCACTTCCGGGAAGCGGGCATGGAGCGCCGCACGCCGCGGTCCATCGCCCACCACCACCTTTGAGCCCGGAAGATCGAGGTTCAGGAAGGCCTCGATGTTCTTCTCCACCGCCACCCGGCCGAAGCAAGCGAAGACTGGACGCTGGAGCCCGGCATAGGGGTCGAGAGGTCCATCCCGCAGCCCTGGCCGGAAGCGTTCCAGATCCACCCCACGCGTCCAGAGCTGGAGGTTGCGGAAACCACGGCCCTCCATCTCCCGCAGCAGGGAGGGCGTCGCCGCCAGGGTTCCGGCGGAGGCAGCATGGAAGCGGCGCAGCACGGCCCAGGACCAGCTCTGCGGCACACGGGCCCGCAGATGCAGGTAGTCCGGAAAGCGGGTGTGGAAGGACGTCGTGAAGGGCCAGCCACGGCGGCGGCAGACCGCCCGCATCATCCAGCCCAGCGGTCCTTCCGTGGCGATATGGATGGTCTGCGGACGAAAGGCTTCCGCCTGGGCCTCGACCGCTGCGCGGGAGGAACAGGCAAGCCGGATCTCCGGATAAGAGGGCATGGGCAGGGAGGTGAAACGGTCAGGGCCCAGGATCTCGACCACGTCGCCATCGCGCCGGAGAAGATCGGCGACGGTCCGCAAGGTCCGCACAACACCATTCACCTGCGGTTCCCAGGCATCCGAGACGATCAGGATACGCGCGGGCGTCTGGGGGAGCAGGCTGGGCAGCCCGTCCATCCGCCGCATCAGGCGGGCACCGGCTGCGCAGGCGGCGTGGCCAGGCGATCGCGGACGGAACAATCGAGCAGTTCGAAGCGTCCGTCGGGATGCTCCACCAGGGCGGTGCAGGACTCCACCCAGTCTCCGGTGTTCATGTAGGTCGCGCCGCCGATGTCGCGCATCTCGGCATGATGGATGTGGCCGCAGATGACGCCGTCATAGCCGCCGCGCAGTGCCTCGTGCGCCAGCGACTCCTCGAAGCGGTCGATCGCCTTGACGGCTTCCTTCACACGCCGCTTCAGCCATTGCGACAGCGACCAGTAGGGGTATCCCATCCGCCGCCGGGCGGTGTTGAACCAGCGGTTCAGCAGCAGCGCCGCGTCATAGGCCCAGTCGCCCAGATGGGCGAGCAGCGGCCAGTAGCGCACCACGCTGTCGAACTCGTCGCCATGCATCACCAGCAGCCGGCGGCCGTCGGCGGTGACGTGCTCGGCCTGCTGCACGAGGTGGATGCCGGCGACCTCCAGCCCCACCCAGTCGCGGAACATCTCGTCGTGGTTGCCGGGGATGTAGAGGATCTCGACACCCTCGCGCGCCTTGCGCAGCAGCAGGCGGATCACCTCGTCATGGTAGGCGTCCCAGTACCAGGACTTCCGCAGGCGCCAGCCATCCACGATGTCGCCCACCAGCACGATCCGCCCGCAATCCATGCCGCCCAGGAAATCCAGCAGCAGGTCGGCCCGGCTGGCGCGAAGGCCGAGATGCAGGTCGGAAAGGAACACCGTGCGGTAGTGGCGCCTCACGAATGTCTGTTGCATCCAGTGCCCGGCAACCTGTTTCGCGACCGGTATAGGATGCGGGAACCGGGATGGGCGTGAAGATTCCTTGAATGCTGGGCGTCAGCTTGCCTCTGGCGGGAAGTGCCCTGCGTTCCCCCCCCCGGTCGCGGGCCGCGCCCAGGGTGGCTCAGGAATGCAGCATCACCTCCGGGCCGGACCGGAGCTGTTCGTCGCCACAATCCGCCGTGTCCAAGGTGATCGTGCCACCGACCACGCGGGAGACGCAGGCGCAGATCCTGCGGCCCTCCTCGTGCTGATGGTCGCTGAAGAACACGTCACGATGATCCAGGATGCCGTCGGCATCCAGCACGTCCATCGCGCAGAGGCCGCACTCTCCGCGCCTGCAGTCGGACAGCACACCGACGCCGCTGGCCTCCAGCGCTTCCAGCATGCTGCTGTTGGCCGGCACCTGCACCTCGATGCCCAAGCGAGGAAGCCGGACGGTGAAGGCCTCGGTGGGATGGCGGCCGGAGGAACCGAAGGTTTCGAAGACCAGCCGAGCGCGCGGCCGACCTGCGGCAGCCCATTCGCGCTTCGCCGCTTCCAGCAGGCCGATGGGACCACAGATATAGGTTTCCGCTTCCGGTTCGAGCGACGAGAAGGCGTGCTTCAGGTCGATCCTTCGTCCGTCGGCGTCGCTGAAGACCTCCAGCTGCCCGCCAAGCTCCGCTTCCAGTTCGGCCAGATAGGCCATCTCTGCGCGGGATCGCCCGGCATACAGCATGCGGAAACGCGCACCACGCCGCCGCAGGGCCGATGCCATGCCACGGATCGGCGTGATCCCGATCCCGCCGGCGACCAGCAGGTAATCGGGCGCATCGCCGGAAAGCTGAAAGAAGCTATCCGGCGCCGTGACCTCGAGGCGCGCTCCGGTGGGCAGCGACCACATGTAGCGAGAGCCTCCCCTGCCCGGCTCCTCGCGCTTCACGGCGATGCGCCAGCAGCCATCCTGCGGCTGATCGCCGACCAGCGAATAACGGCGCAGGTCGATCCTGCCATCGACCATCACGCGCACGCAGAGATGGCTGCCGGTGGCATAGGGCGTCGCACCGCCCTCGGGTGCCAGGATGAATTCGCGAATGCCAGGCGTCAGGTCACGCGTGCCGCGAACCACCGCCGTGATCCACTGTCCGTCGAACCGCATCTTTCTCTCTTTCCTCCCACGCGCCGCCGCGTTCAGGCCGGCAGGCGGCGCTGGATCAGGGCGCCGCCCTGGACCAGATGAAGCTTGCCCTGGCGCAGGGCCAAGGCGAGGTTGCGATGGGCGAGGCGGGCGTGTTCCCGCATGATCGCCTCCGCCCGGGCGCCTTCCCGCAGCGAGATCGCCTCCACCACGCTGCGATGCTGTTCCTGTGCCACGGTCAGGATCACCCGCGCCTCGGGCAGCGCGCCCTGGGCCATGACGAAGCCGCTGGGGGATGCGAAAGGCAGCGCCACGGCCTGCCCGACCTTGCGCGCCAACACCGGGCTCTCCGCCAGTTCCAGCAGGAGCTGATGGAAATGCTCGTTCAGCGTCACGTACTCGGTGAAGTCGATCCCGGCAGCGGGGTCGCGCACCAGGACGGCGTCGATGCCTTCCAGGATGTCGCGCAGATGGGCTAAGCCTTCCGGCGAAGCGCCGCGCTCAGCCGCAAAGCGCGCCGCCAGCCCTTCCAACGTGCCGCGGACCTCGATCGCATCGCGGATCTCCCGCTCAGTGAAGGCCTTCACCATGAAGCCGCCGGACGGAATGGGCTCCAGCAGCCCTTCCTCCGCCAGCCGCGCCAGGGCCGCCCGCACCGGCGTGCGCGACGCGCCGAGGCGCTCGGCGACACCGTTCTCCGAGAGCCGTTCCCCCGGCGGCAGGCTGCCGCTCAGGATCACCTCCCGCAGCTTCAGCAGGGCCGCGACGCTCTGGGACATCGTGGCTACTCGGCCGCGACCGGCAGGGCGGGGGCGCCGCCGGTCTCGGCCTCGATCAGGCGGTCGATCAGCCGCCGTGCCCAGAGCGCCCCGGCATCGATGTTCAGGTTGTAGAAGACGTGATCCGGATGCTCGTCGATCGCGCGCTGCTGCGCTTCGACGATGATCTCGTCCTCCCGGAAGACCTTGGTGATGGAATCGCGGATATCGGTCGTCACGCGCTGCTCGTGGATGCGGTAGTCCCGCACATTGGCCCAGAAATAATGGCAGGTCTTGTCGGTTGCCGGCGTGATCGTGTTGATCACCACCATGCTGACGCCTTCCTTGCGGTCGCCCTGCGGCGCGCCGGTCCCGGTGGGGGCCACGCCCACGTCGATGGCCACCGTGCAGGGCGCCTCGAAGCGGATGATCTGCCAGCGGTCCACATTGCCGGGCTTGCCGAGCTGGGCGCGCCAGAAGGGCGGCGGATCGATATCGACCATCCAGCGCGTCACCGTCGCCGTCCTCTCGCCATGCGTGACGTCGAAAGGCGCTTCCGCCACCGCATCGTTGCCGATGCTGCTGCCATGGATATAGGTCTCATGGGTCAGGTCCATGAGATTGTCCACGATCAGGCGGTAGTCGCAGGCGGCGTGGATCACCTTGCCGTCGCCGGCCCAGGCCGGGTCGTGGTTCCAGTGCAGGTCCGGCACCAGCGCCGGATCGGCCAGGGCGGGGTCGCCCGGCCAGATCCAGACGAAGCGGTGCTTCTCCACCACAGGGAAGGAGCGCACGCTCGCCGACGGGTTGATCGTGTCCTGGGACGGCATGAAGGTGCAGCGCCCGCGCGCGTTGAAGCGCAGGCCGTGATAGGCACACTGCACCTCGTCACCCTTGAGCCTGCCCATGGAAAGCGGGACGAGGCGGTGCCAGCAGGCATCCTCCAGCGCCACGGCGCGATCGTCCTGGGTGCGGTAGAGCACGACCTTCTTGTTGCAGATCGTGCGGGCCAGGAGTTCCCGCTTCACTTCCGCATCCCAGGCGGCGGCATACCATGCATTCAGGGGAAAGGTCGGGGTCCTACTGCCCATGGGGGCCTCCACACGGATCGTTTCCTGCCAACCTGTATACAAGCTGGATACCGACGTGCCAAGTCTTTTGTCTTCTATATCTCCTGGCACGCAGGAACCGGCCCGTGGGAGGGCGCCCCTGCCCTTCTCACATGACGGGAAGCACCACCCCCTTTCGAGATACGCCCAGGTATCGTTCCAGCACCTCCGTTTCCGAGCGAAGCACGGAACTCGGGGCCGCATGCACGATCCGGCCGCGTTCCAGGATCACCGCTTCGTCCGTGACGCCCAGGATCTTCTGCGCGTGCTGTTCCACCAGCAGCGCCGAAAGACCCTCGTCCCGCATGATCCGGCGGAGCGCCGACAGGAGCTCCTCCACGATGATCGGTGCCAGGCCCTCGGTCGGCTCGTCCAGCAACAGCAGTCGCGGGTTCAGCACGAGCGCCCGTCCCACCGCCAGCATCTGCTGCTCGCCGCCGGAAAGCTGGTCCCCCATGTTGCGGCGCCTTTCCTCCAGCCGGGGGAACATGGCGAAGACCTTGCGCAGGTCCCATGGCCCTGGCCGCGCCACGGCCGTCAGGTTCTCCTCGACGGTCAGGGAACGGAAGATGTTGCGCTCCTGCGGCACCCAGCCGATGCCTGCCAGGGCCCGCCTGTCCGGGGACAGGCTGGTGATGTCCTTTCCGCCGATATGGACCGTTCCGCCGAAGCGGCGCGTGACGCCGATGATGCTGTTCAGCAGCGTGGTCTTGCCCATGCCGTTGCGCCCCAGCACCGCCATGGAGCGGCCTTCGGCGAGGCGCAGCGAGACATCGTGCAGCACCGCGGCCTGCCCATAGCCCGCCGCGAGATGCTCCACCGCCAGGATGTCAGCCATGCTCGCCCTCCCCCAGATAAACCTCCCTCACCCGCGGGTCCGAGGCGACCTCCGCCACGCTGCCCTCCATCAGCACGCCGCCCAGCACCAGGACCGAGATCCGGTCGGCGAAGCGGAAGACCAGATCCATGTCATGCTCGATCAGCAGCACCGTGACGTCGCCGGGAAGTTCCGCGATGCGGTCGAGGATCTCCTCGCGCTCCGCCTCGGGCACTCCGGCGGCTGGCTCGTCCAGCAGCAGCACACGGGGGCGGCAGGCGATGGCCAAGGCGATCTCTAGCAGCCGCTGCTGGCCATAGGGCAGGTTGACCACACGCTCCCCCATCACCCCGGACAGACGGAATCGTTCGAGGATGGCCACCGCCTCCTCCACCACGGCCGGGCGGCTGCCTACGGACCGCCACCAGGAGCGGCCGCCATAGAGCCTCTGGGAAATGGCCAGGCCCGCCGTTTCCAGCACGGTCATGGCGGGGAAGAGCTGGTTGATCTGGAAGGTCCGGGCCAGGCCGCGGCGCACGCGCTGATCGGGGCGCAACGCCGTGATGTCCTCGCCTTCCAGCAGGATCCTGCCCGAACTCGGGCGGAGCACGCCGGTCAGCAGGTTGATGAGCGTCGTCTTGCCGGCGCCGTTCGGACCGATCAGGGCGTGGCGGCTGCCCCGGGCCAGCGAGAGGTTGACGTCGCGTGTCGCATGCAGCCCGCCGAAATGCCGGTTCAGGCCCAGCGTCTGCAGCGCCGGGGCAGGCCCAGGCTCGGGGCTGGACGAGGAAAGGTCCTGCAGCATTGCGCTCATTCGGCCGGCTCCGGGACATGGCTGGCAGTGGCGGGCTTGCGCCGGCGGAACAGGGCGAGCCAGTCGGCGATCCGGTCCCGGCCGATCAGCACCAGCGCCACCAGCACGAGGCCGATCCAGAACTGCCAGTACTGCGGCGTGAGGCTGGAAAGCACGTCCTGCATCAGCTTGAACAGGACCGCACCAAGCAGCCCGCCATAGAGCCAGCCGACACCACCGATCACCAGCACGAGAAGGATATCGGCCGAACGATGGAAGGCGAGCACGTCGAGGGAGACGAACTGCGTGGACTGCGCCAGCAGTGCTCCGGCGATCCCGGCCAAGCCAGCTCCCAGCGTATAGGCCGCCACCAGCCGGGCCCGGACGGGAATGCCGATCGCCCCGGCGCGCAACGGATTCCCCCGGACCGCCCGCAGGGACCAGCCGAAGGGGGAATGCACGATCCGCCGGACCACCACGAAAGCCAGGAACAGGACGACGAGGCTGTATACAGCCGCCACCTGGCCACCCAGATCGAATTCGAAGAGACCGAGGAGCGGGCCGACCTCCATCCCCTGCAGGCCATCGGCCCCACCCGTGAGCCAGCTCAGCCGGTTGGCCAGCTCGTAGAGGACCGAGGCCACGCCGAGGGTAACCATCAGGCGCGTCAGGTCGCTGCCACGGAGAACCAGCAGGCTGGTCGCGCCGCCCAGCAGGGTCGCGGCCACCCAGGCCAGCCCGAGGCCCAGCAGCGGGTCGGAAACGCCTCGCACCGCCGCGATGCCGGCGACATAGGCACCGAGGCCGAAGAAGGCCGCGTGGCCCAGCGAGAGAATGCCCGCATAGCCGAGGATGAGGTCCAGCGAGAGCGCGAAAAGGGCCGTGACGGCGATCTCCGCGATCAGCAGGTAGCGGTCGGGGAACAGCAGGAAAGCCGCCACGATCGCCGCCCAGGCCAGGTATTCCGCGGGATGCCACCGGGACAGGCGCGCGAGCTGGGCCGATGCTTGCTGCGGAAAGCTCATGCCGGGGCTGCTCATCGGGTTGCCACCCGGCCGAAGAGACCCTGGGGCCGCCAGATCAGGACGGCGATCATCACCGTGTAGATGACGAAGGCGCCGAACTCCGGCACGTAGTACTTGCCGGCGACATCGGCGATCCCCAACAGGAGCGAGGCCAGGAAAGCCCCGGAGATCGAGCTGGTGCCGCCCACCGTCACCACGATCAGGAAGTAGATCATGAACTTCAGCGGGAAGCTGGGGTCCAGCCCCAGGATCTCGGCCCCCAGCGCACCGCCCAGCCCGGCGAGGCCGGAGCCGATGGCGAAGGTCACTGCGAAGATCACCCCCACATTGATGCCCAGCCCCCGTGCCACGCGCGGGTCATCCACTGCGGCGCGGAGCCGGCTGCCGAAGCGCGTGCGCGACAAGGCGAGATGCAGGGCCAGCGCGATCACGCCGCAGGTGACGATGATCAGCAGCCGATAGGCTCCCATGCTGATGCCCAGGAACTCGAACCGCGCGCGGAGCATGTCGGGGATCGCGATGAACTGCTGCGAGGACCCCGCCAAGTAGTCCACGATGGCCACGGACATGAAGACCAGGCCGATCGAGAACAGGACCTGGTCGAAATGGCTGCGCGCATAGACATGGATGTAGAGCGTTCGCTCCAGCAGTGCTCCCAGCAGGGCGGAGAAGAGAAAGACCAGCGGCAGGGCGGCCAGGAAAGGCACGCCCCAGTGATTCACCAGAACGAGGGCGGCATAGCCCCCGGCCATGGCGAAGGCGCCATGCGCCAGGTTCACCAGGTTCATCAGGCCCAGTGTCACCGCGAGACCGCAGGCGAGGATGAAAAGGACCATCCCATAGGCCACGCCGTCGAACAGAACGGTCAACATCGCCGCCCTCTCCTCTCAGCCCGAGGCCGGCTTGGCCGGATCCCGGACAGCCATGACCGTGGCGAACTCGACATTGTACAGCTCGCCATCCAGACGCTCGCAGCGGCGCATGTAGATGTTCTGGACGATGTCGCGGGTTTGCGCGTCGATGGAGATCGGCCCCCGCGGGCTTTCCCAAGACAGGCCCTTCATCGCCTCCAGCAGGATTGGCCCGCCGGAAGCGCCCTTGGTCTTCTCCAGCGCCTTGTAGATCAGCGCCATGCCGTCATAGCCGCCGACCGCCATGTAGTTCGGCCGCATGTCCTTGTTGGCCGCCTTGAAGGCCTTCACGAAGCTCTTGTTCAGCGGACTGTCATGCGCCACGGAATAGTGCTGCGACGTGACCACGCCGAGCGCCTGGTCGCCCATGTTGTTGAGAATGTCGTCGTCCAGCACGTCGCCCAGCCCGATCAGCCGGATGCCGGCCTCCTTCAGGCCGCGCTCGGCGAACTGCTTCATGAAGACCGATCCGGCGCCGGACGGCACGAAGATGAAGACCGCATCCGGCGAGGCATCGCGCGCCCGCTGCAGGAAGGGCGCGAAATCCGGGCTGGCCAGGGGGACGCGCAGGGATTCCGGCACCTGCCCGCCGGCCTGCACGAAGGGTTCCTTGAACCACTTCTCCGCATCGATGCCCGGGCCGTAGTCGGACACCACCGTGACGACCTTGCGGATGCCGTTCTCCGGCGCCCAGCGCCCCAGGGGCAGGGCCACTTGCGGGATGGTCTGGGACGTGCGGACGATGAAGGGCGACGCCTCGGTGATGCTGGAGGTGGCGGCTGCCATCACGACCTGCGGCACCTTGGCGCGCGTCGCGATCGGCGCGGCGGCGAGGGCCAGCGGAGTCAGACCGAAGCCCGCCAGGACGGCGGCCTTGTCGTTCACCACCAGCTCCTGCGCATGGCGCCGCGTCGCATCCGCGACATTGGCGTCGTCCCGGACGATCACCTCGACCGGACGCCCGGCCACCTCGCTGCCGTTCTGCTGCATGTAGAGGCGCACGGCGGCCTCGATCTGCCGTCCGGTCGAGGCGAAGGGCCCCGTCATCGGCAGGATCAGGCCGATCTTGAGCGGCTCCGCGGCCCGCGACAGGCGCGGTGCCGCGAGGGGCAGGGTCATCGCGGCACCAGCCGCCAGGAATTCTCTTCTTCTCATGGTTCTTTCCTCCCGAACAAAGACGCGGGACCGGACCGGCCCCAGCTTCCTAAACCTCCGATCAGTACACGATCCCCTCCGCGTCCATCTCCTCCAGGGTCGGCGTGCCATGGGTGTGGAAGCTCTCGATGGTCTTCAGGCCCCAGGCTTGGCCCTTCCGCCGCTCCGCCTCGCTCCAGCGGATCGGCTTCCAGTCCGGCGCCAGGATCAGCCGTGCGCCGGCATTGGCCAGTTCCACGCGGTTGCCGCCCGGCTCATAGACATAGAGGAAAAAGGTCTGTTGGATCGCGTGCTTGTGCGGACCGGTCTCGATATGGACGCCGTTCTCCAGGAAGATGTCGGCGGCGCGCAGGATCTCCTCGCGGCTGTCGAGGGCGAAGGTCAGATGGTGGAAGCGCCCGCGCCGTCCGTTGCTCTCACGGGAATAGGCGATGTCGTAGCTCTTGTTCGTGCAGGTGAACCACATGCCGGCCTCGACGCCGGTGTCCAACACGATCTGCTCCGTCAGCTGCATCCCGAGGCACTGCTCGAAGAACTCGCGGTTCGCCTTGATGTCGGCGGCGAGGCAATTGACGTGATCGAGGCGCCGCACGTTCACGCCGCGCCCGGGGAAGCGCTGAGCCTGGTTCTTCAGCGCCGGCCGCAACTCGGGTGGCGCCTCGTACCATTCCGTTTCGTAGTAGAGCTCGATCAGGTGCCCATCCGGGTCCCGGAAGCAGAGGGTGCGGCCGTGGCCCAGATCGCCATCATGCCATGACACGTCGTGCCCGCCGGCACGCAGCGCCGCGGCGCGGCGCTCCAAGGCTTGCGGGCTCCTGACGCGGAAGGCCATGTGGCCCATGCCGGAATGGCGCGCCGCCGTCAGCTTCAGGCAGTAACGCTCATAGTCGTCCCAACCCCGCAGATAGACCGAATCTCCCTGGTGGCCGCTCTCCGTCATGCCCAGGACATCGACGAAAAAGCGCAGGCTCTCCTTCGGCCTGGGCGTCAGCAGTTCCAGATGCCCGAGATGGGCCAAGTCCATCACGGGTTCCGCGGATTGAAGGGATGTCATGCCATCACTCCCAGGCGCAGCCAGGCACTCAGCACGCCGGTCACGGCGGCCGGTGCCTCGACCGTACTCATATGGCCGCTGTCCTCGATCACCGCGAGTTCGGCATCGCGGATGGCCGCCGCCATTTCCTCATGCTGCGACAGCGGGCTCCACCCATCCTGCCGTCCGCAGGCCACCAGGGTCGGACAGTCGATGCGTGGCAGGACCGCCGCCGCGTCGGGCCGGTTCAGCAGCGCCCTGACCTGCTTCCCGAAGATCTCCGGCGTGGCCCGGCACACCATCTCTGCCAACGGCCGCATCAGCGCGGGGTCACCGGCGCGCTGCGGATGCACCATGGGCGGCAGCCAGCGCTCGGCCAGGGCCGCCATGCCCTGTGCATGGGCGAGATCGACGAGCTCCTGGCGCTTCGCGGCCTCGCCCGGGCGGCGGGGATGCACGCCGGTGTCCAGCAGGGCCAGCCGCTCGACCCGTTCCGGGGCCCGATCCAGGATTGCCAGGGCGACGCGTGCGCCCATGGAATGGCCTGCCAGCGCGAAACGCTCAGGCGCCATGTCAAGAATGGCGCCTGCCATTGCTTCGATGGAATCGAGGCCCCAGAGATCCGGCACCAGGACATCGTAGTCCCGTTCCAGGCTGTGCCGCTGCGGCACCCAGACGGAGGCATCGCAGAGCAGGCCGGGCACCAGCACGACCGTGCGCCGCCCATCCCTATGCGACATGCGGCATGTCCTCGTAGATCACCTGGGCGAAGCCGGTATGCAGCGGTGCATGGTAGTTCCGGTGCAGGCAGCGCACACGCATGGAAAGGGCGCCGCGCATGGCGAGCCACATGATCACCTCCGCCCCTTCCGCGCCGCCGCGCTCGATGAAGTCCTGCAGCCGCAGCCCGGCTAAATGCTCCGGGTCGTCCTGGAGCCGGTCGAGGAACTCCATGTCCCAGTCCTGGTTCTGATAGCCGAAGCGCTCGCCATGCAGCTGGTGCGACAGGCCTCCCGTGCCCAGCACGACCACGTCCATGTCCCTGGGGAAGCTCTCGACAGCCCGCCGCAGCGCCTTTCCCAGCCGGAAGAGCCGTCCCGGCCCCGGCACCGGGAACTGGAGCACGTTCACGGCGAGCGGGAGGATGGCGCAGGGCCAACCCTCCGCGTGATCCGGCCAGAGCGCCGAGACCGGCGTCAGCGCCCCGTGGTCAAGCGGCATGTCCTGGCAGACGGTCAGGTCGAATTCGTCATCCACCAGGCTGTGCGCGACATGCCAGGCGAATTCCGCGTCGCCCCGGACTGGCGGCAGGGGTCGCGGCCCGAAGCCCTCGTCGGCGATCGGATGCTCCCCGGCGACGGAAAGCGCGAAGGTCGGATAGCGGTCGAAGAAGAAAGAGGTGACATGGTCGTTGTAGATGAGGATCGCGGCGTCCGGCCTGCGCTCGCGCAGCCAGTCCTGCATGGGCCGGTAGCCGTCGAGCAGCTTCTCCCATCCGGGCTCCTGCCAAGCACCCTTGTCGATCAGCGCCCCGATGGAAGGGGCATGGGGCGAACCGAGGCCGGCGATGATCCGGGCCATCAGGGGGCTCCCTTCCCGCTGTTGCGGCTGGCGAGGTATTCCTCCAGCGTCTCGCCGCGCATCTGCGCGCCCGTGGCGGCCAAGCCATCGCCGCAGAGCTGCGACAGCCGCAGCAACGGGAAGACGTTCGCGCCACGCCGCACCAAGCCGATCCAGTCATGCGCCAGGACAAGCGCCCGGTCCTCGGGAGCGAGATCGTAGGGCGCCATCGCCGCTTCCGGATTGGCCATGAAGGCATCCCGCTTCGACGCATGACGCAGGTCGTAGCAGAAGCGGTTCAGCCGGAGCGCATTGGTGGCCGTCACCCCCGTGTTCAGGTAGGTGCCGGCGGGCAGGCGCCCGGGATCGAGCTGTCGGCTGCGCATCACCAGGACTTTTCTCCCCGTATCCCCCACCCGCTTTCCGGCCCTTCGCCGAGGCGATGGGTGCGGGCTCTTGAGAGTGGAAGCTAGACCGGCGAAGTGGGAAAGGTGTTATCGCTTCTTCGGCGCGCGTTATGCCGGGCCGACATAGGACCCACCAGCTCCAGCCCGCTCTCCGGCCAATCCTGGATGCTGGCCCTGCGCCGCGATCTCCTCGACATAGCGCCGCAACCCGTCCACCAGGACCTCGGCGGCTGCGGAGAGCGGCGTATCGGCACGCCGGATGAAGCCCGCCGGGCGCGGCCGGGAGACGGCAGGCAGCGGTGCCGCGCGGATCGTCCCCCGCAGCAGGTCACCCGCCATCATGGTATTGGGCATGACCGAGATGAAGTCGGTCGAATGCAGCATCTCGCGGATGAAGCCGTAGGAGGTCGAACGCATCGAGGTGGTCGGGGCGAGGCCCAGCGTTGCCAGGAACTGGTCGATCTCCTGCCCCACGCGCTGGCCGATCGTCGGCAGCACCAGTTCCCAGCGGCGCAGCGCCTCCGCCGTGATGGGGGATTCGAAGACAGGATGGTCGGTGCGGGCAAGGACCGAGATCGGTTCCTCGTACAACGCCTCCCGCAGCAGCCCGTCCGGCCTCTCGGGCGGATAGAGTTGCCCGATGACAAGATCCAGCTCCCCACCCTCCAGCTTGGGGAGGAGCTCCTCCGTCTTGCCCTGGACAAGCTGGACCACGAGTTCCGGGTGCTGGCTGCGCAGCCGCCCCAGCAGGCCCGGAAGCACGCCGGCGGCGGCCACGGGCAGGGCGCCCAGCATGATCGTGGTCTTCATCCGCCCGACCAGCCGGTCCAGTTCCTCATCCAGGCGGCGCAGTTCGCCCAGCAGGCGCCGGGCCGATTGCAGCACCACCTCCCCCGCCGGCGTCACGCGCACGCCGCGCCCGCTGCGCTCGAAGAGTTGCAGGCCCAGCAGCGCCTCGGCCTCCTGCAGGCTGCGGGTCAGGGCCGGTTGCGTGACGGAGAGCGCACGGGAGGCGGCCAGGATGCTTCCATGCGCCCCGATGGCATCGACAGCCCGCAGGAGCCGCAGCTTGAGTTGCTGATCGAGATGCCTCGGCATTTCTTCCTCCCCCGGAGCCCTGGTGCGCGCGGTCGGGACGGCACGCGCCAGGATGTCACCCTCCGAAGGCACGGCCCCGGCCAGGCATCATGCCTCACCGGGGCCGTCAATCCCAGCCGGGCCGGCTGCCGTGCCGGAGGACGGATCAGAGCTTCGCCAGGACCGCGTCCAGTAACGCGTCGAGGT
The DNA here is from genome assembly GCF_002754815.1 of Roseomonas sp. FDAARGOS_362. Classification (GTDB taxonomy): domain Bacteria; phylum Pseudomonadota; class Alphaproteobacteria; order Acetobacterales; family Acetobacteraceae; genus Roseomonas; species Roseomonas mucosa. Next base: position 198,119 of record NZ_CP024582.1, on the reverse strand, counting down.
CCTCGGTCGCCAGCTCCTCCGGGGAAAGCCTTGCCCCGCGATCGGCGGACCAGTCCTGCCGCTCCGCGATCGGGCCACTGAGGATCGGCGGCACGCCGACCTCCGACACAGTGCGGGCAACCTCGCGCATTTCCTCCGCGCGGCGCCGGCCATGGATCAGGGGACGGCTGATCACGTAACGCGCCAATCCACGCCAATCGGGATGCGGCAGGGTGTCGGAAAGGGAGGCCAGGACCTCCTTCTCCACACCGTAGCGCCGCGCGGCCAGGAGGCACTCCGTGGCCAGGGCCTCCAGGCCCTTGATCATCACGCTGCGGCACATCTTGACCGAGGAGGCGCGGCCGACCTCTTCCGAGAAGACCGTCAGGGCCATGTCGAAAGCCGACATGCTCACGGCAAAGGCCGTGGCGTGCGGCCCACCCAGCAGCATGGGCGAACGGAGACCCTTGGGCGGCACGCTGGTCATGACCGCGGCCTCCACATAGCGACCGCCGGCCGCCTCCACGATCGCCGTGGCCTCGCGCTTCGTGCCGGGGGACACGGAATTCACGTCCAGCACGAAGGGGGCATGGCCGAGGCCCGCCGCGATGGAACGCATGGCGTCCAGATCGGAACCGGCCGTCACCGCGACGATGACCAGCTCCGCCCCCCGCACCGCCTCCAGCGGAGAGGATGCCGCCGCCTGTCCCGCCTGCCCGGCGTTCCGCGACGCCTTGCTGTCCGGGTCGGCGAAGGCGGGATCGAAGGCGGCGATCTCCGTGACGCCAGCGGCGCGCAGGTCGCGCGCGAAGATGCTGCCGACCTCGCCATAGCCGATGATCGCGATGCGCATGCTCATGCCGTCTGCTCCTCGCTCCAGTAAAGGCGGGCCGGGTTGTCCACCAGGATCTTCCGGCGTGCCGGCTCGTCCGTCACCGCCTCCGCCAGAAGGTCCAGAAGGTCGCCGTCATTGGGCATGTCCCCGGCGATGTTGGGATGCGGCCAGTCCGTGCCCCAGAGCACGCGGTCCGGCGCCACGGAAACCAGGGCGCGCGCAAAGGGAAGCGCGTCGTGGAAGGGTGCCCCTTCGGAGGAGACGCGTTCGGCACCGCAGACCTTCACCCAGGCCCTGTCGTTGCGCATCAGCTCCAGCAGGCTCCGGAAGGCCGGCTGCTCCAGCCCGCCCCGCGCCTTCACCCGCCCCATATGGTCGATCACGAAAGGAACGCGGATGCGGGCGATGCGGGGCGCCAGTTCCGTCACGTCCTGCGCGTCCAGATGCAGCACCACATGCCAGCCGAGAGGCTCGATCTGCTCCAGCACCCGCTCGAAGAAGCCCATATCCGGCATGCCGCCGAGATGGCGCACGAAGTTGAAGCGCACGCCGCGAATGCCGCCTTCGTGCAGGCGCGCCAGCTCGGCGTCGCTCACGCCGGGCTCCACCACGGCAACGCCGCGATACGCGCCGCCGGAGCGCGCGATGCCGTCCAGCGTCACCCGCATGTCGCTGCCGTGGCAGGAGGCATGGACGATCACCGCGCGCTCGATGCCCAGGATGCCATGCAGGCGGCGCAGGCCATCGAAGGGTGCGTCGGGCGGCGTGTAGGCGCGGTCAGGCGCATAGGGGAAGACGGCATCCGGGCCGAAGATGTGGCAATGCGCGTCGCAGGCGCCTGGCGGGGCCCGGTAGCGGGGCGGGCGCGTGTCCGGGTCCGGGCCCTTGCAGGTCGGGATGTCGCGGGGGGGCAATGTCTTCGTCACTGGCGCGGGATTCCTGCCTTCTCGATCACTTCGGCCCAGCGCGCCGTATCGGCTGCCAGGAGCTTGCCCATGGCCTCGGCCGTTCCGCCCTGCGGCTCCACCCCCGACTGGGTGAGGATGTCGCGCACGGCCGGCCGCGCCAGCACGGCATTCACCGCCTCGTTGATGGCGGCGATGGCCGGGGCGGGCGTGCCCGACCTGGCAACCAGGGCGTTCCAGGAGGTCACATCGTAGTCCTTCACGCCGAGCTCGGTCAGCGTCGGCACGTCGCCCAGGTTCGGCGCGCGCTTCGTCGAAGTGAGCGCGATGGGTCTTATGGCCCCGTCATGGATCTGGCCCAGCAGAGGCGCCGTGATCTCGAATGCCAGGTCCACATCGCCGCGCAGCAGCGCCGTGACGAGCTGCGGCGTGGCCGGGAAGGCCACGGTTTCCGCCTTCACATCCGCCCTGATCTTGAAAAGTTCAGCCGAAAGGTTCTGCGTGCTCCCGGCATTGATCGTCCCGATGTTCAGGCCCCCGGGCTCGCGCCGCATCTTTTCCAGGAGGTCGGAGAAGCTCTTGATGGGGGAGCCGGGCGCCACGATGAGCGCGATGGGAAAGCTGCCCAGCGTCACGATCGGCGCCAGGTCGCGCAGCGGGTCGAAGGGCAGCGAGTGGAAGAGGGTGCGACTGATCGCCGTCCCGTTTGTCGCCGCCATCAGCGTGTGGCCGTCCGCCGGGGCGTTCATCAGCTGCTGCGCGGCGGGGATACCACCGGCCCCGGGGCGGTTGTCCACCACCACTGGCTGCCCCAGCCGGTCGGCAAGGGGGTTGGCGACGGCCCGCACGGTGAGGTCCGCCACGCCACCGGCCGCGAAAGGCACGATGACGCGGATCGGGTGATCCGGGAAACGGGTCTGCGACAGGACGATACGGGGCGCCGCCAGCGTGGATACCCCCAGGAACGTACCCGCGCCGAGGAATACGGTTCGGCGCGTGATCGCCGGATGATCGGTCATGCCTTTCCTCCCTGGCTCAATTGGCCTGGACGCCGGTGCGGCGGATCACGTCGCCCCAGCGTTCCCGCTCCGCCGTGATGAAGCGGCCGAATTCCTCTGGCGTGCCGGGCGAGGCCACGGCGCCTTCCGCCTCCAGCCGGGGTTGCAGCTTCTCCCCTTTCAGGATGCGGGCGCTTTCCGTGTTTAGGCGCGCGACGACCGCGGGCGGGGTCCGGGCCGGAGCGACGAGGCCATACCACTGCACGGCCTCGAAACCGGGCATGCCCTGCTCGGCGATGGTGGGAATGTCCGGCGCGGCTGCCAAACGTTGCAGCGAGGAGACACCCAGGGCACGCAGCAGCCCATTGCGCACCGCGGGCAGGGCCGGGGGGCCGCCTGTCAGCGTCAGGTCGATGGCACCCGAGATCAGGTCGTTCATCATGGGGCCGGTGCCGCGATAGGGCACATGCGTCATCTCGATGCCCGCCGCGAGGCTGAAGGCGACGGCGGCAATATGCGCAGCCGATCCATTGCCGCCGGAACCGTAGGTGAGCCCGCCCGGCTTCTCCTTGGCGAACGCTACCAGTTCCGGCACCGTCTGGGCACGGAGCTTCGGATGGACCACTATCACGTTCGGCACGATGGCGACGAGCACGACCGGGGCGAAGGCGGTGGCCGTGTCGAAGGAAAGGTTGTGGTAGAGAGCCGGGTTCACCGCCAGCGTGCCGATATGACCCATCATCAGCGTATGGCCATCGGCCGGGGCATGGGCAACGAATTCCGTGCCGATCGTCCCGCCCGCACCGCCGCGGTTCTCCACGACGAAGGGCTGGCCGAAGCCCTCCTGCAGCTCGCTGCCCAGGGCGCGGGCCAGGATGTCGGTGGAACCGCCTGGCGTGAAAGGCACCACGATCCGGACCGGGCGCTCGGGCCAGCGGGACGTCTGCGCGCCGGCGCTCCGCGTCGCAAGATGGGCGCCGAGGCCCAGCATTCCCGCGGCGATCCCGCGGCGTGTCGTTGGCATTTCTTCTTTCCTCCCTTGCAGGCCACCCGGGGCCCGCTCCTATCCGATCCCGGCTGGGAGCCCCTCCCAGATTTCCTCCAATGTCAGCGGTGCCGGCAGGAGCTGTTGTTCCGCGCAGAAGCGGCTGGCGAGAAGAAGAGCCGGATCGAGCGCCGCATGGCCGGTCATCGGCGCGTCCCGGAACAGGCGGACGAGCTCGGCGGCCAGGTCCGGTCGCCGCGCGACGACGTCGCCGCGCATGACCAGAAGGTGGTTCACCGGCTTGAAGCCATATCTCGCGCGGAACGCCTCGCCCGCCGCGACCGGATCGGGAAAGACCGTGCGCAGCTTCGGGTCCTCCGGCACGTCATTGCCGACGATCACCGCGTCCAGCGCGCCCTTCTCCAGCATGGCCATCATGTCGGACCCGGCCGGGGCACGCTCCGCCCAGGGTGGGTCCCGGTACTCGGCCAGATGGGCATCCTCGAAGGTCACCCAGTGCAGATCGCTCGGCCGAAGGCCGAATTCCTCTAGCAGGCAGCCCCGTAGCCACATCCCCGTGGTCTGGCTATAGGCACGCACCCCGAGACGCCGGCCCGCGAGGTCGATCGGCCCCGCGACGGGACTGTCCGCCCGGCAGAGCAGCGCGGCCTCCTGGAAGCGCGCCGCCATCACCACGGGCAGCAGCACCAGCGGCTTGCCGGCGGCCTTGGCCATCAGGAAGGTCGCGATGGCCATCTCGCTGACCTCGAAGCGTCCTTCCCGCACCATGGGTGCGAAGGCGCGGCTGACCGGCTTGATCCTCGCATCCTCCAGCCGGAGGAGCAGCGAGGTGACCTGGCCATCGAGCACCGGCGCGCTGTGCGGATAGCGCCCGATGGCCGAATGCAGGACGGTCGGGTCAGTCATCGGCGTCCTCGTAGCGCAGCCCCTTCCTGGCCAGCGCCTCGCGCATTCCATAGATGTCCAGCCCGAGCTCGCCGGCGGACAGACGCGCCCGGGTCCTGGCTTCCTTCTCCTCCCGTGTGGCGGAGGCGCGCAGCACGGCCTCGGCCTCCCCGCGTCGGACCACGACCACCCCGTCATCGTCGCCAACGACCAGATCGCCCGGGTGGATGAGCTGCCCGGCGCAGACGACGGGCAGGTTCACGTCCCCCAGGGTCTCCTTGACGGTGCCCTGGGCCGAAACGGCCCTGGACCAGACGGGGAAGCCCATCTCCCGGAGCGCACCCACGTCGCGGCAGCCGGCCTCGATCACCAGGCCGACCACGCCGCGGGCCTTCAGCGAACAGGCCAGGAGCTCACCGAAATAGCCCGCGTCGGAGGGCGAGGTGGGCGAAACAACCAGGACATCGCCGGGGCGGCACTGCTCCACGGCCACATGGATCATCCAGTTGTCGGCTGGCGCGATCGACACGGTCACGGCGGTGCCAACGGCGTGTGCGCCCGGATAGATCGGCCGCATATGAGCGCCCAGAAGGCCACGGCGCCCCTGCGCCTCGTGGATCGTCGCGACACCAAAGGGTGCGAACCCGGTGGCGATCTCGGGCGGAACGCGGGGTGGACTACGGCGGACCAGGCTCATGCCAGACTCTCCACGACATGCAGGAACAGAAAGGGGTGCCCTTCGGCCGGGATGGCGAGCCCCTCCGCCATGCCGGGTCTGGGCCTGCTCACCTGTGCCCCTGGCTGATGCGGGACATCGGCTTGGCCGTCATGGGGCCAAGGCATGGGAATGGCTGCGAGAAGACGTTCCATAGCGCGCGACGTGCCTTGTTGACCGGCTCGCACCATTGTTCTTCCTCCCGTCACCAAGCAGGTGCGGGGACCCTAGGCGCGACAGGAGGCCTTGTCGTATCGCTTTTCCCTCGGTCGCTATGAGCAACCGGCATAGGATGCATATCCAGGTCCGCGGAATGGTGCGACGCAAAAATCGAACGTGGCAGCGGCCCTCTGGCTTCGCATGCCCACCGCAGCGCCAGTTCTGCCGACCAGAGACTGGGGTTCTGACGTCAGAACCCCAGTCTCCGGCTTCTCAGTCCTGTTGCGACAGGATCTGCGCAATACGCGCCTGCACCTCGATCAGTCTTTCCCGCTCCAACGCCGACGGGGCGCGCTTGCGGGCCACCAGATCCTGCAGCCACTTGTCGAAACGGTAGAGCGCGACGGGCTTCGGCGCCTTGCGGGCGGCTCTGGGGGGCGGCTCCTCCGCCTCGGCAGGTGCTTCATGCGCCATCTTCGCGGTCCGCAGGGCACGGACCGTGATCCGCCCGGCATAGGCATTGGCGATCAGGGCATCCCGCATCCGGCCTGCCGGCAAGCGCGCGAGTTCCACCAGGATGTTGCGCGGCAGGTCCAGCTTGCCGTTCTCCAGGTCCATGACGAAGGAGGGCGGCAGCGTCAGCATTCGCAGCGAGGCGCTGATCTCCCCCTTGGTCCGGCCCAGCACCTCGGCGACACGCGTCTGGGTCCAGCCCTGGCTTTCCAGGAGCCGCTGGATGCCCCGCGCTTCCTCGACCGGCGTCAGGTCGATCCGTTGCAGGTTCTCCAGCAGGGCCAAAGCTCCGGCGCCATCCTGCTTCTTCCACTCGATCGCCAGGATCGAAGGCCAGCGGAGCAGCTTCGCCGCCCGCCAGCGCCGTTCCCCCGCCACGATGACCCAGTCCGCGGGGCGCTCCGGATCGCGGCGCAGGAGGATGGGCTGCAACTGTCCCTGGTCGGACATGGTGGAGGCCAGGGAAGCGAGACCGTCCGGGTCGAAACTCTTGCGCGGCTGGTCCGGGTCCGGCGAGACCCGGTCCAGCGGCGCCTCGAAGGTATGCGCGAAGCGGCTCGCGGGCGTCACGAGCGAATTTGTCGCTTCCCCGATCGAGTTCGCCACGGCCCCGAGCAGGGGCGAGGGACGACGCTTGCGGGACACGGCCATGTCAAGCGACCTCCGCCCGCGGCAGTGGCCTGCCATCGCTAAGCGCCTCGGCCAGCCGCAGATAGGCAGCCCCGGCCGCCGCGCCGCTCTGGCCATGGCTGGCCGGGACCGCGATCCGCCCGTCGCGGGCAGCATGGCCGAAGGCGGCGCTGGCCGGGATCGGCTCCAGCAACGGCACCCGTTCCATCATGGCCTGCGACAGGTGGCTCAGCACCTCGCGGTCTACGGCCCGGCGCTGGCTGAACTGGGTCGGCAGGACGCCGATGATCCGTAGGTCCGGGTTGAGCCTGCGCTGCACCTTGTTCGCGGTGGCCAGGATGAGACCCACCCCCATCGCGTCATAGGGTTCAGTGCGGACGGGCACGATCACCTCCGTCGCCGCGGCGAGGGTCATCCAGGTCAGCATGCCGAGATTGGGTGGCGCATCGAGCACGATCCAGTCATAGCTGGACCGGATCGGCGCAACCGCCTCCCGCAAGGCGGCATCGAAGCCCGGTTCCCGGCGCCCATCGGTGTCCGAGAGTTCGATATGGCTGGCGACCAGGTCGAAGGGGATGATCCGCCCCTGACCCGCCGTGTCGGCCAGCACGTCGCCGGCATGGACGATGGCCTCGGCGAGGGGACGGCCGTTCAGGATGACATGGGCGGTGGTGCGGCCCTGGCGATAGGCCTCGACCCCGCCGCCGGCCAGCACCGCGGCGGTGGCCGTGGCCTGCGGGTCCATGTCGATCACGAGCACGCGGCGTCCCAGGGCCGCCAGGGAGGCCGCGACGTTCAATGCGCTGGTGGTCTTGCCGACGCCGCCCTTCTGGTTGGCGAAGGCCAGGATACGAGCATTGGCGGGACGCGCCTGGGAGATGGCCGCGATCTCCACTGCGACTTCGCGCGGGATGGGCTCGCGCCCATTCTCCCAGCGGCTGATCTTGGACTTGTCGTAGGCGCGGCCCATGCGCCTGTTGAGGATATCCTTCAACTCGACCTGGCTGAGACGAAGCTGCTGCCTCGCCTCCTTCAACAACTGCGAATCCACGCTCAGCCCCCCGGAACAACTGGCCCCATCGACAGCCGGCGACGTTGCTACAGATCATCAACCCAATCAACCCATAGGTTGATGGTTGCTTCAGGTTCGGACATCGGAACACCATCTCCCACCATTGTCGCGTAGGCTGGCGGCGGCCCGGCAGAACCACGTTCATCGGACCTCCCGGTGGGCATCCGGTCAGGCCGGAACCCGTCGGAAGGTGCGCTGGGTCAGATCCTCCATCCGGCGCAGCATGGGATTTCGCCTCGTCTCCGCTCGGTACAGCAGCGCCTGCAGCCTCTGCCGGCGCGTTTCCGGTTCGGAGACGGCTTCCCGGCAAAGCGCCACCATCTCGCAGATCTGCGGCCGCCATTTGCGGGTGCGGCGCCATTGCCGACAAGCCTCTTCCACGGCCCATATCGGGAACTCCCCGAGATCCTCGGCCCAGTCGTCAGCGATCATCTGCTCGACCTGTGGCGGGTTCGGCTCGGCGCGAAAATGCGAAAGCAGAGCCAGGATGCGGGCGAGGAGCACGCCCCTCTCTGCCGGCCGCAGCGCTATCTCCAGTTCCGAAAGGTGTTGTGCAGCCAGATCGGCCAGCCCGTCCTCGACCTCCGATGGGGGTTGCCAAGTCTCCATGATCCGGACCGTGCCATTGTCCGGGAAAAGGAAGCGCCGCTCCTGGATGCCTCTTTCCAGGAGCCTCGCCACGGGTGTCGGCGGAGGCGGCAGAGGCTCTCTCGCCACCAGCGATGCCGCATCACGTCTTCCGGCCATACTGGAAGGCCGATCCTCCCGCCTGGGATGGGAGGTTCGCGGATTGATCTGCACGCTCTGGCCCCTCCAGTTCAGTAGGGGCTGACATGGCTGGGCGGCGACATGGCCGCGGCTGCCCAGGCGTCGAAGCGATGGAGGCGGTGCTCTGCCGGTTGCCTCGCGGCGGACACGGCCTGCTGGCCCGCCCCTTCCAACCCGGTGGCCTGCGGACGTCGAGGCTGTGTACGGTCGGCGATCAGCCATTCCAGCCAGGCTGCATCGAGATTGGCGTAACGGTAGCCCTTGGCGCGGCAACGCGTGACGAAGCGAAGCGTGTGGTGCTCCAGCGGCGCATCCGGGTAGAGCTGTCGGGCGCGTTCGGCGATCTCCCGCGACGGCGACCAGTCCTGAGCGGGCTCTGCCAGGGAAGCCCCTGGTCTTGGCGGTTGTGTCGGCTCGTCCCGTTCTTTCGGAGGCGTTTGGTCCCTGCGCTGCGCAGGCACAGCGTGCGTGTCCTGAATCTGTTCAGGAGTCGCGTGACTCGTGTCAGCCGGATGACAGGGCCTGTCGCCAGCCGGACGAAGCCCTGTCTCTCCCATGACAGGAAGCTGGGTGTCCTGCACGAAGCTGCGTGCCTGCTCCGGCGTCTGGGCCAGATGGTAACGGCAGCTCGTGGTGCCGCCGTTCTGGCGGGCGCGCGCCTGCTTGCGGATCAGCCCGGCCGCGGCGAGTTCGGCGATCACCCGGTTCACCCAGGGGCGGCTGCGGCCCAGCCGCCGTGCCAGTGTCGCCTGGGATGGTTCGCAGAAGCCGGCTTCATCGGCATAGGTGCAAAGGGCGGCCATCACAGCCAGCCGGTCGGCATCCACGGCAGGATGCAGCAGCCACCAGGCGGGGATCTTGCCCCACCGGGTCACCTGATCGAGGGGTGCATTCGATGCCATCCGGAACCTCCGCCTGTGTGAGTCGGCGGCATCCGGAAGCGCCTCCCTGGCCCGAGTCAAACCATGACTCGGGAGCGGCTGTAGGAACTCGGCGCGCTTCGGATGGCAAAGGCCGCGGAAACGGAAGGGGAGCCGCGCTCTTGTATAGGGCGGCGGCGCACCGGCTTCGTGACGGTCTTGCGACTCCGATTCCGGCCGGGATTCGGCGCGAATATGGAGGGCAAGCGCGCGGTCGCCGGCTATGCGCGGCCGGCTCCGCCATGCCGGGAACTTCCCCGAGGCGCTGTCTGCTATCGGCTCGGTATCTTCAGTGGCTACCTCTTGGGGCGGTACCCGCCATCGTCCCCACAGATGTAGGAATTTCGCGCGTTTCCCGCTGAGGGGAGCCTCCGGGCCCTTGGTCAGCACCATCCGGATATAGGAGATCGGCGCGTTTCACGGCCCGCGAGGGATGTGAGGCGCGAAATGCGCCAATCCCCTATACCTCACCCTTGCAGCGGTAACGGAAACGCGCGCTTACCCTACAGGCCCCGTAGGGGGCCAAGCTCCCTGCACCGCCCGGAGGCGGGATAGCTGTAGGGAAAGCGCGCGTTTGAGGGATGGCTGTAGGGGATGGACGCGCTTCACCATCCACTCGCCCTGGCGATTCGGTCGGTTTCAGCCCGGGGGAAGCCGGAATCGTCAGCTAAACGCGCCTTTCCCCTTCATAAAGGCGCCGATCGCCTCCACGGTCCGCGCCTTTCTCCTTCATACCTGACGCAACAGGCGCTTGATGACCGGGGCCTGAGCCCGCCAAATGAGCTGGACGCGGGCGGAAAGGGGATCATGTCGGAGCAGAGGGCCGCTTTGAAGCAGCCGACCCCATTGCAGCTCATCCTGTTCGAGAACTCGGACGCGGATGACAAGCGCTATACGAACACGATCAACCTCTACGACATCGCGCCTCGCTTCGTGTTCTACACGGACAGCCGGGCAGAAGGCGGCTACCTGCGTTCGATACGCCGCGAGTTTGAACACGCCGGCATCACCTACAAGCTGCTGCTCCGTCCCGGCCGCCTGGTTCGGGCGGACGGAGCCGAGCGGGAGGAGTTCCCCGGGGAGCGCGAGCAGATCGTCGAGGCGGTGATGCAGCGCATCGCCAGCGACCGTGCCCGTCTGAGCGTGGAGAACGAGAAGGTGCGGCTCTCCTTCTCCCTGTACGAGATACGGGAAGAGCTGCGGAAGGTCCGGCACCTCTACAGCCTGGACGAGATCAAGGACGCGCTGACGGTCCTGCACACGGCGGTGGTCGAGATCACCCGCACGGACCGCAAGGGGCAGATGGTTCTGTCCTCCTCCTCCTTCCCGGTGCTCGCCCTGCGCCGGAAGGACGACCAGGAAAGCGCCTATCTGGAGTTCAATCCGCTCGTCGAGAATGCGATCAAGAATCTCCACTACCGCCGCATCAACTACGACTGGCTGATGCGGATCTCGCATCCATTGTCGCGCTGGCTCTACCTGAAGCTGTGCCAGAGCATCACGGAGGTTCGGCCCGGGGAAAGCCCCCTGATCTCGATGACGGCCATGGAGATTGCCCGGGATGGGCCCATGGCGGCACGCTCGCGGCCGCGGGACACGCTGCGCTACGTGACGAAGGCCGTGGAGGTCCTGGTCCGGGATGGGCTTCTGGAGGATCTTGGCCCGGACGGGACGCGCATCATCAAGGACGGCCGCAAGAAGGCGGACGTGGCCTTCGACATCGTGCCGACGCAGGGCTTCATGGATGACATCCGCCGCGCCGATGCCCTGGTGGCGGACAGCAAGGAGCGTCTGCGCATTGCCTCGGGCAGCGAAAGCCCGAACCGCTTCGTGAATGTCGAGCGCGCTTCCACCCATACGGTAAAGTCCGCCCGCCGCCGTCTGGCCGCGAACGCTTTGGCCAAGACCGCTTCGGGGGGATAGGCCCATGAGTGTTTCGGACCATCCACCGGGGATGGGCAGCTCCGGCCGGATGTGGCGGAACCCGGATGAGCTCCGCGGAACCTGATCGCAACGGCGCCGACGTGGTGGTGATCGGCGGCGGCATCATCGGCTTGGCCATCGCTTCCTGCCTGCGGCAGCGTGGCCGGTCGGTCCTGCTGCTGGACCGGAAGGGCATCGCCCTGGAAGCCAGCTACGGCAATGCCGGCGCCTTCGCCTTTTCCGACGTCATGCCCCTGGCCTCGCCCGGAATCATGCGCAAGGCGCCACGCTGGTTGCTGGACCCTCTCGGTCCTCTGGCCATCCCGCCACGCTACCTCCCGCGTATCGCGCCCTGGCTCTTCCGCTTCTGGCGCGCCAGCCGCCCGGACAGGGTCCGGCGCAGTGTCCTGGCGCAGGTGGCGATGATGCGGCTCGCGGAACAGGAGATGTCCGCCCTGGTCGAGCGGTACGGGTTGGCGTCCATGGTCCGTGCCGACGGCGCGCTGGAGCTCTACGAGAGCGAGGATGAATGGCAGGCCGCCCTGCCGGGATGGGAACTCCGGGCCGCGCATGGCATCGCCTTCCGGCACCTGCGGGGAGGGGAGATCGCCGCATTGCAGCCGGGCCTTTCGCCCCACATCCGTGTCGCGACCTTTGTGCCGGGATGGAAGACCGTCACCGATCCGCATCTCTTCGCACGCGCCATGGCTAGCCGGTTGCAGGAGCATGGGTTGATCTTTCGGCAGGCGGAGGTCCGGACGGTACGGCCGGATGGAGACGCCCGGGTATCGGTGCATCTGGCTGATGGCACCAAACTGGCGGCTTCCCGGGCGGTGATCGCCTGTGGTGCCTGGTCGCGCCCCCTGGCCTTGGCCCTGGGGGACCGGATCCCGCTGGAAACGGAGCGCGGTTACAACACCACCCTGCCGCCCGGCGCCTTCGACCTGCGGCGCCAGTTGACCTTCGGGGCGCATGGCTTCGTGGTGACGCCGATCGGCGGCGGGGTACGCGTTGGCGGTGCCGTGGAACTCGGTGGGCTCTCTGCTCCGCCGAATCATGCGCGTTCACAGGCCCTGCTGGACAAGGCGGCCACCTTCCTTCCCCAGTTGCGCACCACCGGCGGAACGCCGTGGATGGGTTTCCGCCCTTCGCTTCCCGACAGCCTTCCCGTGATCGGGCCGTCCCGGGCCAGCCCGCACATCCTCTACGCCTTCGGCCACGGCCATCTCGGCCTGACCCAGTCGGCGGCGACGGGGCGGCTGGTCGCCGATCTGCTCACCGGCCAGGAACTCCCCCTCGATCCCGCCCCCTTCCGCCCCGGACGTTTCTGAGGCGCGCCATCCTGCTGGCCGGGCGTGACGGCAGAGGATCAGGCGCTATGCTCTGGTGAATACCGAACGGCGAGGCATCCTCATGGCACGGCACAGCTTCTTCTGCATTGACGGCCATACCTGCGGCAATCCGGTGCGCCTGGTCAGCGGTGGCGGGCCGATCCTCGCCGGCACCAGCATGATTGAGAAGCGCGCCCATTTTCTCGCTGAATATGACTGGATCCGGACCGGTCTGATGTTCGAGCCGCGCGGGCACGACATGATGTCGGGCTCGATCCTCTACCCGCCCACCCGGCCGGATTGCGACATCGCCATCCTGTTCATCGAGACCTCGGGCTGCCTGCCGATGTGCGGGCATGGAACCATCGGCACCGTCACCATGGCCCTCGAACATGGCCTCGTGACGCCGAAGCAGCCTGGCCTCCTGCGCCTGGACACGCCGGCCGGCGTCGTCACCGCCGCCTACCGGCAGGAAGGCGGCTTCGTCGAGGAAGTGCGGATCACCAACATCGCCTCCTTCCTGCATTCGGAAGCGCTGGAGGTGGATTGTCCCGGCCTGGGCCCGATCCGTGTCGATGTTGCCTATGGCGGCAACTTCTACGCCATCGTCGATCCGCAGGAGAGTTTTCGCGACATGGCCGACTTCTCGGCCTCCCATCTCGTGCAGATGAGCCCGCTGCTGCGGCGCGCCCTGAACCAACGCTATGACTTCGTGCATCCCGAGAAGCCCGAGATTCGTGGCCTCAGCCACATCCTGTGGACCGGCGCACCGAAGCAACCGGGAGCGGATGCGCGCAACGCCGTCTTCTACGGGGATAAGGCGATCGACCGCTCGCCCTGCGGCACAGGAACCTCGGCGCGGATGGCGCAATGGGCCGCGAAGGGAAAGCTGCGCCCAGGCGACGCCTTCGTGCACGAGAGCATCATCGGATCGCTCTTCCACGGTCGGGTGGAGGAAGTCGTCAGCTTGGGCGGGCGTTCCGCGATCATCCCCTCCATTGCTGGCTGGGCGAGGACCACAGGCTACAACACCATCTTCATCGATGACCGCGATCCCTACGCACATGGTTTTCAGGTGGTGTGAACTGGACGGGAGTGCTGACGTCAGAACCACGGGGATGTAGTGCAGAGCAGCGAGATGTTGCGTTACCGAACGTATAAAACCACCGCCCATTTCAACCTTCGGCAACGGTCACTATCGGTCTTCATCCCTTGCGCCGAGCCAAGGCGGCGCAACTCTCCATATTATGATGGCACACTACGATGAGGGTGCCGCCAGCACCGGGATTCGCCCCTGAAGCTTGCTTGACCGCAAACGAGACGGAAACTAACTCTTTCCGGTATACGAGGCCCAAACGGCCCGAGGAGGCTTCTGTGACCATGCAGATCTCGCGGCGCGGCCTGCTGAAGGCTGCTGGCGCGGGTGTCGCGGCAACGTCTTTGGCATCCATGGGGTTCGGTGAGGCGGAAGCCGCCGTCGCCGCCCATGTCCGGCCACTGAAGCTCGCGAACACCACCGAAACGCGCAACACCTGTCCCTACTGCTCCGTGGCCTGCGGCGTCATCCTCTACTCGAAGGGAGACGTCCGGAAGGGCGACAAGGCCGAGATCATCCATGTCGAGGGCGACGTGGATCACCCCACCAATCTCGGCACGCTCTGCCCCAAGGGCGCGGCGCTCAAGGACTTCATCCACGCGCCGACCCGGCTGAAGCAGCCCATGGTACGCCGTCCCGGATCGGACCGCTTCGAGCCGGTCTCCTGGGACCAGGCGCTGGACCGCATCGCCCGGCTGATGAAGGACGACCGCGACGCCAACTTCCTGGGTCAGAATGAGGCCGGTCTGCCGGTCAACCGCTGGACCACGGTCGGCATGCTCGCAGCCTCGGCCACGACCAACGAGACCGCCTGGTGTACCTTCAAGGTCGCCAAGGGTCTCGGCATTGTAGGATTCGACAACCAGGCTCGCGTCTGACACGGCCCCACGGTGTCCAGTTTGGGCCCGACATTTGGCCGTGGCGCGATGACGAACGCCTGGACCGATATCAAGAACACCGATCTCGTTGTCGTTATGGGCGGCAATGCGGCGGAAGCACATCCCTGCGGCTTCAAATGGGTCACGGAGGCGAAAGCCCACCGGGGCGCCAAGCTGATCGTCGTGGATCCGCGCTACACCCGCACGGCCTCGGTGGCGGATTTCTACGCGCCGATCCGGCAGGGCTCGGACATCGCCTTTCTGATGGGCGTGATCCGCTACTGCATCGAGAACGACAAGATCCAGTGGGAGTACACCAAGGCCTTCACCAACGCGGCCTATATCGTGAAGGAAGAATTCGGCTGGCAGGACGGGCTCTTCACCGGCTATGACGAGGAGAAGCGCGACTACGACCGGTCGAGCTGGGAATACGAGGTCGGCGAGGACGGCTATGCCGTCACCGACCCGACCCTCCAGCACCCCCGCTGCGTCTGGAACCTGCTGAAGCAGCACGTCTCGATCTACACGCCCGAAATGGTGGAGCGCATCTGCGGCACGCCGAAGGCCAAGTTCCTTCGCGTCTGCGAGATGATCGCCGAGTGCTCGTCGCCGACCAAGACGATGACCTCGATGTACGCGTTGGGCTGGACGCAGCATTCGCACGGCGCCCAGAACATCCGCGGCATGGCGATGCTCCAGCTCATCCTGGGCAATATCGGCGTGCGCGGCGGTGGCATGAACGCGCTGCGCGGGCATTCCAACATCCAGGGCCTGACCGATCTGGGCCTGATGTCGCACCTGCTCACCGGCTACCTGAACATGCCGACGGAGTCCGAGAAGGACTTCGAGACCTACATGAAGAGCCGGCAGTTCAAGCCGCTCCGTCCAGGCCAGACCAGCTACTGGCAGAACTACCGGAAGTTCATGGTCAGCTTCCAGAAGGCCATGTGGGGCGACAAGGCCACCGCCGAGAACGGCTGGGCCTACGACTACATCCCGAAGCTGGACGTCCCTTCCTACGACGTCCTGCGCATGTTCGAGCTGATGAACGAGGGCCGGGTCAACGGCTATATCTGCCAGGGCTTCAACCCGGTGCTGGCCTTCCCCAACCGGGGCAAGGTGGTTTCGGCCCTTTCCAAGCTGAAGTTCCTGATCACCATGGACCCGCTGGAGACGGAGACGGCCCGCTTCTGGGAGAACCATGGGGACTTCAACCCCGTGGACACCGTCTCCATCCAGACCGAGGTGTTCCAGCTTCCCACCACCTGCTTCGCGGAGGAGGAGGGATCGCTCACCAACTCCGGACGCTGGCTGCAGTGGCACTGGGCCGGTGGCTCGCCGCCGGGCGAGGCGGAGCACGACACCTGGATCATGGCGCAGATCTTCCTGCGCATGCGGGAGCTCTACCGGAAGGAGGGCGGGGCCTTCCCCGATCCCATCCTGAACCTGTCCTGGGACTATCAGGACCCGACGGAGCCTTCGCCGGAGGAACTGGCGAAGGAGATCAACGG
This sequence comes from Roseomonas sp. FDAARGOS_362, assembly GCF_002754815.1. Taxonomy (GTDB): domain Bacteria; phylum Pseudomonadota; class Alphaproteobacteria; order Acetobacterales; family Acetobacteraceae; genus Roseomonas; species Roseomonas mucosa. Next base: position 181,995 of record NZ_CP024582.1, on the reverse strand, counting down.
CCGCGCCCTGAGCGATGTGCGCGACCCGAACGATCCTTCCAAGGTGATCGTCCAGGCCGGGAAGCAGGTGCTGAACTTCACGCAGCTGCAGGATGACGGCTCGACCATGAGTGGCTGCTGGATCTATTCCGGCTGCTTCAACGAGGCAGGCAACAACATGGCCCGCCGGGACAACCACGATCCCGACGAGACCGGCGCCTATCTCGGCTGGAGCTTCGCCTGGCCGCTGAACCGCCGGACGCTGTACAACCGCGCCTCGGCGGATCTGCAGGGCAAGCCCTGGGATCCGAGCCGCAAGATCATCGAATGGGATGGAGCCAGGTGGACCGGCTATGACGTGCCCGATATTGGTGTCACGGCGAAGCCCACCGAGGTCGGCCCCTTCATCATGAACCCGGAAGGCGTCTCCCGCCTCTTCTCCCGGGGCATGATGCGCGACGGGCCTTTCCCGTCGCATATGGAGCCCTTCGAATCTCCGGTGCCCAACGTGCTGAACCCACGCATACGGGGCAATCCGGTGGCGCGCGTGTTCCAGAACGACGTGTCCCAGTTCGGCAACGCGGACGAGTTCCCCTTCGCGGCGACCTCGTACCGGCTGACAGAGCACTTCCACTATTGGACCAAGCACAACCGGGTGAATGCGTCCCTGCAGCCGGAGTTCTTCGTGGAGATCTCGGAGCAGCTCGCCGCCCTCCGCAAGATCGACAACGGAAGCTGGGTGCGGGTCTGGTCCAAGCGTGGCTCGGTCAAGGCGAAGGCCCTGGTCACCAAGCGCATCCGCCCGCTGATCTGCGATGGGCGGGAGGTGCATGTGGTGGGCATTCCGCTCCACTGGGGCTTCGTGGGCGCGGCCCGGAAGGGCTTCGGCCCGAACTCGCTTTCACCCTTCGTGGGTGAGGCGAATATCGAAACCCCGGAATACAAGGCGTTTCTGGTCAATATCGAGCCCAGCACGCCGCCTGGGGGGGCAGTGGCATGAGCGCCGGCATGATGGACAGCCCGCGGACGGCGGCCAGCAATCCGCCGACGCAGCCGATGGCCAGCCAGTTCGGCGAGGCCGACCTAATCCGCCGTTCGGCGACGGAGAACCTGCCCGCGCCGCAGCGGCAGTTCACCCCTGTGGCCAAGCTGATCGATGTCTCCAAGTGCATCGGCTGCAAGGCCTGCCAGTCCGCCTGTGTCGAATGGAACGACACCCATCCGGACATCGAGGAGAATCATGGGGTCTATACCAACCCCCATGACCTCACCGAGAACATGTTCACCCTCATGCGCTTCACGGAATGGGTGAATCCGGAGACCGACAACCTCGAATGGCTCATCCGCAAGGATGGCTGCATGCACTGTGCCGACCCGGGTTGTCTCAAGGCCTGCCCGGCCCCCGGCGCGATCGTGCAGTACAGCAACGGCATCGTGGACTTCATCCACGAGAACTGCATCGGCTGTGGCTATTGCGTGAAGGGTTGCCCCTTCAACATCCCCCGCATCTCCAAGGCCGATCATCGCGCCTACAAGTGCACCCTCTGCTCGGACCGGGTCGCGGTGGGGCAGGGGCCGGCCTGTGCCAAGGCCTGTCCGACCAAGGCCATTGTCTTCGGCACCAAGGAGGACATGAAGAAGCATGCCGAGGAGCGCATCGCCGACCTGAAGTCGCGCGGCTATGCCCATGCCGGGCTCTACGATCCGCCCGGCGTCGGCGGGACGCATGTGATGTATGTCCTGCACCACAACGACAAGCCGCATATCTATGCCGACCTGCCGGACAATCCCAGGATCTCTCCCCTGGTGCAGACCTGGAAGGGTGTCACCAAGTATGTGGGCTTGGCGGCGATGAGCGTCATGGCGGTCGGCAGCGTGATCCACGGCGTCTTCGCGCGTCCCAATCGGGTCAGTGAGGAGGACGAGGAGAATGCCGAGAAGCTGGTGGAAACCAGCGTGAAGGCCCCGCCGCAGCCGGGAGAGCATCTACGATGACCGAGCACGTCCAGCCAGGAGATGCCATCCACCCGGGCAAGCCCGTCACGGTGGACCGCTACGGCCCCCTGGCTCGGCTCAACCACTGGATCACAGCCATCAGCCTGATCCTGCTGGCGGTGTCCGGTCTGGCCCTGTTCTGGCCCTCCCTGTTCTTCCTGACCAATCTTTTCGGCGGCGGGCAGAACACCCGGGCGATCCATCCCTGGATCGGTGTGGTGCTGTTCTTCAGCTTCTTCGTCTTCTTCTTCCAGCTCTGGCGGGCAAATCTTCCCGCCAGGGTGGATTTCGTCTGGCTGTCGCGGATCAAGGACGTGGTCAGCGGCAACGAGGAGAAGCTGCCGGAACTCGGCAAGTACAATGCCGGTCAGAAGTTCATCTTCTGGGCCATGACCGGGCTGATCCTGGTGCTGATCGTCAGCGGCCTGGCGATCTGGGAGCAGTATTTCGCCCCCTATACCTCCATCCCGACCCGACGGATTGCCGTGCTGGCGCATTCCATCGCGGCTGTGCTGATCATCTGCGTCTTCATCCTGCACGTCTATGCGGGAATCTGGACGCGGGGCACGTTGCGGGCCATGACCCATGGCTCGGTCACGGGCGGCTGGGCGTGGCGGCATCACCGGAAGTGGCTGAAGGAACTGGCTGGTCAGCGTAAGGTCGACCCCGCCGAATAACCACCGACAACGCGTGGCCGGTCCGGTCCGCGGAGGATCCATGTCAGGATTTCACAGCCTTCAGCCCGATCCCTCGATGATCGGGCGCATGCTCAAACCACCTTTCGCCGTCATGCCGGATCCGGTGGCCCTGTTCCGGCGGCGGGCGGAACGCTTCTCGGTTCTGGCGGGGGGCAGCCATCTGGCCCCCTACCTGGATTTCCTGGCCGGGCTGAGCCGTCTCCAGGCCGACCTGGCCGCAGAGCTTTCCCCCGCCGAGGCCATCCCCACAGAACAGGTCCAGCGCGCGAGGGAGAACCGCATGCCTCCGCTGGACCGCGCCTCCCTGGCCGGGGATGCGGGGCTGCGAGCCCTGGCGCGGCGCTTCCTGGAGGATGTGGCGGCTCTGTCCATGCCCGCGCCCGCGGCGGCGGCCCTGACCGAGCTGCGGCAGGCGAAGCCCGAGGTGCTGGACCGGATGATCGGCGATGTCCTGGCGGATTCCATCCCCGCCGATGCCCTGCCGCAGCACCTGTTCCTGTCCGCGGCCGTGCAGGTCCACGGCGCGAGGCTGGCCTCCCTGCTCGACCCGAAGCAGCTCGTCCCGGTGGAGACAGGCCTTTGCCCCTGCTGCGGCGGTCCGCCCGTTTCCTCCATGGTGGTGGGGCACCAGGGGGCGGAGGGGGCCCGCTACGCCGCCTGCGCCTTCTGCGGGACCCAGTGGAACGAGGTGCGGATCAAGTGCCTTGCCTGCGGTTCCACGAAAGGTATCGGCTACATGGCACCCGAGAGCGGGGAAGAGGCCACCGTGAAGGCCGAGACCTGCGATTCCTGCCGGAGCTGGGTGAAGATCCTTTACCAGAACCGCAATCCGGTGCTGGAACCGGTGGCGGACGACGTGGCCAGCCTCGGCCTCGACCTGCTGATGCGGGACACCGAATACCGCCGCGCCGGCTTCGATCCCTTCCTGCTGGGCTACTGATCCATGTCCGGCAAGGCGGCGTTGCGGGCGCTCCCCTCGGTGGATCGCGTCCTTTCCCTGGCCGGGGCGGCCATCGCGCGTTTCGGCCGGGCCGAGGTCACGGAAGCGGTGCGCGCGGCGCTGGCTGGCCTGCGGCGGGACCCGCCGGCACCGGATGTACCCGACGCTGCCGCGGTGCTGGCCCTGGCGGAAGCCCGCCTCGCCGTGCGGGACCGCTCCAACCTGCGGCCGCTCTTCAACCTGACGGGCACGGTGCTGCACACCAATCTCGGCCGCGCCCTCCTGGCCGAGGCAGCGATCGAGGCCGCGGTGGCGGCCATGCGGGACGCGGTGGCGCTGGAATTCGACCTCGGCACGGGGCGGCGTGGCGAGCGTGACGATCATCTCCGGGACCTGCTGCGCGAACTGACCGGCGCGGAAGACGCTACGGTCGTCAACAACAACGCCGCCGCCGTGCTGATCACCCTGAACACCCTCGGCGCCGGGCGAGGAGCCCTGGTCTCGCGCGGGGAGCTGATCGAGATCGGCGGCGCCTTTCGCATGCCCGACATCATGGCCCGCTCCGGGGTGCGGCTGGTGGAGGTCGGCACCACCAACCGCACCCATGCCCGGGACTACGAGGATGCGCTCTCGCCCGAGATCGGGCTGATCCTCAAGGTGCACCCCTCCAACTACCGGATCGAAGGCTTCACCAAGGCGGTACCGGGTGCGGAGCTCGCCGGCATCGCCCGGGCGGCCGGGGTGCCGATGCTGAACGACCTTGGCTCGGGCACGCTGGTGGACCTGTCGCGCCTCGGCCTCGCGAAGGAACCGACGGTCCGGGAGGCGGTGGCCGAGGGCGCGGACATCGTCACCTTCTCCGGCGACAAGCTGCTGGGCGGGCCGCAGGCGGGGTTCATCGTCGGACGCCGGGACCTGATCGCCGCGATCAACCGCAACCCGATGAAGCGGTCGCTGCGCCTGGACAAGATTCGCCTCGCGGCCCTGGCGGCGACGCTGAAGCTGTACCGCGACCCCGACCGCCTGATCGAACGCCTGCCGACCCTGCGCTTCCTGGCGCGCCCCCTGGCGGAGATCGAGGCCCTGGCCCAGCGCCTGCTCCCGGCTCTGTCGGGGCTGCTGCCGCCCGGCTTCACCGCCGAACCCTGTTCCTGCCGCAGCCAGATCGGTTCCGGCGCGCTGCCGGCGGAAACCATCCCCAGCGCCGGGCTGCGGTTGGCCGCACCGGATGGGGTAGGGCTGGACCGGCTCGCCGCCGCCCTGCGCGACCTGCCGCGGCCGGTGATCGGCTATCTGCGCGACGGTGCCCTGGTGCTCGACCTCCGGACCCTGGAGGACGAGCCCGGCTTCCTGGCCAGCCTCGCCGCCATGCCCACCGATGCGCTGGCTTGAGCGTCTGCGGCGTCCCGGCACGCCGCCTGCTCCCGATCCGCTGGCCGAAGCCCAGGCCGCTTTCTCCCGGGGCGAGTACGCGACGGCCCTGGGGCTCTGGGAACCCCTGGCCAGGGCCGGCGCCGTGGAGGCGCAGGCGGGGATCGGTCTCTGTTTCCTGCGGGGCCTCGGCATCCCGGCCGATCCGCCGCTGGCGGAGAAATGGCTCGCCCTGGCCGCGGCCGGAGGCCATGCCCGGGCACAGCGCGAACTCGCAACGCTTCTGCGACAGGGTGCCGAGGGGGTGGAGGCTGATCCCGCCCGGGCGACCGGGCTTTACCGGGCGGCGGCGGAAGGCGGTGATCCCATCGCCCAGGATATCTGGAGCCGGATGTTGCTGGAGGGGCAGGACGGGGTCGCCATGGACCTCGCCGAAGCGCGCCGCTGGGCGCTGGCGGCCGCCGGGGTGGGCATCGCCCCCGCTATGACCCGGCTCGGCATGTTCCACCACAATGCCCAGGGTGTGGAGCGCGACGTGGCGGAGGCCGCGCGCTGGTGGCACAGCGCGGCGATCCGGGGCGATGCGGATGGGCAGGCCATGCTCGGCGCCGCCCTGCATCTGGGGACCGGCATCGCACCGGACCGCGTGGCGGCCATGGCCTGGCTGCTCCGGGCCACGCGCGGCGGCAGCGACCTGGCGAGGCCCTTCCTGACTGCCGTCCGCGCCTCCCTGACACCAGCGGAGCTTTCCCTGGCCCTGGCCCGCTCCTCCGAGCCGCTGCCGCCAGTCAGCGGGGGCGTGGCATGATCGTCGGAACCGCCGGCCATATCGATCACGGCAAGACCGCCCTCGTGCGGGCCCTGACCGGGGTGGAGACCGACCGCCTCAAGGAGGAGAAGGCCCGGGGCATCACCATCGAGCTCGGCTTCGCCTATCTGGCGGAGGCCGGACGCAGCATCGGCTTCGTCGATGTCCCGGGCCATGAGCGCTTCGTCCACACCATGCTGGCCGGCGCGAGCGGGATCGACTTCGCCCTGCTGGTGGTGGCCGCCGATGACGGGCCGATGCCCCAGACGCTGGAGCATCTGGCCATCCTGGACCTGCTGGGCCTGCGGCGGGGGGTGGTCGCACTCAGCAAGGCGGATCTGGCGGACCCGGCGCGGCGGGATGCCGTGACGGCGGAGATCCGCGCCGTTCTGGCGCCGACCGGTCTGGCGGGGGCGGAGATCCTGCCGGTTTCCACGGTGACCGGCGAGGGGCTGGACAGCCTCCGGGACATGCTCTGGCAGGCGGCGGCGGACACGGCGTCGCGTGGGGAAGCCGGGGCCTTCCGCTTGGCGGTGGACCGCAGCTTCGTCCTGGCGGGGACCGGGACGGTGGTGACGGGAACGGTCCTCTCGGGCGCCGTGGCGGTGGGCGATACGGTCATGGTCAGCCCTGTCGGCCTGCCGGCCCGGATACGCTCCGTCCATGCCCAGAACCGGCCCGCCGAACGCGGCGTGGCGGGACAGCGCTGCGCCCTGAACCTGACCGGGGAGGGGATCTCCAGGGATGCCGTCTCGCGCGGCGACATGATCCTGGACCCGGCCCTGCATGCCCCCACGGCCCGGATCGACGCCCGGCTGCGGCTTCTGGACAGCGAGCCGAAGCCGGTCGGCAACCTGCTCACGGCCCGGCTGCACCATGCGAGCGCGGAGGTGGGGGTTCGCCTCGTGCCCCTGGAGGGTGCCATCCCTCCCGGCGGCCAGGGCCGGGTCCAGCTCGTGCTGGAGCGGCCCATCGCCGCCGCAGTGGGCGACCGCTTCATCCTGCGCGATGCCTCGGCGCAGCGGACGATCGGGGGAGGGCGCTTCCTCGATCTGCGGGGCCCCACGCGCAAGAGGCGGACGGCCGAGCGGCTGGAGCAACTCGATGCCGCGGCGCAGGCGGAACCGGCCGAGGCGCTCCGGCAACTGCTCGCCTTGCCGCCGTTTCATGTGGAACTGTCCGACTTCGCAAGGGATCGCGCCCTTTCCACCGCTGAGCGCGAGGCGCTAGCCGCTCTGCCGGAACTGATCGGCATCAAGACCGGCGATCTCCATGTCGTGATGGACCAGGACCGGTGGCAGGTCTTCCAGGCCTCGCTGCTGGCCGAACTGGCACGCTTCCATGAGGAGAATCCCGACCTCCAGGGAACCGGCCGCGAGCAGCTGCGGATGCTCCTGCAGCCCCGGCTGCCGGTGCCCGTCTTCCGGGCCATCCTGGAAGAGGAAGCCAGGGCTGGGCGGCTGGTGCTGGAGGGTGCCTTCCTCCGCCTTCCTGGCCATGAGGTGCGCCTGGGACTGGAGGACGAGGACCTCTTCGCCCGCATCGCCCCCCTGATCGGCGGCACCAACCGTTTCCGCCCGCCGAGGGTACGGGATCTTGTTCCAATGGTCGGCGCGGAGGAGGTGGAGATCCGGCGCCTGCTGAAGCTCTGCGCGCGGCTCGGCCGGGTGGATCAGGTCGCCCATGACCACTTCTTCCTGCGCGCCACGACCGCCGAGATGGTTGAGATCGCGCACGATGTCGCCGCCCGCTTGCCTGACGGAACCATCACCGCCGCGGCCTTCCGCGACCGGATGGACAACGGCCGGAAGGTCGCCATCCAGATCCTGGACTTCCTGGATCGCCATGGAGTGACCCTGCGCCGGGGCGATTTGCGCCGCATCAATCCCCACAGGAACGACCTGTTCCGGACTTATGCCGCGACCGGGCCCGATTCCCAGCCTGCCCGACTGGCCCAGGACCACGGATGACCCGCCCGCGATGACCACGCCTGCCGAGACGGATTTCGACGATTGGCTGATCGCCACCTATGGCGAGGCCGGTTCCTTCACCATGCTCTTCGTGTTGCTGCGGATCGCCGAGAGCACCGTGGAACCTCTCCGCTCGGCCTATCTCCACGTCGTGGGGGACGAGACGCGCTGGCCGGATATGGTCTCGCTTTTCGCCGGCGCCCGGGTGCCATGGGAGGCGGTGGTCTTCTTCCGGGCCGGGCGGGAAGGGCTGGTCGAGGACCGGGAGGCCAAGGCCCGCCTCGCTTCCCTGACACGCGGCCTCCATGAGGACCGTGGCCTGATCCGCGAGGGCGAATTCTTCAACGCCGAGGGCCTGCGGCTGTGGCTGGACCCGGCCTGACGCAGCCGGGCAGGGGGCATCCGTCCCACCCGGCCGACAGATCCCGGGCCGGGTGGACTGAACCGGTCAGCAGTTCGGCGCGGCTTTCTTCGGTGCGCTGATCGGATCGAGGCCCCGGGCCGTCACTGGTTGCCAGGTGCGTGACTGCGGCGTCTTTCCGCTGGACTGGGTGCCGATAAAAGAGCCGCCGGTCCCGCCGCTCCAGCCTGTATTGCCCGCATTGCCAGGGGCGGTGCTGTCGCTCCTGCCCCTGGCGGGCTGCGTTGCCGGCTGGGATTCGGTCGCACCCTGGCAGCCCGCGTTGCTGTCCAGGCTCTGCTTCGAGGGCGGTGTGCCGCTCTGCTGGGCCATGGCCGCCGTGCCGAGGCCAAGGATCAGGCTCCCGGCGATCCAGAACGCTCCTGAACGCATCGTCATTCTCCCATGGAGGGGGGACCGGCCGTGCCATCCCGGCCGCCACACGATCCCTTTGGATTCCTTCACCGCTGACAGGAAAGCGTGTGGCGGTCCGCCGGGTTTGCCCAGGCATGCATGAAAGACACCGGCATCCGTCAGGCGACCGCCACCCGCGCCTCGCCCGGCTCGGCACGGCCGACGATGCGAGCGGCAGGATAGCCCGCCTCCCGGATGCCGGACAGGATGCGGGCCGCTTCCGTCTCCACGCAGGCGACGAGCAGCCCGCCCGAGGTTTGCGGATCGGCCAGCAGCCGACGCCGCCAGTCCGGCAGGCCGGCCGGCAGCGCGATCCTGTCGCCATAGCTGGCCCAGTTGCGGTCGGAGGCGCCGGTGATGAAGCCGCGCTCGGCCAGCGCGGCGGCGTGGGACAGCCAGGGCAGGTCATCGAGCCGCAGGGTCAGGCAAAGGCCGGAACCCTGCGCCATCTCCAGCGCGTGCCCCAGGATGCCGAAGCCGGTGACATCGGTGATGCCATGCACGGCGGGGTCCTTGGCCAGTTCCGCGCCGACCCGGTTCAGCAGGGTGGTGGAGGCCAGCATCTCGGCATAGGCCCCGTCCGGCAGGGCGCCCTTCTTGATGGCGGCGGAATAGATGCCAACGCCCAACCCCTTGGTCAGGATCAGCGCATCGCCCGGCTGGGCTCCGGCATTGCGGCGCACCTGGGCGGGATGGCAGAGGCCGATCACCGCCAGCCCGTAGATCGGCTCCGGCGCGTCAATGGAATGGCCACCGGCCACGGGAATTCCGGCCTCGGCGCAGACCGAGGCGCCACCCGCCAGGATCCGCCGGATCACCGCCGGTTCCAGCTTGTTGATCGGCATGCCCAGGATGGCCAGGGCCATGATCGGCTGGCCGCCCATCGCATAGATATCCGACAGGGCGTTGGTGGCGGCGATCCGCCCGAAATCTTCCGGGTTGTCCACCATCGGCATGAAGAAGTCGGTGGTGGCGATCACCGCCAGATCCTCGTTCACCTGCCAGACGGCGGCATCGTCCGAGGTCTCGGTCCCGACCAGCAACTGCCGGAAGGGACCGGCCATGGGCTGTTCGGACAGGAGCTCCCGCAGCACCGCCGGGGCGAGCTTGCAGCCGCAGCCGCCGCCATGGGCGAGTTCGGTCAGGCGGATCGTGGGATCGGACATGGAAGCCTCCACAGTGCGGTCCATCGGCTTCCGGAAAGCCTACATCCGGCACCGGGTCCGGAGAAGGGCACGCCGGCCGATACCCCGCCCGCCCTTGGTCACGCTGTGGGCATTGCGGCGGTTGCGGCCACGACGAGCATGGCCACGGTGTCTCCTCCCCTCCGGGCGTCCCGGCCCTGACCCGCGGTTACAGCGCCGGCTGCTGGCTGAAGCCCAGCGGCGCCTTGCTTGCACCATCCCGGCGCGGCACCGCCTGCTGGCCGTTCAGCATGAAGGCACTGAAGAAGTCGGCGATCCCCGCATGGTCCTCCAGGGACAGGACATGCGCCACGTGCTGGTCCGGCCTGACGATCACCACGCACCCATGCCCGCGGTCGATCCCGCGAAGGTCGAAGATATCCTGGCCATTCGCCACCACCGGGCAGAACATCTTCTCGTGGTCCACGAGGCCATGGCGCCCTTTCGCCGGGCGCAGCAGGGCGGGCATGGCGCCGAAGGCCAGCTCGCGGTGCGGCTGCTGGAAGATCGCCCGCAGGTCGATCACCGCGTCGATGTCCTCTCCCTCCGGGGTATGGCGCCGGATCGGCGAGGCCGCGTCCCCTTCCAGGAACCGGCAAAGCGCCTGGATGCGGGATGACGGGGCCGCCGGGTCCTCCGCCGCCGCGAAGGCGAAGAGGCGCCAGCGGCCATCGGCCTGCACCGTGTGGCCCAGATGCATCGGCTTGGCATCCGCCAGGCGGATGACCGGCGCGGAGTGGAAGCGCATGCCGATGGCGAAGCCTTCCGCGAGATGCTGGTGCGTCGCCGCCCCGGTGATCGCCGAAGGCGCGTAGCGCATCGCCGTGCCAGCCGTGAAGCGGCCCTGCTGCACGAAATATGCCTGGAACTCGGCCGGATCGACGCCTTCGCTGTCCGGGTCGTGGGGGTCCTTGGGCGGCAGGGACAGCATCCGGGCCAGCTTCCGGTCGAAGGCGATCAGTTCTTCCGCCACGGCGTGGCGTTCCACTGAATAGGTGGCGAGCAGCGCGGGATCGACCTGCCCCCGCAGTACCGCGGCCAGCTTCCAGCCGAGGTTGAAGGCATCCTGCATGGAAACGTTCATGCCCTGCCCGGCCTTGGGGCTGTGCGTATGGCAGGCATCGCCGGCGATGAAGACGCGGGGTGGGCGCGTGGCCTTCGCCGCCGTTGGCACATCGTCGAAGCGGCCGCACAGGCGCTGGCCGATCTCATAGACGGACCACCAGGCCACCTCCTTAACCTCCAGCGTATAAGGACTGAGGATGCGCCGCGCGGCCGCGATCAGGTGATCGACGGTGATCTGGCGACTGGCGACACGCTCGTTCTCGGCGAGCTTGTCCATCTCGATATAGAGCCGCACGAGATAGCCGCCCTCGCGGGGGATGATCACCATGTTCCCCGCCGCCGAATGGATCACGCATTTCAGGCGGATATCGGGAAAGTCGGTGACCGCGAGCACGTCCATCACGCCCCAGGCCTGGTTGGCGGAGGCGCCTTCCAGGCTGAGGCCGATCTCGCGCCGCACGGCGCTGCGGGCGCCGTCGCAGCCGACCGCGTAGCGGGCCCGGATGGCCTCCACCTCTCCCTCATGCCCGGGATCGAGGCGCTCGAAGCGGGCCGTCACGGGGTGGGAAACATCCGGCTCCGTCGAGACCTCCAGGCTGGCGAGGCGGCGGTGGTAGTCCGGCACGATGGGCGAGGCGCCGCGCCGCATCGTCTCCAGGTAGAAGTCATGCACCCTGGCCTGGTTGAGGATGACGTGCGGGAACTCCGAAAGCCCCTCCTCCGTATCCCGGATGCGGTCGCTGCGATAGATGGCGTCGCGCCGGGTGCTGTCCGGCTTCCAGAACACCAGCTCGTTGACCCAGTACGCCTCGCGCAGCACACGCTCGGCGAAGCCGAAGGCGTTGAACATCTCCATCGTGCGGCAGGCGATGCCATCGGCCTGGCCCAGCATCAGCGGACCTGCCTTCTGCTCCACGATGCGCGTCGAGATCCCCGGGAAGGCCGCCAGCTGCGCCGCCAGCGTCAGGCCGGCCGGGCCGCAGCCGACGATCAGGACATCGGTCGTCCCGGGCAACGGCGCCGGCGTGGCACCGGGGACAGGGGGATCGATCCTGGCAGCTTCCGGATCGCCCGCGTGGAAGCCATTGAGATGGAACTGCATGCTCACTCCTCCCTGGATTGCCAGCTTCGGCGGGGGGACGAGCGGCGCCGGATGCGAGTGGCATCGGCAGAGCGGGCCCGTCACGCCCTTCCGTATGGCTTAACCCCATAGAAAGGATGAACACATAAAGTATGTATGCTGTCAATCTTCTTCCGGGACCCGCCCCACGAATTTCTTGAGCAGCGCGATGAACTGATCCTGTTCCGCTTCCGAAAGGGAATGCATCATCTCCACCTGGGCGGCCAGCACCCGGTCCTTCACGGTTTCCAGCAGGGCGCTTCCATCCACGGTCAGGGTGATGGTCTTGACGCGCCTGTCCTGGCGCGACGGCTGGCGCGCGATGAGGCCCTTGGCCTCCAGCCGGTCGAGCACGCCGCCGAGTGTCGCCCGGTCAAAGGCGATCAGGTCCGAAAGCCGCGTCGCGTCGATCCCTGGCTGGGAGGCAATCGCCACCATCGCGGCATACTGCACCGAGGTGATGTCGAAGCCTGCCAGCCGCGCCGTGAAGATGGCGCCCGAGATCTGATGCGCCCGCCGGATCAGGTGGCCGGGCATCTCGTACATGGATCCGATGGGCATCAGGCTTTCCGTGGCGGTTGGGACGGACCCAGGCTCTAGAGCAGATCGCAGCAACGGGGGAAGGGATCGGGCGTGGTGCCTTCTCCCGGGTCAGCAGGCTTGCTCCTGAGTCAGAGCGGCGGACGAGCCCGGCTGCACGAACCGCGCGGCCTCGGCCCGGATGCCCGAAAGGATATGCCGGCGGGTGAGCTGGACCCGCTGCGTGTCATGCGTGTCGGGATGGGAGATCAGCCAGTAGCTCCGCAGGAAGCGTATCTCCGGAAGGACACGCCGCAGCTCGGGGAAGGAACCGGCGGCATAGTCGTGCAGGATGCCGACGCCATGGCCAGCCCGGACGGCTTCCATCTGGGCCACCACGCTGCCGCATTCGTAGCGCGCCCCGATCACGCGGCGCAGGGCGGCGGCGTAATCCAGGGCGCGGCTGTATACGTAGTCCTCGACATTCGTGACGAAGAGGCGGCCCGACAGTTCCGCCGGCCGGGCGATCGGTCCGGTGCGTGCGAGATAGGCTTCCGAGGCATAGACGCTGAGGGTGTAGTCGGTGAGCTTGGTGACGATCAGCCGGCCCTGCTCGGGGCGCTCCAGTGTGATCGCCAGGTCCGCCTCGCGCCGCGACAGGGAGAAGGTGCGGGGCAGGGGCACAAGCTGGATGACCAGGCCGGGATTCTGTTCCGCCAGCCCGGCCAACTGCCCCGCCAGCACGTAGTTGCCGAGACCGTCCGGCGCCCCGATGCGGACGGTGCCGCTGACGGCCCCTTCCATGCTGTTCAACTGGGAGCCCAGCCGCAGGAACTCGGACTCCGCCCGCTCCGCCGTGGCGAGCAGGGCCTCACCGGCACTGGTCAGCACGCAGCCCTGGTTCCGGCGGTCCAGAAGCTTGGCCCCGATCTCGCGCTCCAGGGCGGAGATCTGCCGGCCCACGGTGGCATGGTTCAGCTTCAGCTCCCGGGCGGCGGCCAGGATCTGCCCCGCGCGTGCCACGGCCAGGAAAATCCGGACACGGTCCCAGTTCATGGGGTGACATCAATTCCCGCACATCGAGGGTGCAATTCTGCCCATTGATGTGCGTTCGGTCGAGCCTTATCGCAGGATGCGCCGGTGGCGCCACGCCGTTCCGCCGGGAGAATGGGAGACGAGACGCATGGCCACCTGGATTCCGCATTTCATCGGCGGCGAGAGCTTCGAGGGCCGCGGCGGCCGCACGGCCCCGGTCTACAACCCCGCCACCGGCGAGCAGACGGGGGAGGTCCCGCTGGCCAGCGCCCGCGACGTCGATGCCGCGGTGCAGGCGGCGCTGAAGGCCTTCCCGGCCTGGGCCGCCACTCCGCCGCTGCGCCGCGCCCGTATCCTGAACAGGTTCCTGGCCCTGCTGGAGCGCGATGCGGACCGCATCGCCGCCGCGATCACCGCCGAGCACGGCAAGGTTCTCTCCGATGCCAAGGGTGAGCTGACGCGCGGCATCGAGGTCGTGGAGTTCGCCACCGCCGCGCCCCAGCTGCTGAAGGGCGAGGTGACGGAGAATGTCGGCACCCGCATCGACAGCCACTCCCTGCGCCAGCCGCTGGGCGTGGTCGCGGGCATCACGCCCTTCAACTTCCCGGCCATGGTGCCGATGTGGATGTTCCCGGTCGCCCTGGCCTGCGGCAACTGCTTCATCCTCAAGCCCTCCGAGCGTGACCCTTCGACCAGCCTGATCCTGGCGGAGCTTCTCGCCGAGGCCGGGCTGCCGCCGGGCGTGTTCAGCGTGGTGCAGGGCGACAAGGAGGCGGTGGATGCGCTGCTGCAGCATCCCGGCATCAGCGCGGTGAGCTTCGTCGGCTCGACGCCCATCGCGCGCTACATCTACGAGACCGCCGCGAAGACGGGCAAGCGCTGCCAGGCGCTGGGCGGCGCCAAGAACCACATGGTCATCCTGCCGGACGCCGACATGGATCAGGCGGTGGATGCGCTGATGGGCGCGGCCTACGGCTCGGCCGGCGAGCGCTGCATGGCGATCTCCGTGGCCGTGCCGGTCGGCGAGCGCACGGCCGAGGCCCTGATCGCGAAGCTGGAGCCCAAGGTCCGCGCCCTGAAGATCGGCCCGGGCACCGAGGCCGATGCCGAGATGGGGCCGCTGGTCACGCGCCAGCACCGCGACAAGGTGCGCGGCTATGTCGATGCCGGCGTGAAGGAGGGCGCGACGCTGGTGGTCGATGGCCGCGACTTCCGCATGCAGGGCTACGAGGACGGCTTCTTCATCGGCGGCACGCTGTTCGACCATGTGACGCCGGAAATGTCGATCTACCGCGAGGAGATCTTCGGCCCTGTCCTCTCGGTGGTGCGCGCGGGCGATTACGCCGCCGCCGCGAAGCTCATCAACGAGCATGAGTTCGGCAACGGCACCTCGATCTTCACCCGCGACGGCGAGGCAGCGCGGGAATTCGCCCATGGCATCCAGGTCGGCATGGTCGGCATCAACGTGCCCATCCCGGTGCCGATGGCCTTCCATTCCTTCGGCGGCTGGAAGGCCTCGCTCTTCGGCGACCACCACATGCACGGGCCGGAAGGCGTGCGCTTCTACACGAAGCTCAAGACCATCACGACCCGCTGGCCCTCGGGCGGCTTCCGCTCCGGCGCGGAATTCGTGATGCCCACCATGGGTTGATCCTGGTCGGCCCGGGTACTGGCCCGGGCCGGCATTTTCGTGCGCGATCGTACCGTGGTCGCGGAGGGTTCGGCCGGCGATCGGCGGGCCCTTCCGACAATGTCGCTCCCATGCCGGACGGAAGGAAACACCCGCGGCACGGCCGCTGACAGGCGCTGGGGAAGGCTTCAATTTCACGGAAGGGTCATAGGCAACCCGCTTGATCCGGCAGGGCGCGCATGATCAGGGTCAGCCCGCCGGCCATGCCGCCTGTAGGGAGATCCGGATGGAATACGCCCGTCGTTTCAAGTTCCTGGTCTGTGCCCCGGCTTTCGACGAGGCCGATCTGGAGGGCGCCCGGCTGCGGCAGATCCTCACCGAGATCGAGGGCATGGGGTATGCCGTGCTGCGGGCCCGGCGGGACGAGGATGCCGAGCTGGTGGTCCGCACCGATGCAGCGATCGGCTGCGTTGTGGTGGACTGGGGCAAGAAGGGCCTCCAGGGCAAGGCGGCGGCCCTGATCTCGCTGGTCCGACGGCGCGGTACGGAGGTGCCGATCTTCCTGCTAGTGCGCCGCCGGCGGCTGGAGGACATCCCGGTCGATGTGCTGGACGATGTGGACGGCTTCGTCTTCCTGGCCGAGGAAACGCCGGAATTCATCGCCAAGAACCTCGTTTCCCGGCTGCGGCAGTATGCGGAGACGCTGAAGACCCCCTTCTTCGGGGCGCTGGTCGATTACGCCGAGCAGGGCAACCAGCTCTGGACCTGCCCTGGCCACAACGGCGGCATGTTCTACAGCCGCAGCCCGATCGGGCGGATCTTCGTCGAGCATCTGGGCGAGGCGGTGTTCCGCGACGACCTCGACAATTCCGTGCTGCAACTTGGCGACCTGCTGACGCATGAGGGTCCGGCCCTGAAGGCGCAGCGCGAGGCGGCGAAGATCTTCGGGGCCGAGCGTACCTACTTCGTGCTGAACGGCACCTCCACCTCCAACAAGATCGCGCTGAACGCCCTGCTGGCCGAGGGCGACCTGGTGCTGTTCGACCGCAACAACCACAAGGCGGCGCATCACGGCGCGCTCTTCCTCAGCGGCGCCCTGCCGATCTTCGTGGAGACGGCGCGCAACCCGCATGGGCTGATCGGGCCGATGCTGAAGGGCGCGCTGTCGGAGGAGCGGCTGCGCGAGGCGATCCGCACCAACCCGCTGGTGAGCGATGCCGAGGCCTGGCGCCGGCCGCGCCCCTTCCGCGCCGCGGTGATCGAGCAGTGCACCTATGACGGCACGATCTATTCCGCCGAGGAGGTGCTGAACCGCATCGGCCATCTCTGCGACTACATCCTCTTTGACGAGGCCTGGGCGGGCTTCATGAAGTTCCATCCGCTCTTCCGCGGCCGCTTCGGCATGGGGCTGGAGAAGCTGGGCCCCGACGCGCCGGGCATCCTGGTGACGCAGAGCACCCACAAGCAGCTCGCCAGCTTCTCCCAGGCCTCGCAGATCCATGTGAAGGACAGCCATCTCGGTGAGCAGCGGCGCCGCGTCGGGCACCGCCGCTTCAACGAGATGTACCTGCTGCACGCCTCGACCAGCCCTTTCTACCCGCTCTTCGCCTCGCTCGACGTGGGCGCGCAGATGATGAAGGGCCGTTCCGGCGAGGTGCTGTGGGACGACACCGTCCGCCTCGGCATCGAGATGCGCAAGAAGCTGCGTTTCACCGCGCGCGAGATGGCGGAGAAGGAGGCGGACCCGGCACGCCGATGGTTCTTTGAACCCTTCGTGCCGAAGACCGTGAGGCTGGATGGCGTGCCCACGCCCTGGGAGGAGGTGCCGACCGATCTGTTGGCTGCCAATCCCGAGCACTGGGAGTTCCGCCCGGGCGAGGACTGGCATGGTTTCGGCGATGTGCCGGCGGGCTGGGCGATGACCGATCCGAACAAGCTGACGGTGCTGACGCCGGGCTTTACCGATGGCGGCTATGCCCGGCATGGCGTGCCGGCTCCGGTGGTGGCGGAGTATCTGCGCCAGAACCGCATCGTGCCGGAGAAGAACGACCTGAACAGCCTGCTTTTCCTGCTCACGCCCGGCAGCGAGAGCAGCAAGGCAGGCACGTTGCTGTCCCATCTGGTCACCTTCAAGAAGCTGCACGACCAGAACGCGCCGCTGGAGGAGGTCATCCCCGGCTTCGTCGCACGGCGGCCGAAGCGCTATGCCGGGCTGCGCCTGCGCGAGCTCTGCGCGGAGATGCACGACTTCTACCGAGCCCAGGATGTCAGCGGATTGCAGGCCGCGCAGTTCCAGGCTGGGCACTTCCCGGAGATGGTGATGCCGCCGCACGAGGCGGTGCGCGAACTGGTGCGGAACCGGGTGGACTACGTGCCGCTGGATGAGTGCTTCGGCCGTGTCGCGGTCACGCTCTGGCTGGTCTATCCACCCGGGATCGCCACGGTCATTCCAGGCGAGAGGCTGGGCGAGGCTTCACGGCCGATGATCGACTACCTGAAGGCCTTCGAGCGGGCGGCGAACCGCTTTCCTGGCTTCGAGAACGAGATCCAGGGCCTTTACCGGGAAACCGATCCGGACGGGCAGGTGCGCTTCTATACCTATGTGTTGCGGGAGACGGCCTAGCGACCCGCAATTCCAGGATCGCTCTGCCTTCCACGGGCACCCGGCCGCGAGGCCATCATAGGCCGTCGCGGCGCGCTTATGCGCTGCCCTGGTTCGCATCGAGTGCCTGCTCGATGGCTTGGCAGGCCCAGTTGCCGGCCTCGGTGCTGTGGCCCATCACGACGACCTTGCGCCCGGCTCTTACGATGGCAGCGAGGCCGGCCAGAACATGCTCGGGCATCGCAGCGCCGGGAACCAAGCCCTGGGGCAGGAGCCAGAGGCGGTCTCCCGCGTCTATCGTGTTCCCAGGCTCATCCAGGTTGTGCAGCACAGCCTGGAAGATGCATTCCGTGACAAGGCCAAGCGAAAAAGCAGGCCCGCTGCCCATGACGAGCTTGCCATCGCCATCGTAGACGGCGCCACTTGGGGCCTCGGATCGTTCGCCTGAGGGCATGCAAATCATATTCTCTGACAGTTGAGGAAACCTCCACGAGAGAAGTCTGCTGTTGTCCATCTCTCGTCAGGCCTGGAATGCGCTGGGGTCTCGCAGAGGTTTTCGGCTTTCGGGAAGATCCACGGGAACATTCAGGTCCGTAGGTCAACGATCGCGGTGCACGGACAAAGCATCAGACCACTCAATAACGGAATCCTGCCCTTCTGACAGTACGGCAGGATCGAAAAACCGGTGTCGAAGCTAACCAATAATAACGCCCGTCCGAAACGTACCTGAAGCCCAGCACGTAGGTTCTCGATGTCGTAGTCCCAAGGAGGCGCGACCTCTGCGCGGCGCCATGTCCCGGCCTCGGGCGTTTCGAAGGTGCGAGGCCGTATCATCACCGGTCCTGACCGGCAAACCGTGGCGGTGCCAGCGTGGCTAGGGCAGGGCGGGAAGAACCCGTGATGTCTCCAGGGCTGTTCCTGCCGATGGCATCTTCCTGATCAGCCTCAAGGCCGGCGGCGTGGGCCTGAACCTGACAGCCGCCGATCCGTGGCGGAACCCGGCGCTCGAGGATCAGTCAGCGACCGGGCACACCACATCGGCCAGGATACTGGCGGACATCCTTCCGGGGAGAAGTGGAAGGCACGACGGAACGGCCAGCCGATGGGGGCGGGTGGAGGAGTTCAGGAGGGAGGCGGTCCGGTCATGGGCATCATGGCGGCTGCACGGTCGGATGAAATTTTTTGTCCATTTTGAGCAATTATCATTGCGTGTTTTGTGCATATAAATGATAGAAGAGGCCACCGTAACGCCCTGGACAGGTGGAAGCGCACGTGTGGTCGGCCATCTCTCAACGAAGTCAGGAAAACGGCGCTCTGTCGGCGCAAGCATTGCCGTTGCTCTGTGCATTCCACATGGTCATGCCATGAGATGCGCGATTCGCGCAGTTTACCCTTCGACTTGTACTCCGCTCTCGGACATGGACAGCATCTGGCTTTGCCGGCCGACGCGGTCCGCGAAAAACTGACAAGCCTGCTCCAGAGCCTGAAACACGAACAAGAACAGAGGAAACACCCCCCATGAACCGTCGCACCCTGCTCGGCACCGTCCTGGGCTCCACCATCATGGCATCCCCCTCCGCGATCCAGGCCCAGAAGCCCTGGCCGGAGCGGCCAATCCGTTTGATCGTCCCCTACCCGCCGGGCGGTGCGACGGACGTGCTCGCCAGGCTCTATGCCGAGCAAGCCAGCAAGACCCTCGGTCAGCCCGTGGTGATCGACAACCGGGCCGGCGCCAGCGGCAATATCGGCATCGATGTGGTGGCGAAGTCGCCTTCGGACGGAGCCACTTTCGGCGCGGCAACGGTAAGCAACTTCTCCATCAACCAGTTTCTGTACCGAAACGTACCCTACGATGTCGAGAAGGATCTCCGCCCGGTCGCGTTAGGCTGGGAGTTCCCCAACATCGCAGTGGTGGCGCCGGGCAAGGTGCAGGCCAAGACACTTGCCGAGTTCATCGCATGGGCCAGGGCCAAGAAGGGCGGCATCACCTATGGTTCCACCGGCGTTGGTACGACGACGCACCTTTCATCTGCCATGTTGTTCAACCGCATTGGCGTGGAGGCGGTTCACGTGCCTTTTCGCGGTGCAGCCCAGACCATTCCGGCTCTGATGAGCGGTGACGTGGACTTCGCGCTGGACGGCGTGGCCTCTTATCTGTCGTTGGTGCAGAGCGGGCAGATGCACGCGCTCGCCGTAACCTCGGCTGAGCGCTGGCCGGCTCTGCCGGAGGTTCCCACCATGGGACAGGCAGGTCTGGACAATTTCGTCGTCACGGTCTGGGGCGGCTTCGTTGCGCCAGCCGGCACGCCGGACGCGATCGTGGAGAAGTTCGGCCTGGCCTTGAAGCAGGTGGTGGATGATCCGGTACAGGCGGAACGCTTCCTGAAGGTCGGCGCCAAGCCGATCTGGAGCACACCCGCCCAGGCCGCGGAGCGAGCGGCGCGCGAGCGTCCGATGTGGCGTCAGCTCATCGAGGCCTCGGGCGCGCAGGCTGATTGAGGAGCCGGGCAATTCCCGGGAGCACCGCAGCGCCGGCAGGCGTTGCCCGATGGAACGCCGATTCCGGCAATGGCCAAGCGGAGCAGGAAACCATGATCGAAGCCCATCGTCGGGGTCTGCTTAGCTCGACTTTGGCCATCTGAGGCAGGCGTAGGCGGCGAGGCGGGTGACTGGCTAGGCTGGCGTGTCCCCGCCAAGAGACGCCGCCATGCTTCACCTGCCATCCCGCTTCGCCGCGGTGATCCTGAGCTTTGCGCCGCTGTTTTTCCAGCGCAGCTGGCAACACGCGGAGGTGCTGCTGATCGGGGCTATCCTGGCACCCGGCAAACGTACGGTGACCAGCCTGTTGCAGATCAGCGGGCTCGCGCAGGAGCGGCGCTTCGTGAACTATCATCGGGTGCTCAACCGGGCGGTCTGGAGCCCCCGGGCAGCATCGCGTCTTCTGCTGGCGCACCTGATCACAGCCTTCGCGCCGGATGGGCCGGTCATTCTGGGCATTGACGACACGATTGAGCGGCGCCGTGGCAAGCGGATTGCGGCCATGGGCATCTACCGCGACCCGGTACGCTCCAGCCACGGCCACTTCGTAAAGGCTTCTGGCCTGCGTTGGATCAGCCTGATGCTCTTGGCACCTGTTCCCTGGGCCGGTCGGGTTTGGGCGCTGCCGTTCCTGTCCGCGCTGGCGCCCTCGGAACGGTTTTGTCGCGACCAGGGACAGCGGCACAAGAAGCTCACCGACTGGGCCCGCCAAATGATCCTGCAGACACGCCGCTGGCTTCCTGGGCGGGACATCGTGCTGGTCGGCGACAGCGGCTTTGCAGCCCTGGAACTGCTGGCTGCGCTGACCCGGCACAGGATCACCGGGGTCACGCGCCTGCGGCTCGATGCCGCGCTCTATGACCCGGCGCCACCCCGGCTGCCTGGCACCAATGGTCGGCCCCGTACCAAAGGGGCGCGCCGGCCCAACCTGGCGGAGGTGCTGGTCCGCACCGATACATGCTGGCAGCGCATGGTGGTCCCCCGCTGGTACGGTGGGGGCGAGCGTCACGTCGAGATCTGCTCGGCCACTGCCGTGTGGCGTCATGGCGGGATGCCCATCGTGCCGATCCGCTGGGTGCTGGTCCGCGATCCTCATCGCCGGTTCGAGCCGCAGGCCCTGCTGTGCACCGAGCCTGATCGAACGCCGGAGCAGATCCTGTTCTGGTTCATCCAGCGCTGGCAACTGGAGGTGACCTTCCAGGAGACCAGGGTGCATCTTGGGGTCGAGACTCAGCGACAGTGGTCGGACCTCGCCATCGCCCGCACCACGCCATGCCTGCTCGGGCTGTTCTCCCTCGTCACCCTCCTGGCCGCCCAGCTCAGAACCTCAGAACGCAGAGCCGCAATGAGCAGCGCCTGGTACCGCAAGGACCGTCCGACCTTCAGTGACACCCTCGCCGCCGTGCGGCGGCACATCTGGCGTGAGCAAGGTTTCCTCACATCCCGGCACAGCGGTCACAGCACAAAACCTCGGCGAGCGCTCCAGCACGCCTGGGCTTACGCCATCTGCCACGCCGCGTGATGGCCAAAGTCGAGCTTAGAACCCGTTTCATAACGGCTGAGGCGGGGTGAGCGGCGGGAGTTCTGCGCGTTCGGAGGGTGTCTGACGTCCTTCGAGGTGGCCCATGTGGACCCCTGCCGCCCGCGCGCAGCTTGCGCGCGGCTCCCAGCCTTATGCAACGTGCCTAACCGATGCCGAGTGGGCCCTGGTCGAGCCCTTCTTGCCAAGCCCTGCAAAGACCGGACGACCCCGGTCCTGGCCGATGCGGCGGGTGGTTGATGCGATCCTCTACGTGCTCCGTACCGGCTGCGCCTGGGCGCATCTGCCCCGCGACTTCCCGCCGCCCGGGACCGTGCACCGTTGGTTCCTGCGCCTCTCGCGCCGGGGCACCTTCGAGCGACTGGCGCACGCCCTCATCATGGCCGACCGCGAGCGGGTCGGCCGAGAGGCCTCACCGACAGCGGCGGTGTTGGACGCCCAATCCGTCCGCTCGGGCGGTGTCGGCGTGAAAGGTGTCCGCGGCTACGATGCCGGGAAGAAGGTGACGGGCCGCAAGCGCCACGCCCTGGTGGACACGGACGGTAGGCTCCTGCTCGCCGCCATCTCGCCCGCCTGCCTGCATGACAGCCGAGGGGGTGCGGCCCTCCTGGCCATGTCGCGCCGCCCTTGGCCGTTCCTGGCCCGCTGCTTCGCCGACCGCGCCTACGCCGGTCCGCGGGTCGCCCGAGCCTCCCCCGTCGCCGTTACCATCATCGGCAGCGCACCCGGCCAGAAAGGCTTCGCCGTGCAACCCAGGCGCTGGGTGGTGGAGAGGTCCTTCGCTTGGTTCGGCCGCTGCCGACGCCTCGCTCGCGATCACGAGGCCACCGTCGGTTCCGCCGTCGCCTTCTTCACCCTCGCCGCCGCCATGATCCTCGTCCGGCGTCTGGCTCAGCCGTTATGAAACGGGGTCTTACTCTTGCCGCGGGAGGATGCGCGGCGCTCGTCAGCCGACCTGCCTTGGCGCGCTGGGAAAGTATCCAGCGCTACCCCGAGGCCGCGTTCGAGAACCTCGACGCCTCCTTCGCAAAGTACCGGCTGGATGCCGCGGCAGTGGAGCAGCTTTGGACCGGGGCGCGGTGGAGCGAAGGGCCGGTCTGGCTCGGCGATCAACGTTGCCTGATCTGGTCCGACATTCCGAACGACCGCCTGCTGCGCTGGCACGAGACAACCGGGACAGTCGACGAGTTCCGCAGACCTGCCGGCTTCTCGAACGGCAACACGCGCGACCGGCAGGGGCGCCTGGTCACATGCGAACATGGCGGACGCCGCGTGACCCGCACCGAGCCGGACGGAAGCATCACGGTGATTGCCGATCGCCACGACGGCAAGCGGCTGAACTCGCCCAACGACATCGCCGTGAAGTCCGATGGCTCCATCTGGTTCACTGACCCGCCTTTCGGGATTCTCGGATTCTACGAAGGCGAGAAAGCCGAGCCTGAGCTGCCCACGAACATCTACCGCGTTGATGGACGTACCGGGCAGCTCTCCGTGGTGAGCAACGAGGTGGGACGACCGAACGGCCTGGCCTTCTCGCCCGATGAGAAGCTCCTCTACGTGGTCGAGGCATCTGCCAATCCCCGCGTCATCCGCGTCTTTGACGTCATCGAGGATGGAACGAAACTCGCGAACAATCGCGTCTTCATCCAGGCCAAGGCGGGTGAGAGGCCGGACGGCTTCCGGGTCGATGTTGAAGGAAACCTCTGGTGCGGCTGGGGAATGGGGGAAGCCATGGACGGGGTTCGCGTCTTCAACAAGGGCGGGCAACCGATCGGACATATCCATCTGCCCGAGCGTTGCGCCAACCTTGCCTTCGGTGGCCGGCACCGCAACCGCCTCTTCATGGCAGCCAGCAAGTCCCTCTACGCCGTTTACGTGAACGCGCAGGGCACCCCCTACAGTTGATGGCCAGCCCGCTTCCAGTTTCCCGAGGAACCGCCGCATGCTCAACCTGACGAACCCGATCGGCCTGATCCGTCCCGGGACGATCGAATTCGGTCCTGGCACTGTTTCCGCCGCTGGGCGCTGGGCCAAGGCGCGGGGGCTGCGCCGCGCCCTTGTCATCTCCGACGCCTTCAATGCCGGCCGCACGGACGTGCTGGAACTGCCTGGCGACGTGCATGTCTTCGGCGAGGTGAAACCCGAGCCGGACGTCGCGAACCTCGACAAGGCACTGGCCATGGCGGCGAGGGTGAAGCCGGACCTCGTGGTGGGCTTCGGCGGTGGCAGCGCCATGGACCTCGCGAAGCTGGTGGCGGTGCTGACCGGCAGTGCCCAGACACTGCCCGAGGTGGTGGGACCGGACAAGGTGGACGGCCGCGCCTGCGCGCTGATCCAGGTGCCCACCACCTCCGGCACCGGCAGCGAGGGCGGCATCCGGGCGCTGGTCACCGATCCGGTGACGCAGAACAAGCTGGCTGTGCAGAGCCTGCATATGCTGGCCGATCTGGCCGTGGTTGACCCAGATCTGACGCTGACGGTTCCGGCCGCGGTGACCGCTGCCACCGGCGTGGACGCCATGGCGCACTGCGTGGAGGCCTTCACCAACAAGAAGGCCCATCCGCTGATCGACCTCTACGCTCTGGAGGGTATCCGTCTCGTCGGCCGCTACCTCGGGCGGGCCGTGGCCGACGGCTCGGACAAGGAGGCGCGCGCCGGTCTTTCCGTTGCCTCGCTCTACGGCGGCTTCTGCCTGGGCCCGGTGAACACCACGGCGGGCCATGCGGTCGCCTACCCATTGGGAACGCGGCACCACGTCGCGCACGGCCTGGCCTGCGCGGTGATCTTCCCCCACACCCTGGCCTTCAACGCGCCGGCGACGGCAGGGAAGACCGCGCTTGTACTGGAAGCACTGGGTCTGCCCACTGCCACTGACGAGGCATCCGTGCGCGGCGCCACCTATGGCTTCTGCGCCGGTCTCGGTATCGAGATGCGCCTTTCCCGCCTGGGCGTGCCCGAGGAGGATCTGGAGACCATGGCGACCGAGGCGCATGCCATCCGCCGGCTTCTCGATAACAATCCGCGCGACATGAGCCGCGAGGACATCCTCACCCTTTATCGCACCGCCTTCTGAAGCAACGCGACGCGCACGGAACAGGAGTTCCCCTTATGGCGAAGATCACGGGCCCTTGCGTGGCCATCGTTACTCCGTTCAACCAGGACGAAACCATCAATGCCGATGCGCTGCGCCGTCAGGTAAAGCGGCAGGTCGCCGCCGGTAATGGCGTCTTCTGCGCCGGCACCAACGGTGAATTCTATGCGCTCTCCTTTGACGAGAAGGTCCGGGTCGCCGAGCTCTGCGTGGAAGCCGCCGGGGGCGCAGTGCCGGTTCTGGCGCATATCGGCGAGGTCTCAACGAGCCAGACCATCCTCCTTGGCAGGAAGATCGAGAAGCTTGATGTCAAGGCGCTCTCGGTCATCACGCCCTCGATCCTCGCCTGTAGCCAGGATGAGCTGATCGCGCATTATCGTGATGTCGCCGATGCGCTGACGAAGCCCATCTATCTGTACAACCTTCCCGCGCGCACCGGGAACACCCTTCAGCCCGAGACGGTGCGCGTGCTGGCCGACCACCCGAACATCGTTGGCATCAAGGACAGCGCCGGCTCACAGGAGAGCCTTGATGGCTACCTTGAGATAGCCCGTTCGCACGATGCCTTCGACGTGCTGGTCGGTCCGGACTCGCTCGTGCTGCACGGTCTGACCCATGGTGCCGCGGGATGTGTGTCGGGCTTGGGCAACATCTCGCCCGTGACCCTGAATGCCATCTGGGCTTCCTTCTCCAAGGGGGACAGTGAGGCCGCCGGAAAGCACCAGGCGCACTACAGCGAACTGCGCAAGGAGCTCTATGCTCATGGCTTCGCGCCGACCATGGTCAAGCGCTGCCTGACCCTCGCCATGCCTGAGGTTGGCGCCAGCCGCCGCCCCGCGATGGTCTCGGCCGAAGTGGAAGAGAGGATCCGTCCGATCTCCCGCAAGTGGGCGGAAGCGACGGAATGAACAGGGGCAGCACTGCCGTTGCGCGGCGTATCTGCGCTTTGCTGCAACCGACATCCTGCTCGCTTATGGCCGCGAGATCTTCCTGATCAATGACAGCTCGGCGGCGCTGCACGGAGGAACATGACAGGAGAACGCGGTATCGATCCTCGGCTGAGCCATCGGATTCGTGGTTACCGTCATGGCCATCTGGTACGCGGGCTCGTTCGTGGCGGCGTCGGCGCTCTCCGGCTTCCGGGCTTCTCAACTATGTCAGCTGCTGCGTGAAGTGAATCCGGTACAGATCCCCACCTGATCAGGCAACATAGAAGCGGACGTATCGCCGTTTCCCCAAGCATGGATCTTCGATTGATGACGCACACTGTCGTAAGCCTGGGAGGTCCCATGGCGCCGGAAGGAGAGAAAATTCTCCGTGATGCCGGTTTGGACGTGGTCAGCACGGATCCTTACCCTGCGAAGGACGCCGTCAAGGCATTGCTTGTGAAAACACAAGCCAGCGCCATCGTCGTGCGCCTTATAGAGCGGGTCGATGAGGACATCATGAAGGCGACACCGTCGCTGAAGGTGATTGCCAAGCATGGTGCCGGCACGAATGACATCGATGTCGCTGCCGCAAAGTCGCTCGGCATTCCCGTCCTGGCCGCCGTGGGCGCCAACGCGCATTCGGTGGCGGAACACGCGCTGGCCATGATCCTGGCGCTTGCGAAGGACCTCCGCAATCAGGATGCCTATGTGCGCGCTGGCGGTTGGGACAAGAAGAACTATGTCGGCTTCGAACTGCGTGGTCGCAGGCTCGGCCTGATCGGCCTTGGGATGATCGGGCGCTATCTCGCCGGTTTCGTTCAGCCCCTCGGCATGAATGTCCAAGCTTACGATCCATTTGCGGGAGACGATGCCTTCACAGCAGGCATTGACCGCGCGACGACTATCGACGACTTGCTCGCACAAAGCGACATTGTTAGCCTTCACTGTCCTCTCACCCGTGAAACAGAAGGCCTGATTGGTGAGCGCCAGTTCGGCCTCATGAAGCCGGGCGCGATCCTGGTGAACACAGCGCGTGGCGAAGTGGTGGATGAGGCTGCGCTACTCGCGGCCCTGCGTGATGGGAGGATCGCTGCCGCTGGGCTCGACAGCTTTGCAAGCGAGCCACCGGCAAAGGACAACCCTCTTTGGTCGTTGCCAAACGTGTTGGTTTCGCCGCACTGCGCCGGTGTCACGGCCGAAGCTCGGCGGGAGGTTTCACTGATGACCGCACGGAACATTCTGGACATCATCAGAGGAAGCGAAGTCCAGCGGAGGTTCCTGGTGCAGGCTTGATCGTCCTGCCTCTGTTGCAGCTTTTGTGGCCGCTGGACTTGCTTCGGTTTAGTGGAGAGGTGTTGGATCAGTTGGCGGCCATCTTCTCGAACTGGGCCGGGCTTGTGAAGTCGAGCGCGGAGTGGCGCCGGACAGGGGTGTAGAAACCATCGATGGTGCGGCCGATGGCCTGCTCGGCATCCTGGCGTGTTTCGAACATGGTGCGCCAGACGAGTTCCGACTTCAGCGTCTTGAAGAGGGTCTCGACCATGGCGTTATCGTAGCAATTTCCCTTGCCCGTCCTCGAGATCAGATACCGTGCTTTCGGAGTTCCGCCTGGTAGTCGGCGGAGCAGTACTGGCTGCCGCGATCGGCATGGTGGATCAGCCCTGGCGCCGGGCGGCGCATAGTGAGGGCCTTACGCAGAGCCGCCAGCGCCAGTTCCCGATGCAGCCGATCCGCTACGGCCCAGCCAACGACGCGGCGCGCGAACAGGTCGATGACCACTGCCAGATACAGCCATCCTTCGCGGGTCCAGATGTAGGAGATGTCACTACCCCACTTCTGGTTAGGACCCTGCGCGGAGAAGTCCTGGTCCAGCAGGTCAGGCGCGATCGGCCAGGCATGGTGGCTGTCAGTGGTCCGCTTGAACCGCCGCTTCTGCCGGGCGCGGAGGCCATTCTCCCGCATCAGGCGGGCCGTCCGGCGGCGCCCGACAGCCAGGCCGCTGTCCTGCAGCTCCCGCGTCATGCGCGGGCTGCCGTAGGTGCCGTTGGACAGCGCGAAGGCCGACCGGACATGGGCCAGCAGCATCATGTCCTCGTGCTGGCGGCGGCAGGCCGGGCGACCCTTCCAGGCAAAGTAGCCTCTCTGGCTGACGCCAAGAACCCGGCAGAGACGGTGCACGGGGAACTTCTCTTTCGCCGCATCGATGAGCGCGAACCTCACCGACTTCCTTCCCGGGCGAAAAAAGCCGTGGCACGCTTGAGGATGTCCCGCTCCTGGCGAAGGATCTCGTTCTCCCGCCGCAGCCGCTTCAGCTCGGCCGCGACGTCCTCCTGCCCCGAGCGGTCCGGCGCATCGATCTGCCGGTCCCGGCTCCGGCTGATCCACCTGACCAGCGTCGACAAACCTATACCGAGGTCTTCAGCAATCTCGCGCTGGCTCCGCCCGGTCGTCTGGACCAGCCGGACCGCCTCGTCCTCAAATTCCTTCGTGAACTGTCTCTGCCGCGTCATCGAGTTCCTCTCGCCTCATCAGGAACCCTCCACTTCTCCAAAGCAAGTCCAGCTCCAGCCCGCCACAGCCCTCCCCTGATCAACCAAGCCCCGCAACCCTCCACGAAACCGGGTCAACTTCAAAGTGATGCGGTGCGAAGCATGCCAGTTCCGGGAAGTCGTGGCGTCAACCGGGTTCATGGTCCTGGCACAAGTCACGCGCTCTCGGCAACAGTCGGGGACAACCCACTGCCCGGGCTGGCTGGCGATTGCTCGAATGGGACTTGGCAGGGACGGCATCGCGCCGTGACGCTCCTGCCGGAGCCAGGCCGGACGGCAAGGTGGCGCGTCGGCGGGCGCTGTTTGGTCGCGGATCATTGCTGGTCCGGTCAGGGCCCCGTACCTGAAGGGCCAGCTCCGCCATCGGGCAGGCGCTGGTAGATCTGCCGGGTGTGCCGGCCTACGGGAACCTCCAGTACCTTTCGGTAGTGCTGGCCCAACTCGTCTTCCAGCGCCGCAACGCTGTCCGCATTATTGCGCGGCTGCATTCCCTCCCAGGTCACCACAATTCCCGGACGTGTTGCGAAGATCCGGCGTATCTCGGTGACCTGGTCGGCCCCGATGGCGCCTGCCTCCTTCCGGTCGCTGAGATGGCTCGGGAAGGCGTAGCGGGTTGGGATGCAGCTTCCCGTAAGGTGGTACAGCATCGGCTCTCCGTCGAAGACGTAGAGGCATCCCACCAGCCGAGGTTGGATGAAGGAGACGATCCTGCGGATCTCGGTGCCGTCGCCGCGCTGCCGAACGTGCTTCGTGACGAGGACGAAGCTCGCCAACAGTCCGAACAGGCCCACCAGCAGGGCCACGGGCACGCGCGGCGCCCTGCCTGCGCGACCCAGCTTCAGGCCGATGCTTCGCCACGCGCCAAACACGGGTGCCGCCATGGCCGAAAGCGGCACGAGGAGCGGCAGGGCGTAGTGCGTGTAATAGGTTCCGAAGGCCAGGAAGCCGGCAAGGGCCGCGAGCGACCACGCCGTCACGAAATCCTGCGCCGCCGCGGCGTTCCGATCATTCCCCGGCCACACCAGCCGCCTAGGCCAGCGGCTCAGGGCCGCGGCCAGCAGCAGTGGCAGGAGCAGAAGGATGATCGGCCCCAGTCGGCCCAGGGCCGAGCCTTCGCCGAAGGTGCTGCGCTCAAAGACCGACAGGAAGTTCGCATAGAGGAAGGCCTCGCCCTGGCCCCGCAGCACGTAGAAGGCCAGGGCCGCAGCGGTGGGCAGCAGGCCGCAGGCGATCCAGGAGACCCCTTGAGCCATGAGTGTGACGGGGCGGGTTCCGGCGCGCCAACCCTGCCAGAGTAGCGCACAGCCGAAGAATATCCCCTCGAACATGGCCGTATACTTCATCTGGATGGCTATGCCGGCGAGCAGCATGGCACCACAGCCCAGGGCAAGCCGCCTAGCCGGAGAACAACGTCCGGCGCGGAGCGTCAGCCAGGCCGCCAGGACAACGAACAGGTTGTAGAAGACCGGAGCTTGGCCACCCACGCCCTCGAAGGCGCCCAGGAAGGCCAGGTAGACCAGCCCGGCGCTGACCGCGCCGGCGCGCGTCGCGAAGCTCGCGGCCACCACGGAGATCATCCCGGCCGTCGCCGCGGCGAAGAGCGTCGCGACCACCTGGTACTGATAGACGCCCTCGCCCCCGAGAAGGCGGATGGCCGCGTAGATCAGGAAGAGGCCGACCGGCTTGCGATCCCACAGATCGACGAAGGGCAACGCGCCCTGAAGCATCCGGTCGCCGACCAGGAGGTAGAAGGTCTCGTCCACACCCACAACAGGGTTTCCGAAGACCGGGGTACGGATCGCGAAGGCGAACAGCAGCAGGATCGCCGTGTTCATGACCAGCAAGCCGGCATCTCTCGGCCAAAGGGTCACAGGCCGAGCCGGTCGCGGATTTCCCCATAGGTCAAGCGTGCGGCCACGCCAAGGCGCCGGAGCCCATGGAAGGGGATCGGTCTCAGATCGGTGATCGGAAAGTCGATCTCCTCCTGCGATGCCCCCATGACCCGCCGAGCCACCTGCTCTCCCATCGCCGTTGCCATGGCCACACCACGACCATTATAGGCGAGGCAGGCGATGACCCCTGGTGCAGGCTCGTGCAGATGCGGGTAGTGGTCCGGCGTGACGGCCAGTCGGCCATTCCAGAAGTACTCCCAGCCGACTTCCTTGACCTGCGGCCAGAGGCGCCGTGCATAGCGTGTGAGACGCTGGAAATCCATCGGATCGGAGGTATCGCGGTCAACGCTGCGGCCGCCCATCAGCAAGCGCTTCCTTGCGTCCACCCGGTAATAGACAGTCAGCGAAGCGATCTCGAACAGCACAGGCCGTTCCGGCATGATCGTGGCGGCGAGATGATCGGGCAATGGCTCGGTGGCGGCTATGGCGCTGAAGACCGGCACGATGGAGCGCCGCAGCCCCTTCCAGATGTCGTCACTATACGCGTTAGTGGCCAGCACGAGCTTCTCCGCCGTCATGGTTCCGGCGGGTGTGACGACACGCCATCGCGTGCCTTGGCGCTCGATGCGAAGCGCAGGCGACGCGGCATGCACGTTGGCCCCGGCTCGCTGCGCCGCATCAGCCAGCCCGCGTGCGTAACCCAACGGGTTCACGCTGCCGCCGCGCCGATCGATCGAGCCCCCTATGTAGCGATCGCTGCCGGTCAGGCGCTGCATGCCCCTCGCGTCGAGGATCTCCACCGGGCCGCCACGCCGGGCATTATCCTCAGCCGTAGCGCGGATAGTGGAAAATCCGTTCGCATGGAAGGCGCCTCGGATGGTGCCACCTTGATGCGCTTCGCACAGAATCTGATGTTGCCGGATTAGTGAGAAGACCTTGTCCGGCGCTGCGCCTGACATGGTGATCATGCGCCGCCCGAGCTCAGGACCGAAATCCCGCTCCACCTTAGCAGGGTCATGCTTAAGGCCCGGGTTGACCTGCCCGCCATTGCGGCCGGAAGCGCCCCAGCCGGGTTCGTGTGCCTCCAGAACCGCCACGTCCACCCCTCTCTCCGCGAGGTGGAGCGCGGTCGAAAGACCTGTGAAGCCGCCGCCCACCACCACGACCGAGACCTGCCGTTCTCCCTGGAGCGGCGGTGCCACGACGGGCTGCCTTGCCGTGTCGGCATAGAGGC
Organism: Roseomonas sp. FDAARGOS_362; assembly: GCF_002754815.1. Lineage (GTDB taxonomy): Bacteria > Pseudomonadota > Alphaproteobacteria > Acetobacterales > Acetobacteraceae > Roseomonas > Roseomonas mucosa. Next base: position 150,492 of record NZ_CP024582.1, on the reverse strand, counting down.
TGCGGGGCAGGGAGCGTGGCGAGACGGCGTTCATTCCGCGATCATCCGAGCAGGAAGCGGTTCCACTTGGTCTTCACCGTATCCAGATTGGCTGCCCACCATGCGGGATCGTAATTGATCAGCTTGTCCTTGATGTCCGGGGCGGTGGGCAACAGCTTCAGCCGATCCGCAGACAGATGCTCAGCCGCCTTGTTGTTCACGAAGCCATAGGTGATCAATGAGGAGAGCCGCGCCTGCGGAGTGGCAAGCGTGATGAACGCGGCGAACTTCTGGGCGTTCACGCGGTTCGGTGCACCCTTGAGAATGGCCCAGCAGTCGTTGCGCAGCAGCTGGTCTTGCCAGACAATCTCAACCGGAGCTCCGCTTGCCTGAATGGCCGCGATCCGGCCGTTCCAGGCCGTGGCCATCACCACCTCGTCGTCGTTCAGGAGCTGTGCTGGCTGCGCGCCCGCGCCCCACCACTTCACCACATTTGGCTTCAACTCGCTGAGCTTGCCGATCGCCTTATCGACATCGATAGGATAAACCTTGTCGCGCGGCGTTCCGGCCGCCAGCACCCCGAGTTCCAGATCCGGATTCAGCGCGCCTCCACCCATCATGGCACGTGGGCCGGGAAACTTCTTCACGTTCCACAGATCGGCCACTGTTGACGGCCTGTCACTCTTGAAGGCGTCCGTTCGATAGGCATAGATCTGCGCATAAGGCAGCATGTCGACAAAGAGTTCCTTGCGGAATACCGGGTCGATGTTGTCCGTATCGAAAAGCGCGTAGTCGATTCTTTCCCAATAGTCGCCTCTGGCGGCCAGAGCCACGACCGAGGAGCCTTCCTGTTCAGTCACGTCGTATTCGATGTTGCCTGTATCGACCATCGCCTTGACCTTGGCGATATCGGGTCCCTCTGTCTCCACGACCTTGATGCCGGAGAGTTCCTCGAAAGGCTTGAAGTAGGCTCGCCGTTGCGCCTCCTGAAGGCTGCCCCCATAGGAGCAGACGCGCACCACTCCATTGCCCTTGAGCTTCTCGGGGATGGAGCGGATCTCCGGAAGAGCTACCCCTTGCGCCAGAGCCGGCATGCCAAAGCCCTGCGTGAGCGCCGAAGCCGCAGCAGCCGTTAGCCCGAAGGAGGCGGCCCGGTGGATGAAGCGCCGCCGCGTGAGATCCGCCGCGTGAGGTGGCTCCGCCGCGAGGCGCGCAAGCAGGCGTGAGATACGGTCGTCCATGGCAATCTTCTCCCGTTAGGATCCGTTGGAAACACCGGAGCGCAGCCGGGCCGAGCGCCGCCGAAGAAACTCGGCGCCAAGCATCAGCAGCGTGGTCAACACGATCAACAGAGTCGAAGCGGCCGCGATCGTAGGGTCGAGATTGTAGTTCAACTGCTCCCACATGCGGCGGGGTAGGGTAACGGCGCCGGTACCAGCCAAGAAAAGGGCGATCAGCAGTTCATCGAAGCAGACCACGAAGGCAAAGACCGCGCCGGCGGTGATGCCCGGTTGGATGAGCGGCAGCGTGACTTGGCGAAAGGCCCCCCAGGGCGTGGCGCCCAGGCTGAGAGCCGCGCGTTCCAGCCGCCGGTCGAGGCCACTCAAAGCGGAGACAACGTTCACCACCACGAAGGGCACGGCCAGTGCAGTCTGTCCCAGGATCAGGGCGATCGGTCTTCCGATCAGGCCGAAGCGCGCATAGACATAATAGAGGCCGATCGCCACGACGATGCCCGGCGCCACGATCGGTGACAGGATCAGTGCCTGGATCAGCCCCTTGCCGGGAAAGCGTCCTCGCGCGAGTCCGATTGCGGCTGGCACACCGAGTCCGACCGAGAGCAGGGTGGAGACCAGCGAGGTCCAGAGGCTCATCACGGCGGCGTTGGTCCAGGCCTCGTTACCGAAGAAGATCCGGTACCAGCCGAGGCCAAAGCCCGGAGGCGGAAAGGAAAGGTAGCGTGCGGTCGAAAAGGAGAGTGGCACCACCACCACCACCGGCAGGACCAGGAAGCCCAGCACCAGGACCAGCGCGGCGATCAGCAGGACACGGCGCAGCAGGGGCAACTCAATGCCCTCCCTGCAACACCCGTCCCAGCGGGACGATTCGGGCCAGCAGAGCGAAGGCGAGAGCGACGATCAGCAGCAGAACCACCGCCATTGCCGAGGCGCGCGCCCAGTTGAGCTGGTTCACCAGATCGCTGATTAACATCGCTATCATCACATCCGATCCAGCCCCCACAAGGACCGGGGTGATATAGAAGCCGACTGAAAGGGCAAAGACCAGAACGCAGCCGGCTGCGACGCCGGGCAGGGAAAGCGGCAGGACCACCTGCCTGAAGGCTGCAAAGGGTCCGGCACCCAACCCGTTCGCCGCCCGCACCAGGCGCCAGTCCAGACTGCGCAACGTCGCCGTCAGGGGCAGGATCATGAAGGGCAGCAGCACATGGACCATGGCAAGATAGACTGCCAGGCGCGTGTTCATCAGCTGCAACGGCGTATCGATCAATCCGCTCGCGACCAGGGCATTGTTGACGATGCCGCGCCGCCCGAGCAGTGCCATCCAGGCATAGGTGCGCACCAGGATGCTGGTCCAGAAAGGGATCAGCACCAGGATCATCAGCAGGTTCGCATGGGACTGCCGCATGCGCGCGAAAGCATAGGCCACCGGATAGGCGAGCAGCAGGCAGAGCAGCGTGACCGCAAGGCTTATCTGCATGGTGATGCCGAGCACGCGCCAGAAGATCGCATCACCGAGCAGCGAGATGAAAACCGAGATCGTCCAGCCTTCCTCGGTGAGCAGGCTGCGGGACAGCATGGCAGCTACGGGGTAGGCATAGAAGACGAGCATATAGAGTAGCAGCGGCAGAACCAGCAGTATCATTGCATGCCGTGAACCGAAGGCTCGCCGGTTCTTGGTTAGGTCCGTGCCCGCCATGGGCAGCGCAACAGTCCCGGGGCCGCTTCCCAATGGCAAAGGTGCGTTCATGGCTGCTTTCCCTGCCGCAGGGAGAGACCGAATCCCGGAGCTGGACAGGCGCATTTCGTCTCGTCCATGCTGAATTCCCGATGCTGAGAAGAGGTCAAGCAAACCGGATGCCAGAGGACGCAGCGACTCCCCATCCTGAGAACTCCGGTGCCGAGATCACCCTCCGTGAGATCACCAAGCGTTACGGCAGCCACCTTGCCATCGACCGGCTTTCACTGTCGATCCGGCGCAGCGAATTCATCAGCTTCCTGGGTCCTTCCGGGTCCGGCAAGTCCACCACGCTGATGATGATCGCCGGCTTCGAAACACCCGAATCCGGCCAGATTGCCCTGGACGGGCGGGATGTGACCCATTTGCCCCCGCATCGGCGCGGAATCGGGATGGTCTTCCAGAGCTATGCGCTCTTTCCCCACATGACGGTGGCGGAGAATGTCGGCTTTGCCCGGAAGCAGCGCGGGGTCGGCAAGGCGGAGATCGTGGAGCGTGTGCGCCAGGCACTGGACCTTGTCCGGCTATCCGCTTTCGGTGGCCGTTATCCGCAGCAGCTCTCCGGCGGTCAGCAGCAGCGCGTGGCCATTGCCAGGGCGGTGATCTTCAACCCGCCGGTGCTGCTGATGGACGAGCCGCTCTCGGCCCTCGACAAGCAACTGCGCGAGGAGATGCAACTGGAGATCAAGGCACTGCATGAACGCCTTGGCATCACCTTCATCTACGTCACGCACGACCAGAAGGAGGCGCTGGTCATGTCTGACCGGGTGGCTGTGATGAACCAGGGGCGGATAGAGCAACTCGACGATCCGGCCACACTCTATGATCGCCCCTCCAATCGCTTCGTCGCTTCCTTTGTCGGCGAGGCGAATTTCCTGCCCGTGGAGGATATGGGGGTGGATCGCCCAGGGGTGCGCTGCGTATCGCTGGGCGGCACCCTCCTGCGAGGTACCGTCGCTTCCTCGGCAGCCCCGGGGCAGGCCTGCATGATCCGGCCGGAGAAAATCGGAATCCTTCCAGCCGGCAGTCCGGTCCCGCCGGGTCGGAATCATCTGATGGCCACGGTACGCGAAGTGACCTTCATGGGTGAGTTGACGCGCTGCGTGCTGCAACTCGATGCCGGTGGCGATCCCGTGGTCGCAAAGCAGCAGCATCGGGCGGATGCGATTGTCGTGCGACCCCAGGAGCGCGTGGCCCTGACCTGGGCGGTCGAGGACACGCTTCTGGTCTGAGGCCCGCCTACAATCCGGCCTTAGCGGCCGATGTTCTGTCTCCAGCGCTCGCTTCGTGAGGTCGGCTGACGGAAGTTCCGGTGTCATGCGGAACACTTGTCCTGCCGGCTTCGCGGCGCGCATGTCGGCCCGCGAGCAGGCCATGCTTCGGCGCCAGGGTGAGGGCCAAGGCGAACAGCAGCGACAGCACGACGACGATGCTACCTGCGGGAGAGATGTTGGCGTGGTAGCTGGCGAGGATACCGATGAGGGTGGCGGCCACGGCGGCGGTCACGGCGATGGCCGACATGCGGCCGAAGCGATCGGACAGCAGATAGCCGATGCACCCTGGCGTGATCAGCAGCGCTACCACCAGGATGACACCGACCGCCTGCACGCCGGCCACCACCGCTGCCGAGAGCAGGGCGAGGAAAAGGTAGCGCAGCATTCCGGTGTTGAGTCCGATCCCCCGCGCATGTGTCGCGTCGAAGCAGAAAAGCGTCAGATCGCGGCTCTTTACCAGCAGGACAGCCAGCGTGATGCCGCCGACGATCAGGGTCTGCCACAGGTCCTCCCGCTCAATCCCCAGAATGTTGCCGAAAAGGATGTGGGTGATGTGGGCCTCGGTGGTCAGGAAGGCCAGCATGACGATGCCGGCCGCGAACATGCCGGTGAACACGACCCCGAGTGCCGCATCCTCCTTCACCCGGCTATGGCTTTGGACGAAACCTGCTCCCAGCGCGCAGAACATGCCGGCAGCAAAGGCGCCCGGCGCCAGTGGCAACCCGGCCGCGGAAGCCAGCACGACACCCGGCAGGACCGCATGGGAGATCGCATCACCCAGTAGTGACCAGCCCTTCAGCACGATGTAGCAGGAGAGCAGTGCGCAGGCCGTCGCAACCAGGGCGCCGGCCCCCATCGCCTCCAGCATGAAGCCATGGCTGAACGGAGCGAGGAAAGTGTCGATCATGCCGCTTGTTCCAGCCTGCCCGCCTGTCGCCTGGCACGGCGGCTGGCCAGGATGCCATGCCGTGGCGCGAGGATCAGAACCGCCGTGAAAATCAGTGCCTGTAGTGTGACGATGACGCCGCCGGTGGAGCCGTCCAGGAAGTAGCTGAGATAGGCGCCGGTAAACGCGGTACTGGCGCCGAGGGCCGTGGCACCCGCCATCATCCGTCCGAAACGATCTGTCAGCAGATAGGCCGTGGCACCCGGGGCCACCAGCATGGCAATGACCAGCACCGCGCCCACTGCCACCATGGCTGTGACGGCGACAGCGGCGACACAGCCCAGCAGCAGCATCTGCAGCAGGCGTGTGTCAAGCCCGATCGCCTGTGCATGGGCGGCATCGAAGGCCCAGAGTGTCAGGTCGCGCCCACGCAGTGCCATGACCAGCAGCACGCCGGCCGAGACAAGCAGCATCTGCATCGTGTCGGCCGGCGCGATGCCAAGCACGTTGCCGAACACCACCGTCTGCAGCCGCATATTGCTCGGGTAGAGCGTCAGCAGGACCAAGCCGAGGCCGAAGAAGGCGGTAAAGACCACGCCGATCGCGGAGTCCTCGCGGATGCGGCTGTTGCGGCGAATGAAGCCCATGCACCAGGCGGCCAGCATGCCCGAGGCGAAGGCACCGAGTGCGAAGGGCAGGCCCAGGATCCAGGCCAGCGCCACGCCCGGCACCACGGCGTGCGACAGCGCATCGCCCAGCAGCGACCAACCCTTGAGCGCCACGAAACAGGACAGCAGGCCACAGACAGCGCCGATCACGGTGCTGACATATATCGCATTGCGCATGTATTCGTAGGCGAAGGGGATCAGCAACTCCTCCGTCACGGCCGGATCTCCATCGACGGCTCCCTCATGCCTCCGGGCCCAGGCGGCCGAGCACCCGCCCATCGGTGGTGACCACGAACCGCTCGCCATTCCCGCCGTCCCGCAGCGTCAGGCGTTCATCGGCCTGCGCTGTCCCCGGGCTGGACGGCTTGGCGGCGTCGCCGAAGGCGCGCGCGATCTGGGCGGGGGTGAAGACGTTACCGCAGGGGCCGGCGGCAAGCACGGTACCCTTGACCAGCGCCACCTGATCGCAGAATTCCGGCACGCTGGCGAGGTCGTGGGTGGAGACGAGGATGATCCGCCCTTCCGCCCGCAGTTCCCGCAGCAGTTCCATAATCTGGCCTTGTGTGGTGACGTCCACGCCTCCAAAGGGTTCGTCCAGGAGGATGATCCGGCCGTCCTGGGCCAGCGCACGGGCGAGGAAGACACGCTTCTTCTGCCCACCCGAGAGCTGCCCGATCTGCCGCCCGGCGAATTCCTCCATGCCGACCCGGCGGAGTCCTTCCTCCACGGCGGCACGATCCGCAGCGGAAGGGATGCGCAGCATGTTCATGTAGCCGTAGCGGCCCATCATGACGACATCGCGCACACTGACCGGAAAGGCCCAGTCCACTTCCTCGTTCTGGGGGACATAGGCCATCCAACTGAGTTTCTGCGCCTCGCTCACCGTGCGGCCGCCAATCCGGACTGTGCCGGAGGCCGGCCGTACCATGCCCATGATGGCCTTGAAGAGCGTGGACTTGCCGGCGCCGTTGACGCCGAGCAGCCCGCAGATCGTAGGCCCGTCCAGCCGCAGCGAGGCATCCCTCAGCGCGACATGGCCGTTGGCATAGGCGACCGTTACCCCCTCCACCCTGAGGTCGAGCGTCTTGCCTTGTGGCGGCCCCGGATCCGGTGCCGCCCTGGACAGCAGCCGCCGGCCGATGCGGCGCAGGGACGAGGCGCCGTGCCTGTCCTGCCTCGGCAGTGCCACGCTACGCGACGGGGACATGAGCATGACGTGTCTACCGTCCAGGCGGCGGCTGGAAGGCGCGGACGATGGTGCTGGCGTTGTATTCCAGCAACTTGACGAAGGTCGGCGCCACGCCATCTTCCGCCGTCAGGCTGTCCACGTACAGCATGCCACCGAACCTGGCGCCGGCCTCGCGTCCGACCTGTTTCATGGCCCGGTCGCTGACCGTGCTTTCGCAGAACACCACCGGGATCCGGTTCTTCCGTACCGTGTCGACGACACGCCGGATCTGGCGGGGTGTACCTTCCTCCTCGGCATTGATCGGCCAGAGGTAGAGTTCCTTCATGCCGTAGTTCCGGGTCAGGTAGGAGAAGGCGCTCTCGCAACTCACCAGCCAGCGGCGCTCCTCGGGAATGCCGGCAAGCTGCGCACGGATCGGCGCGTCGAGCGCGCGGATCTGCTGGGTGTAGCGAGCCGCATTGGTGTTGTAGGTCTCGGCATTGCGGGGGTCGGCCGCTGTGAGTGCCCGGCGAATGTTCTCGACATAGATCACCGCATTGGCGGGTGACATCCAGCTGTGCGGGTTGGGGCGGCCAGCATAGGGACCCTCCGTGATGCCGATGGGCTCGATGCCCTCGGTCAACACCACCGAGGGAACATCCTTTACCCGCTGGAAGAAGCGCTCGAACCAACGTTCCAGGCCCATGCCGTTCCAGAGGACGAGGTCCGCCGCCTGGACCTTCACGATATCCAGTGGCGTCGGCTCGTAGTCATGGATCTCGGCGCCCGGCCGGGTGATCGATTCCACGATCGCGGCCTCGCCGGCCACGGTCTGGGCCATGTCCTGCAGGATGGTGAAGGTGGTGACCACACGCAGTGGCCGGTCGCGCGGGGTCTGGGCGGCGCCTGTGGCTTGGCTGCCGAACAGGAAGACGGCGGCAAGCGCTGCCATCGCGAGAAAGCGCTTGGGCGATCGGTTGTCCAGCATGAACTTTCCTGTAGCTACTGCTCGTATGTCAAGTCCAATACAAAGCATGTAGCATAGGCTACAATCAAGAGCGAAACCTGCGAACTTGGCCCAGCCGTGGCATTTTCATCGGCATGAGGTATTCTTCGGCCTGATGATGCAGGACGACGCTGAGCAAGGCAGGCCGGGAGATCCGGACGTGACGCTGCCCGAAGAAGACATGCAGGCCGCGCGCCATGCCTCTGCGCGTGCCGGCCGTGCCTCGGCCGTGCTTGAGGACTACGTCGAACTGATCGACGACCTGCTGGAGCGGGAAGGGGAGGCCCGTGCAACCGATCTGGCGCGCCGCCTGGGGGTTTCGCACGCCACGGCCATCAAGAGCATCGGGCGGCTCAAGGGTCTGGGGCTCGCTCAGTCAAAGCCATACAGGGGCATTTTCCTGACCCCGGAGGGTCATGCCCTGGCGCGGAAGGTGCGGGCACGCCATCGCGTTGTGGTCGATTTCCTCAAGGCGGTCGGCGTACCCCCGGAAATCGCGGAAAGCGATGCTGAGGGATTGGAGCATCACGTCAGTGATGAGACGCTTGAGGCGTTCTCCAAGTTCCTGCGCCAGCTTTAACCCAGGGCCAGATCCGGGTCTGGCCAACAGCTTCGCTTCAGGCCCCGGCGAGACGCGGTTCACCTTCAGGATGCCGTTGACGAGAGCAACGGACGGATGGCGCAGGATCGCGACAGCTTCCCCTTCACCCCGGATCGGTTGATCAGGCGTTCATGTCACCTGCTCGTCCGCGTCCCCAGGACGCGGGCGAGCGCCATTTCACCATGCGGATGATCGGGAAACGGCTACCGCAATGGCGACGATCAGTCAGGCGAAAAGAAAATCCGTTGCCGTGAGGTGAGGCACACCGTGCACGACCACCACGCTGCTGGTGGAGAACTGAATGGAGGTGGCGTTAGGATCCGAATCCCCGATGACGGCGCCTGCCACGAGCGTGAGGTCGGCAAAACCGTGGATGCCTTGGCTGGCATAGCCGGTCAGGTCGATGTGGTCCTTGCCTTGCTCGAAATCCATGATCTGGTCGCGACCGCTACCGGTGGCGAAGACGAACGTATCGCTGCCACCTCTGGTGGTGCCAGTCTTCGGCCCGTCGCCCCACATGATCTCGAAGGAGTTGCTGCCGGCGATCAGGATGTCATTGCCGCCCCTCGCTTGGTCGGACAGGGCTCCATCGCCATACATCATGACGTAAGGGGCGTTGCTCCCGCCCACGATCACGTCGTCGCCGCCGCGTGCGTGTTCGGTCAGCCGGCCGTCGCCATAAGCATAAAGGCTCTGAGCGCCATCCGAGAGCCGGAAGTGGTCATTTCCGCCACGGGCGTGGCCGCTGAGGATCGAGGCGTCGCCGTAAAGTGCCATCCCGATGCCGCCGCCGATGATGGTATCGTCGCCGCCGCGCGTGGTGCCATCCATGGTCCGCGCATCGCCGGCGACGAAGCCACCGCCTGACGCACCGTTCGAGCCAGGGTAGATCAGGTCGTTACCCCCACGGGATGCGCCGTGCAGCTCCAGCGCGTCGCCCACGATCGTGATGCTGAGGTGGGAGCCGAAGCCACCGAAAATGGTGTCGTTGCCGCCGCGGCTGGAGCCATCCATCGTGGCGGCGTCGCCAGCGATGAGTTCGGTCGAGTAGCTCGCGCTGACGCCGTAGATGATGTCATTGCCGCCGCGGGCATGGCCAGCCAAGGCCTGGGCGTCGCCATACAACTGGTCGTTGTAGCGACCGGTGTAAGGATCTATCGGTTCGAGGCCGCCGCGCAGGATCTGGGCTCCCCCGGACTGAGAGCCGGACAGGGTGCCGGTGGTGTCGCCATAATAGGTGGGCACGGTTGTTTCCTCCGTCGCCCGCTTCTCCTCGGGGCGGCAGTTTGATTCGTAATCGAATCGTACCGGGAAATCCATGGCGTTGTGCTTGAATGTTCTCATCCGCTGCAAGCAGGGTTGCCGGGTGAGACGGCATGAAGCACCGGAGGGCGACGCATGACGTGCGCTTCAACGTCATCTGCCCAGGCTTCGTGCGTGCGCCACTGGCGGAGAAGCAGATCCCGAAGCAGGTACATCAGCGACGATGACGTCATGCACAAGGTGATGCTGAAGGACACGGTGGGCGGCGGTTCACCACAGTGGACAACGTGGCCCAGACCGTGGTGTTCCTGTCCGGCTTCCCGGCCAATGCGCTGACCGGGCAGTCGGTCGTGGTCAGCCCCGGCTGGTTCATGCAGGAGGAGCCTCCGTCCAGCAACGCCGCCTTGAGGGTGCGTTCTGCCTATCAGAACCCGTTTCATAACGGCTGAGGCGGGGTGAGCGGCGGGAGTTCTGCGCGTTCGGAGGGTGTCTGACGTCCTTCGAGGTGGCCCATGTGGACCCCTGCCGCCCGCGCGCAGCTTGCGCGCGGCTCCCAGCCTTATGCAACGTGCCTAACCGATGCCGAGTGGGCCCTGGTCGAGCCCTTCTTGCCAAGCCCTGCAAAGACCGGACGACCCCGGTCCTGGCCGATGCGGCGGGTGGTCGATGCGATCCTCTACGTGCTCCGTACCGGCTGCGCCTGGGCGCATCTGCCCCGCGACTTCCCGCCGCCCGGGACCGTGCACCGTTGGTTCCTGCGCCTCTCGCGCCGGGGCACCTTCGAGCGACTGGCGCACGCCCTCATCATGGCCGACCGCGAGCGGGTCGGCCGAGAGGCCTCACCGACAGCGGCGGTGTTGGACGCCCAATCCGTCCGCTCGGGCGGTGTCGGCGTGAAAGGTGTCCGCGGCTACGATGCCGGGAAGAAGGTGACGGGCCGCAAGCGCCACGCCCTGGTGGACACGGACGGTAGGCTCCTGCTCGCCGCCATCTCGCCCGCCTGCCTGCATGACAGCCGAGGGGGTGCGGCCCTCCTGGCCATGTCGCGCCGCCCTTGGCCGTTCCTGGCCCGCTGCTTCGCCGACCGCGCCTACGCCGGTCCGCGGGTCGCCCGAGCCTCCCCCGTCGCCGTTACCATCATCGGCAGCGCACCCGGCCAGAAAGGCTTCGCCGTGCAACCCAGGCGCTGGGTGGTGGAGAGGTCCTTCGCTTGGTTCGGCCGCTGCCGACGCCTCGCTCGCGATCACGAGGCCACCGTCGGTTCCGCCGTCGCCTTCTTCACCCTCGCCGCCGCCATGATCCTCGTCCGGCGTCTGGCTCAGCCGTTATGAAACGGGGTCTCAGGGCCGGGCCGCTGGGGAAGGTACCGGTCGCTTGTGCTGAAAAGCTGCTGTCAGCTTCGCAGGGAAAGCAGAAGCAGTGCGGCGGCGGCCACCGCGATCAGGCGGATCAGCTTGACAACGCGACCCGGCTCGATCCTGGGCCGCAGCATGAAGCCGCAGCCTGCCCCGGCCAGACAGGCGGTGATCAGGCTCCACAGAATGCCAGCTCCCGTGGCGCTGGTGGTGGGCAGGCCGGCGACTGCGAGGGCCACGCCATACCCCACGCAGGAAACCGGCTGCATGACACGCCGTACCTCGTCGCCGGAGCGTCCCGCGCGGGCCAGCGCGACGGGAGTCACCGGACCGGGACTGGCGGTCCACAGGGTGAGCATCCCTGTCACGATGCCGGCCCCGGCGATCCCCGCCCAGCCCTTATCGGATCCGGGGACGGTGACGGGTGCGGCCGGGCGCGGCAGCGCAGCGAGAAGCAGGACAGCGGCCGTTATTCCCTTCAGCGCAGCCTCCGGGATGGACGGCAGGACGGCCGCTGCCGCACAGCCCAGCAGGATGGAGCCCGATGACAGGGCCACATCCCCCCAGCGCAACCGCACCCCACCCAGAGCCGTGGCCACCAGGGACACGAGGAGGTTGAGCAGCAAGAGGACCGGTACGCCGACGGCGGTGCCAAGCCACAGGAAGAGCGCGGCTCCGCAAACGATGCTGAGGCCGGCACCGACCGCGACCTGGATCGCGGCGCCGGCCGCGACCAGCGCCATACAGGCCATGATGAGAAACATGACGATCCCTGGTTGGTGGCGCCGGTCAGCCGGCCGACGCGATGCGGTGGCTCGCCGAATCCGGATGGATCTTGACGATCGGCGAACCGGCGATCGTGGCTTCCGCGCGGGCCGCCACCTCGCGCATGGTGGCACGTGCATCCCAGTCCAATGGCCATCCGCGCCAGAGCCGGAGGCGGCCCGCCACGAAGACGGCCTCGATCTGGTCGCGGTTGCCGAAGCGGGTCAGCTCCCACATCAGGTCCCGTGACGGCACGAGCTCCGGCACGGCGAGGTCCACCAGCAGGAAGTCGGCCGCGAGGCCCGGCGCGATGCGGCCGGTAACGGCGCCGAGGCCGAGCGCGTCCGCGGAGGCCGCCGTGGCATGGACCATCCACGGCCAGCCGCCGCCGCAGGAGAAATCGCCCTGCGGGATGCCATAGGCGAGGCGCTGCGAGGCCTCTGCCGCATCGAGCAGGCGGAACGCATCGCTGCGGGTGGCGTCGGTGCCCAGCGCCAGACCTATGCCCATCTCCAGCATGGCCGTGGCGGGCGCGACGGCATTCCCCTTCCATTGCGAGGCGACAGGGCAGTAGGCCACCGTGGCACCGCTGTCGCGCAGCAGCCCCAGCTCGCGCGGCGTGACCAGAGTCACGTGCGCCAGGAGTGCGGCCGCGTTCAGCGCGCCGGTCGCCTGCAGGTGCTCCACCGGCCGCAGCCCGCGTGCGACGAGGGAGCGCTCCACGGCGACGAGGTGCTCGTTGGCATGGGTCTGGAACGGCACGCCGGCCTCGGCGCAGAGGGAGGCGACCCTGTGCAGCATGGCATCCGTCGCCACCTCCGGGATCGAGATGGCGAGGGACGGATGAACCAGCCCGTCCGAGGCCCAGCGGGCAAGGTGGCGTTCCGCACGTGCGAGGATCGGGGCCGGATCGGCAGGTTCCGGCCCGGTTGCGTCGTTGCAGATCAGGCCGAGCACGGTGCGTAGCCCGGCCCCCCGCACCGCGTCGGCGATGGGGTCGAGGTCGCCTTCATGCCGGGTCCCGGCATCCACCACGGTCGTGAAACCGCCTCGCAGCGCCTCCAGGGCCGCGAGCTTCGCGGAGAGCCCCGCCATTTCCCCGCCCAGGTGCGATTCCATCGGCACCCAGATGCGGCGGAAGATCTCGGAGGGTTCACCGAAGGCGAGCGACTTGCCAATGGCCTGGGTCAGGTGATGATGCGCATCGATGAAGCCCGGCATCAGCGCGTGATCCGGCAGGTCGATCGGAGCGAGATCCGCGTTCGCGGCGAGGATCGCCGGAGCCGGGCCGACCGCGGTGAAGCGGCCGTGCTCCACCAGGACGGCGACGTCGCGCGCGAAACCTTCGGGCAGCAGGGCCTGGCCTGGCCGCAGCAGCAGGCGGGAGGCGGCCAGGATCTCGGGGGAAAGGGTGCGCATCGATCAGTCCAGGGTCACACGGTCAGGCATGACGGCGCGCAGTGGCGCCTCCGCGATCGCCGCACGGAAGACGGCGGGCTCGGTGGAGGCGCCGCGCGCGGCCCCGGTCTCGGCCAGCCAACGGCCCTCGCGTTCCATCAGATCGAGCAACGGCCGGTCGAGGCTGATTCGGGCGTCGTAATCGGGCCAAGCCGCGCGCACAGCCTCAAGGTTCTGCGCCCGGCCCGCCAGCCGCGCGGCCGCTGCCTGGGCCGCCTCGGTTTCGGTGGCCATGGCCGCCTCGGCCTTGAGCAGCGCTGACAGAAAGCGGCCCGTCACGTCGACGTCCCGGACGAAGGCCTCGGAGGCGACGAGAAGGTAGGTCGGTTGATAGGACCTGACAGGGATCTCAGCATAGTCGGCACCCAGCGCACGGCGCGTGCCGGCATAGGCGTTCGGGAAGGGGGCTGCCGCATCCACATCGCCGCGCGCGAGCGCCGCAATGAGATCGGCCGGCCCGATATTGACGATCTCGGCCTGGATGCCGGCCGTGGCCAGTTCCGACATCAGCATGAAATGCGTGTTGGTGCCGAGCGTGACGCCGAATTTCCGGCCCGCCAGCGTGGCGAGCATGGGCGCCGTGCCGCCCTGCTTCTTCGTGACGATGCGCATGCCCCTGTAGCGGGACAGCGTGCCGACCACGCCGAACTTCTGCGCGCGCAGTGCTCCGACCACGACGGGAAGCTCCGCCATCATCGCAAGGTCGACTTGGCCGCCGATCAGTGCCTCGAAGGCCTCGCGCCCAGTGGGGAAGTTGGTGACAGCCGGAGCAAGACCCGCCGCCCCGAACAGGTCGCGCTCCTGTGCCAGGGCAAATTGCGGTGCCTCCACGGAGAGGCCGCCGCCGATCCGGACAGGGCGTGGCGATTGGGCACGCGCCAGGCTGGGCATGATTGCGGGAGCGAGGAGGAGGGCGCCGGCAAAGGCGCGGCGGGTGACGCGGGTCATCGGTCGGTCCATAGAAAGACAGGGGTCAGGCGGCCTCGGCCGCCGGTGCGTGGCGCAGGAGGCCCATGATGCGATTGCGCTGGGCGAGGTACTCGGGGCCCACCTCGGCGCCGGCGCGGGCGGCGCGATCGCCCAGCTCTATCGTCTCGACGATCCGGCCGGGGCCGGCGGCCATGACATGGACGCGATCCGCCAGCACCAGCGCCTCGTCCACGTCGTGCGTGACGAAGAGCACGGTGGTACGGTGCGCCCGCCAGACGCCGAGCAGCAGTTCGTGCATCGAGGCCCGGGTCTGGGCATCCAGGGCGCCGAAGGGCTCGTCCATCAGCAGAACCCGGGGCCGCGCCGCCAGGGTGCGGGCCAGCGCCACGCGCTGCTTCATGCCGCCCGAAAGCTGCCCTGGGTAGGAATCCCCCCGTCCGGCGAGGCCGACCTCTGCCAGCGCGGCCTCCGCCGCCTGACGGCGCCTGGCGGCGGAATGGCCAAGCCGCCTGAGGGCGAATTCCACGTTCCCGCGCGCGGTGAACCAGGGGAACAGCGCGTATTGCTGGAAGACGACGCCGACCTCGGGGCTCGGGCCGCGGATGGGGCGGCCATCCACCGTCACCGCGCCACCGGACAGCGGCACAAAGCCGGCGATGGCGTTGAGCAGGGTGGACTTGCCGCAGCCGGACGGCCCGATAAGCGCGGTGAAGGAGCCGGGCTCAAGGACCAGTTCCGTGGGGGCGAGGGCCTGTACAGGCCCGCGCCGGCCCATGAAGCGGATCTCGGCCGCGGTCGCGCGGACCGCTCCGGTGGAAAGGGTGGTGCTCACATGACCTCCCAGTGCACGAGGCGGCGGCTGGCGGCGACGAAGGCCGCATCCAGCGCCGCGCCGAGCACACCGAGGAGGATGAGGTTCACGAACATCACGTCGGTCTGCATGAACTGGCGGGCCTCCTGAATGCGGAAGCCAATGCCGGAGGAGGCGCCGGTCAGCTCCGCCGCAACCAGGGAGAGAAAAGCCAGCGCGGCCCCCATGCGCAGCCCCGCGACGATATGCGGCGCGGCGGCAGGCACCACGACCTCGAAGAACTCCCGCAGACGGCCTGCCCCCAGCGAACGGGATGCGCGGATATAGGTCCCCGCGACGGAAGAGGCGCCGTGATGCGTGCTGAGCCAGACGGCGAGGAAAACGGTATAGGCGATCACGAAGTGCTTCGATCCCTCCCCGATGCCGAACCAGACGATGGCCAGCGGCACGAGGGCGATGGCGGGGATGGGGCGCAGCAGCATCAGCATGGGCGTCACGGCATGGCCGATCAGGCGAGTGCGTGATGTCAGCAGCCCCACCAACACGCCCAGCGTGGCGCCGATGGCAAAGCCGATGGCCGCCCGGCCGAGCGAGACGCGCAGATCGCCGAGAAGCGTTCCGTCCGTCCACAGCTCGACAAAAGCCGCGGTGACGACGGGCGGGCTCGGCAGGAAAACGGGGTTCACGCCCGGCAGAGCACTGAGGACCCACCAGAGGAGTACGATGCCTGCGAGGGCGGCGGGCACGCGGCCGGCGCGGCCTAGCATCCTGATCAAGTGAAGCTCCGTTTTCGCTGGATAAGCACCTTGTTATAACTAGTCATATCTCGTCATAGTAAGAGGATATGTGATCAGTGGGGCAAAAATATCCCCTCGCGGTAAGGTCTCCGCATAGGAAAAAGGCGATGTGATGAGAAAAGAAGCGGACGATGGTTCGGATTACCCAAGGCCGCTCTACGACGTGATCCGGGACGCCCTGCGAGCGGATATTGCCGCCGGACGGCTGAGGACCTTCGACCGCCTGCCCTCCGAGGCGGCTCTGCAGTCGCGCTTCTCCGTGTCCCGCATCACCGTGCGACGGGCCGTGGGGGAGTTGGCACGGGAAGGCTTGGCTTTCGTGGTGCCCGGCAAAGGCTGGTTCGTCGCACGCCCTCGTGCGGTGCAGCCTCTCCATAGTTTGCAAGGTTTGTCCGAGGCCATGGCCGCGAAGGGGAGGAGCATCCGTAACCGTGTTCTCCACGTGCGCGAGGAACCCGCGAAGGCCGATAGTGCCGAGTGGCTGCGCTTGCCGGAGGGCGCTCCAGTGACATCCATCCGGCGTCTCCGGCTGCTCGATGGCGAGCCGCTTTCGGTGGAAGACACCTGGCTACCTGTAGAGCTCGGCCGACGGCTGGCTGGAATGGATCTGGAAGGGCGCGACGTCTTCGCGATGCTGGAAGGGGATCTCGGCGTGCGGCTGGGGCGGGCGGATCTCGTCATCGGTGCCATCGCCGCAACCCTCCCTCACACCACGCTGCTGGAAGTGGTGGAAGGGGCTCCACTCCTACGGATCGAGCGGCTGACGCACGATGCGAACGGCACGCCGATTGATGCTGAGCAGCTCTATTATAGGGCCGACGCATTCCAGTATCAGGTCAGCGTGAACCGATAGGGGCCTGGCAGAGGCAGATGAAGGCGCAGACAAGGTGGGATGTCTTGCGCAGCGCCGTGACTGAGCCGACCGGCGGTGTCGAGGCCGCAGCGGCGAGAAAATCTTGCCAGGGCGGATCTTGCAATATGCCTTCATACCGGCTGTGAATATGGCGAAACGGCGTAGCGCAGCTGATGGGCACGGGCTTTGCTTCACACCCACCAGAAGCGCAGGAAAAACGCTCCATTCCAACAGGCCCTGGAATACCAGAACACGGGTCCGACGAACCTCACGAACGGATCAACGCATCGGGAACTGTTCAATCCCAGCTACATATTTTTCTCCGAGAACGAATACTTAGTCGGCCTTGAACAACGTCTTCAGGCTGTCGCCCCTGCGAGCAGGGTGCGGCCTGTCGGGACGCTGGCTTGGCTGATCGGGGTGAGGATTGCCTGTCGGAGGGCGGCGAGGAGAGCGGCCAAAAGGGCCCTGAGGTGGGCGAGGATCTTGCGGATGTTGTGGCCGCAGCCGCAGAGGACGGCGTAGAGAGCATCGCCGAGCGTGCCCTTGAGGGCGCAGCGGGCGAGGCGGCCATCGGTCTTCATGTGGCCGATCTCGGGCTCGATGGCGCTGCGGCGGCGGAGCAGCCGGCGCAGGCGGGGCGTGAGGCCGCGGCTGGTGCCGCTGACGAGCACCCTGGTTGCCGTGACGCCATGGCCGCGGTAGCCGCGATCGACCACGGCGAGGCTGGGACGCTGGCCGGTGAGGGTCTCGACCTGCTGGAGGGCGTCGGCGAGGGTGTGGCCGTCGTAGGGATTGCCGGGCTGGCTGCGCATGCCGACGACGAAGCCACCGGCGAGGGTGGTGGCGATGCTGACCTTCGTGCCGAACTCGTAGCGCACCCGCGCCTTGCCCTTGGCGATGCAGTCCACCTCGGGCTCGTGCAGGGCGTAGAGCTTGCGGGACGACTTCGGTGTCTGGAGCAGCAGGCGGGTGACGAGGGCGATGCGCTGCTCGATGCGCGCCCGCAGTGGCCCGTCAGGGACGGCGCCGAGCTTGCGTTCAACATCGCGCAGGATGCGGCCGGTGTAGCCCTTGAGCGTGCGCAACGCCTTGCGCATGCGGCGGAACTGCCGGGCGTGGGCGTAGCGCCCCACCTGGCCGGCCAGGCGCGGCGCCAGGCGATTGTAGTTCTGGCGCAGGGCGATCCCGGCCTTGTGCGCCAGCGTCACCAGCGAGTGGCGGGCCCGCTCATAGAGGCGGCTGTCGGTCGGATGGGCGATGGCCTTCTCCATCACTGTGGTGTCCACTGCGATCTCGGCCAAGCTGTTCGACGTCACAGCTCCCGAAGCCTGAGCCGCCTCGATCGTCCTGGTCAGCAACCACTCGACACCTTCCTCACCGATGCGACCGCGCCAGCGGCTGAGAGAGGAGGGATGGATGGGCGCACGGTGCTGGAAGAAGGTCTCACCCGTGAAGTGCTGGAAGTACGGGTTCTCCACCCAGCGCGCGAGCACCGCCTCGTCGGAGAGGCCATGGGCGTGCTGGAGGTACATCAGCCCGGCGACCAGACGCGGATGCGTGGCCGGCCGTCCCTCAGCGGCGGGGAAGAAGCCGGCCCATTCCCGCTCGAACCAGGACCAGTCGATCAGCGCCGCCAGCCGCACCAGTTCGTGCCGCCCATCGATCATGTCGACCAGCCGCGGCCGCAGCAGATCGGCCTGTTCCGGCGGGCGCGGGCGGTGCTTCATGCCCACAAGATTCGCAGGGTTTGTCGTCGAAAACAATCGAACCCTGCAAATCCAGGTCGCCGAGCCCGGAAAATCTCACAGCTAGATCAGTGCCTTACGAGTTATTCAAGGCCGACTACTTAAGAACGATGATCTTCCGGCACCATCACGAAGTCGAATGGTGACCGCCAGGCGATATCACCCTGGATGGGTTCAAACGACGCTATCAGCGTTTTCTTAACCCCAAACACAGCGTCGGATTCCAGGTAAGGATCGCCGTCAACAAAGATATGGGTCACAATCTTTCGGAACCCTGGCGCTGTCACCATGTAGTGCATATGGGCAGGACGATAGGGATGACGTCCTAGATGACTGAGCATCTTGCCGACAGGCCCATCATCGGGGATTGGATAGCTGACTGGCTTTATGCCAACAAAGCTGTATTTCCCGTCGGAACCGGTGACGAACCTGCCACGATTGTTCCATTTCGGTTGAATGCCGGGTTGTTGCACATCATAGAAGCCTTCCGCGTTGTCCGACCAGACATCCACGGTCGCGCCGTCGATAGGTTCGCCATTCAGATCAATGACACGGCCTTCGTAGAGGCAGCTTTCGCCTTTGCCGTCCAGTGAGATCGAAGCGCCCATCTGGCGAACCGGCGCACCATCGACATGAAATGGGCCAAACACGGTGTTCTCAGTCGCGCCAAGCGGGCGGCGGTTGTTGATCGCATCGACCAGCATCGACAAGCCTAATGTATCCGACAACAGGATGAATTCCTGCCTCTCCTCAGAGCAGATCTGACCGGTTCGGGTCAGGAATGCGATGCCGGCTTCCCATTCTTCCTGCGTGAGGTGCACTTCCTTTGCAAAGGCGTGCAGATGCCTGACCAGCGCGGTGAAGATCTCGGCCAGGCGCGGGTCAACGTCAGGACCCATGCGGCCATTGACCGCATCGGCTGATCCTTCCTCGTTGAAATAAGGGATCATCGGAAAACCTCAGGAGCTGAAGGGACGGCGGCCCAGCCAGGCATCTTGCAGAAGCTGGCGAACACCATTGCGTTCGATCCGGCGCGGGTTCGAGTAGGGCGTAAGCACGGCCAGATCCGCCACATTGTCCAGATCGGCCTCGGTCACGCCGAGCGACCTCAGCGCCAGCGGAGCGCCCATGCGCTGAGCGAAGTCATAAAGGCCACCGGCTGCACTGCCGCTGTCCAGAAGCCGGGCGACCGGTTGCAGCACCTCAGCGGCGGCCACCTCGTTGTACGCGATGGCATGAGGCAGGACTATGGCATGGGTCTCGGCATGAGGCAGGTTCAGCGTGCCGCCCAGTGTGTGACATAGTTTATGATGCAGGGCCATGCCGACCTGGGCCAGCACCGTTCCACATAGCCAGGCGCCGAACAGCGTGTCTTCGCGGGCGGCCAGATTGTCTGGCGCCGTGACCACCCCAGGCAGACCGGAGACAAAGGCACGGATGCCTTCGACCGCCAAGGCACTGGAGAGCCGGTTGGCGTCATGGGCATAGAGCCCTTCGACGGCGTGGGCCATTGCATTCAGCCCGCTGGTAACAGTCATAGACACAGGCAACGTGGCGACCAGTTCCGGGTCATAGATGATGACCTCGGGCTGGACTTTCTCCGACCTCAACGTGGTTTTCACACCGTTCTCGGTCTGACCCAGCACCGGTGTCGCCTCGGATCCGGCATAGGTGCTGGGCAATACGATTTGTGGCAGGTCTGTCCGCAGCGCGATGGCCTTGCCCAGCCCGATGGTCGAGCCGCCGCCAACAGCGACGACGCAATCCGCCTCACTTGCCGCGACCTGCTTGAGGGCGGCCTCCGTGACATCGACTGGCGTGTGCATCGTCGCGTTGGTGAACAGGCCCACGGCGCGCCGGCCCAGTGTCTGGACAATGTCCTCTCCTTCGCGGACCTGCTGAGGGGTGGTCAGCACGAATGCACGCGACAAGGATAGAGCATCCAGTTCCCGATCCAGGGACCGGCGCGCACCGCGGCCAAAATGGACGCGCACCGGGGCGCCTCCCTGCGCGAAACCCGCATGAAAGACCGGCATGACCTAAACAGCCCGCCTCTGGAATCCGGCAGTTGCCCGGTAACTGGCGGCGACCCGCTCAAGCTCTTCCGCGGCGATCAGATCCTCGATCCGGTCATCGGGGCCTTTGACGATGGCATCGGCGATGTCCAGAACCTGCTCGGGACCGCCCTTGCGGTTCATCAGCACGACATTCGTGGCCACTGGCCTGCGCTCGGCCTCATAGGCCTGGAGCCCGCCCGGACCTGGATCGGCCGCCAGGCTATCGGCCAGGACGCGGCCGTCGATGATTGCCTGACTGGCACCATTGGCGCCGATCGGATACATTGGATGAGCGGCATCACCCAGCAACGTAACCCGGCCATCGGTCCAGAACGGCAGCGGGTCACGGTCGATCATCGGGAATTCCGTCACCGAAGGCGCGCCCCGCATGATCGCCACCAGATCCATGTCGTTCATGCTGAAGCCCTTGAACGGCGTGATGTAATCCAGCGTGGCGCCCCGGGACCAGTCGGCATCCTGGATATGGCGCGGCCGGTCCACCCGGACCTCAGCAACCCAGTTGGTCAGCGCCTTGCCTTGCTTGCGGGCCTTTTCACTGATCGGATAGGTCACGAACTTCACATCGTGATTGCCGGCAATCACCATCGTGCGGCCGTCGCCGATCATGTCCATCTCGGTTGCGCCGCGGAACATCATCGTGCCCTCATAGCACACGGGCCCTTCGTTCGGATGCATCTGCGCCCGCACCTTCGAGCGCAGGCCTTCGGCATCGATCAGGAGATCGGCTTCCTGATCGGAACCATCCTCGAACAACACCGTCACCTTGTCGGGGTCCTGGCGATAGCCTTTGACGGGTTTACCCGCCTTGACCGCGTCGGAACCCAGACGTTCGCGCACCGCGTCAAACAGAAGAAACTGCAATTCGCCGCGATGAATCGAATACTGGGGCGCTGAGACCCCGTTTCATAACGGCTGAGCCAGACGCCGGACGAGGATCATGGCGGCGGCGAGGGTGAAGAAGGCGACGGCGGAACCGACGGTGGCCTCGGGATCGCGAGCGAGGCGTCGGCAGCGGCCGAACCAAGCGAAGGACCTCTCCACCACCCAGCGCCTGGGTTGCACGGCGAAGCCTTTCTGGCCGGGTGCGCTGCCGATGATGGTAACGGCGACGGGGGAGGCTCGGGCGACCCGCGGACCGGCGTAGGCGCGGTCGGCGAAGCAGCGGGCCAGGAACGGCCAAGGGCGGCGCGACATGGCCAGGAGGGCCGCACCCCCTCGGCTGTCATGCAGGCAGGCGGGCGAGATGGCGGCGAGCAGGAGCCTACCGTCCGTGTCCACCAGGGCGTGGCGCTTGCGGCCCGTCACCTTCTTCCCGGCATCGTAGCCGCGGACACCTTTCACGCCGACACCGCCCGAGCGGACGGATTGGGCGTCCAACACCGCCGCTGTCGGTGAGGCCTCTCGGCCGACCCGCTCGCGGTCGGCCATGATGAGGGCGTGCGCCAGTCGCTCGAAGGTGCCCCGGCGCGAGAGGCGCAGGAACCAACGGTGCACGGTCCCGGGCGGCGGGAAGTCGCGGGGCAGATGCGCCCAGGCGCAGCCGGTACGGAGCACGTAGAGGATCGCATCAACCACCCGCCGCATCGGCCAGGACCGGGGTCGTCCGGTCTTTGCAGGGCTTGGCAAGAAGGGCTCGACCAGGGCCCACTCGGCATCGGTTAGGCACGTTGCATAAGGCTGGGAGCCGCGCGCAAGCTGCGCGCGGGCGGCAGGGGTCCACATGGGCCACCTCGAAGGACGTCAGACACCCTCCGAACGCGCAGAACTCCCGCCGCTCACCCCGCCTCAGCCGTTATGAAACGGGTTCTGAGACCCCGTTTCATAACGGCTGAGCCAGACGCCGGACGAGGATCATGGCGGCGGCGAGGGTGAAGAAGGCGACGGCGGAACCGACGGTGGCCTCGTGATCGCGAGCGAGGCGTCGGCAGCGGCCGAACCAAGCGAAGGACCTCTCCACCACCCAGCGCCTGGGTTGCACGGCGAAGCCTTTCTGGCCGGGTGCGCTGCCGATGATGGTAACGGCGACGGGGGAGGCTCGGGCGACCCGCGGACCGGCGTAGGCGCGGTCGGCGAAGCAGCGGGCCAGGAACGGCCAAGGGCGGCGCGACATGGCCAGGAGGGCCGCACCCCCTCGGCTGTCATGCAGGCAGGCGGGCGAGATGGCGGCGAGCAGGAGCCTACCGTCCGTGTCCACCAGGGCGTGGCGCTTGCGGCCCGTCACCTTCTTCCCGGCATCGTAGCCGCGGACACCTTTCACGCCGACACCGCCCGAGCGGACGGATTGGGCGTCCAACACCGCCGCTGTCGGTGAGGCCTCTCGGCCGACCCGCTCGCGGTCGGCCATGATGAGGGCGTGCGCCAGTCGCTCGAAGGTGCCCCGGCGCGAGAGGCGCAGGAACCAACGGTGCACGGTCCCGGGCGGCGGGAAGTCGCGGGGCAGATGCGCCCAGGCGCAGCCGGTACGGAGCACGTAGAGGATCGCATCGACCACCCGCCGCATCGGCCAGGACCGGGGTCGTCCGGTCTTTGCAGGGCTTGGCAAGAAGGGCTCGACCAGGGCCCACTCGGCATCGGTTAGGCACGTTGCATAAGGCTGGGAGCCGCGCGCAAGCTGCGCGCGGGCGGCAGGGGTCCACATGGGCCACCTCGAAGGACGTCAGACACCCTCCGAACGCGCAGAACTCCCGCCGCTCACCCCGCCTCAGCCGTTATGAAACGGGTTCTTAGTCGATGAGACTGTCTCCAAAGGCGCGTTTGAAGTCGAGGCCCGGCGTACAGGAAGGACTGTCAGCGTCGCGGCAGACGAGACAATCGTGGCCGCACTGGCTCGCGATGGTATTAACGTCGACGTTTCCTGCGAACAAGGAGTCTGCGGTACTTGCCTGACAGTGGTGCTGGATGGAACGCCGGACCACCAAGACATGTATCTGACCGACGCCGAGAAAGCCCGGAACGACAGGATGTGCTTGTGCGTTTCACGTGCACGATCAGCACGGCTCGTGCTTGATCTCTGAAGGCCGCTACACTCTGTACCACGAATGTGAAAGGGGTGGATGAGCTTGTCTGATGTGATGAGCGGTTCGCTATCACCTTCCTTGTCGTTGCATCATTTTTTCGGAGTTTAGAGCCTGCGACAAACCCGGTGCGGTTGTTCATCCCGCTCCCGATCTCCACACTGGCTAGACGGTATGGAAGGCACTGGCTCCATTCCTCCAGACCTAGGGCAACCCGCGCACGCATGTTGCCCCAAGGCGCCAAGCTTTCATGGTGGCACCACCAACTTGACGGTCAGCTGCCATCCTGTGTGGCCAGTGGCGACTGTTCAAAGGTCTCCGAAAGCGGCCTCCGGTGCAGTGGTTACCTTCGCCACATGGACGGGGCTTGCGGCAATACGGCTGATGACGACGGCTGCAAGTAGCATCGGCAGCGCCATAGCGGCCTCCGGTGCAGTGGTTACCTTCGCCACATGGACGGGGCTTGCGGCAATACGGCTGATGACGACGGCTGCAAGTAGCATCGGCAGCGCCATAACCGCGAAATAGGTGAGGGGGGACCATCCGCCCGCGATAAGCATGCCTGCCAGGAACGGGCCAACCGTCGCGCCTAGCCGTCCACACCCGAGCGCCAGTCCGGCCCCTGTTGCACGTACCGTAGGCGGATAAACCGTCGGTACCAGGGCATAAAGTCCGACGATCACGCCATTCATGAAGAAGCCGATCGCGAATGCTCCCGAGAGAAGCGCGATCGTCGACCTCGGCAGCATACCGAAGACCACGACGCTCACGAAGCACAGGGTCATGTAGGCAATGGTGAGCCGGCTAAGAACCCGTTTCATAACGGCTGAGGCGGGGTGAGCGGCGGGAGTTCTGCGCGTTCGGAGGGTGTCTGACGTCCTTCGAGGTGGCCCATGTGGACCCCTGCCGCCCGCGCGCAGCTTGCGCGCGGCTCCCAGCCTTATGCAACGTGCCTAACCGATGCCGAGTGGGCCCTGGTCGAGCCCTTCTTGCCAAGCCCTGCAAAGACCGGACGACCCCGGTCCTGGCCGATGCGGCGGGTGGTCGATGCGATCCTCTACGTGCTCCGTACCGGCTGCGCCTGGGCGCATCTGCCCCGCGACTTCCCGCCGCCCGGGACCGTGCACCGTTGGTTCCTGCGCCTCTCGCGCCGGGGCACCTTCGAGCGACTGGCGCACGCCCTCATCATGGCCGACCGCGAGCGGGTCGGCCGAGAGGCCTCACCGACAGCGGCGGTGTTGGACGCCCAATCCGTCCGCTCGGGCGGTGTCGGCGTGAAAGGTGTCCGCGGCTACGATGCCGGGAAGAAGGTGACGGGCCGCAAGCGCCACGCCCTGGTGGACACGGACGGTAGGCTCCTGCTCGCCGCCATCTCGCCCGCCTGCCTGCATGACAGCCGAGGGGGTGCGGCCCTCCTGGCCATGTCGCGCCGCCCTTGGCCGTTCCTGGCCCGCTGCTTCGCCGACCGCGCCTACGCCGGTCCGCGGGTCGCCCGAGCCTCCCCCGTCGCCGTTACCATCATCGGCAGCGCACCCGGCCAGAAAGGCTTCGCCGTGCAACCCAGGCGCTGGGTGGTGGAGAGGTCCTTCGCTTGGTTCGGCCGCTGCCGACGCCTCGCTCGCGATCACGAGGCCACCGTCGGTTCCGCCGTCGCCTTCTTCACCCTCGCCGCCGCCATGATCCTCGTCCGGCGTCTGGCTCAGCCGTTATGAAACGGGGTCTAAGGCCGAACCGGTTCGTACACCAGCCAAGCAGGACCCCCCCGATCACCCCTGCAATATTCATCAGGACGGCGCCGGAAATGCCACCCTCCATGGACATGCCGAGGTCGACGAGGATCTTGGGCGTCCAGTTGAGAAGAAAGTAGAAGGTCATCATCGCCAGGAAGAAGCTGCTGCAGACAAGGAGTGTCGTGCGCCTCATGGTACCGGAAAGGATCGTCCCGAATTCGGTCCTATGGCGTTCGTGCACGGCCACTGGCGGCAGGCTGTCGAGCACAGGCAACTGCAACCGGGACAAGGCATTATTGATCTTACCCAGTGCATCGACCGGACGGCGTGCCAGCAAGAAATCGATGGACTCTGGAAGAGCCAGTGCAACCAGCACTGCGGTCACGGCCGAAAGTATGCCGCCGGCCAGGAATACCGAATGCCACCCGAAATTGGAGATGAGGAAGACCGCGACAATCCCGCCGATGGTCGCTCCTGCGGCATAACCCATCGTCATCAGACCGATGCAGAGATCTCGACGCTTTTGAGAAGCATACTCCGCGATCAGCGTGTTGATGCTGGGGAGTATTCCGCCAATACCCAGCCCTGTCACAAATCGCAGGATGAGAAGTTGGGTTGTGCTCTGCACTGCCGCCGACAGCAGCATTCCGAGCGTCATAAGGGCGAGGCAGATCAATATGCTCACCCGGCGCCCGTACCGGTCCGCGAGTGGCGAGAGCAGAACGGAGCCGGTTGCCATGCCTGCCAGACCCGCGCTGAAGAGGATCCCGAGCTCGGTCGGCTGAAGCCCCCATTCCTTCGCAATGGCCGGGGCCGTGAAAGCCATGGCGAGAACGTCAAATCCGTCGAGAAGATTGATGAAGATGCAGATTCCCACCACCATCGTCTGGAACGGCGTCATATTGCGTTCCCGGACGTGCCGACCTATGTCGTCAGCATTCATGTTATCCTCCTGCTTTGTTAATTGGTGTGCTGTAGATAACTTAGCTCGACTTTGGCCATCACGCGGCGTGGCAGATGGCGTAAGCCCAGGCGTGCTGGAGCGCTCGCCGAGGTTTTGTGCTGTGACCGCTGTGCCGGGATGTGAGGAAACCTTGCTCACGCCAGATGTGCCGCCGCACGGCGGCGAGGGTGTCACTGAAGGTCGGACGGTCCTTGCGGTACCAGGCGCTGCTCATTGCGGCTCTGCGTTCTGAGGTTCTGAGCTGGGCGGCCAGGAGGGTGACGAGGGAGAACAGCCCGAGCAGGCATGGCGTGGTGCGGGCGATGGCGAGGTCCGACCACTGTCGCTGAGTCTCGACCCCAAGATGCACCCTGGTCTCCTGGAAGGTCACCTCCAGTTGCCAGCGCTGGATGAACCAGAACAGGATCTGCTCCGGCGTTCGATCAGGCTCGGTGCACAGCAGGGCCTGCGGCTCGAACCGGCGATGAGGATCGCGGACCAGCACCCAGCGGATCGGCACGATGGGCATCCCGCCATGACGCCACACGGCAGTGGCCGAGCAGATCTCGACGTGACGCTCGCCCCCACCGTACCAGCGGGGGACCACCATGCGCTGCCAGCATGTATCGGTGCGGACCAGCACCTCCGCCAGGTTGGGCCGGCGCGCCCCTTTGGTACGGGGCCGACCATTGGTGCCAGGCAGCCGGGGTGGCGCCGGGTCATAGAGCGCGGCATCGAGCCGCAGGCGCGTGACCCCGGTGATCCTGTGCCGGGTCAGCGCAGCCAGCAGTTCCAGGGCTGCAAAGCCGCTGTCGCCGACCAGCACGATGTCCCGCCCAGGAAGCCAGCGGCGTGTCTGCAGGATCATTTGGCGGGCCCAGTCGGTGAGCTTCTTGTGCCGCTGTCCCTGGTCGCGACAAAACCGTTCCGAGGGCGCCAGCGCGGACAGGAACGGCAGCGCCCAAACCCGACCGGCCCAGGGAACAGGTGCCAAGAGCATCAGGCTGATCCAACGCAGGCCAGAAGCCTTTACGAAGTGGCCGTGGCTGGAGCGTACCGGGTCGCGGTAGATGCCCATGGCCGCAATCCGCTTGCCACGGCGCCGCTCAATCGTGTCGTCAATGCCCAGAATGACCGGCCCATCCGGCGCGAAGGCTGTGATCAGGTGCGCCAGCAGAAGACGCGATGCTGCCCGGGGGCTCCAGACCGCCCGGTTGAGCACCCGATGATAGTTCACGAAGCGCCGCTCCTGCGCGAGCCCGCTGATCTGCAACAGGCTGGTCACCGTACGTTTGCCGGGTGCCAGGATAGCCCCGATCAGCAGCACCTCCGCGTGTTGCCAGCTGCGCTGGAAAAACAGCGGCGCAAAGCTCAGGATCACCGCGGCGAAGCGGGATGGCAGGTGAAGCATGGCGGCGTCTCTTGGCGGGGACACGCCAGCCTAGCCAGTCACCCGCCTCGCCGCCTACGCCTGCCTCAGATGGCCAAAGTCGAGCTTAGACCCCGTTTCAAAACGGCTGAGGCGGGGTGAGCGGCGGGGGTTCTGCGCGTTCGGAGGGTGTCTGACGTCCTTCGAGGTGGCCCATGTGGACCCCTGCCGCCCGCGCGCAGCTTGCGCGCGGCTCCCAGCCTTATGCAACGTGCCTGACCGATGCCGAGTGGGCCCTGGTCGAGCCCTTCTTGCCAAGCCCTGCAAGGACCGGACGACCCCGGTCCTGGCCGATGCGGCGGGTCGTCGATGCGATCCTCTACGTGCTCCGTACCGGTTGCGCCTGGGCGCATCTGCCCCGCGACTTCCCGCCGCCCGGGACCGTGCACCGTTGGTTCCTGCGCCTCTCGCGCCGGGGCACCTTCGAGCGACTGGCGCACGCCCTCATCATGGCCGACCGCGAGCGGGTCGGCCGAGAGGCCTCACCGACAGCGGCGGTGTTGGACGCCCAATCCGTCCGCTCGGGCGGTGTCGGCGTGAAAGGTGTCCGCGGCTACGATGCCGGGAAGAAGGTGACGGGCCGCAAGCGCCACGCCCTGGTGGACACGGACGGTAGGCTCCTGCTCGCCGCCATCTCGCCCGCCTGCCTGCATGACAGCCGCGGCGGTGCGGCCCTCCTGGCCATGTCGCGCCGCCCTTGGCCGTTCCTGGCCCGCTGCTTCGCCGACCGCGCCTACGCCGGTCCGCGTGTCGCCCGAGCCTCCCCCGTCGCCGTTACCATCATCGGCAGCGCACCCGGCCAGAAAGGCTTCGCCGTGCAACCCAGGCGCTGGGTGGTGGAGAGGTCCTTCGCTTGGTTCGGCCGCTGCCGACGCCTCGCTCGCGATCACGAGGCCACCGTCGGTTCCGCCGTCGCCTTCTTCACCCTCGCCGCCGCCATGATCCTCCTCCGGCGTCTGGCTCAGCCGTTATGAAACGGGGTCTCACAACTCACTTAGAACCCGTTTCATAACGGCTGAGGCGGGGTGAGCGGCGGGAGTTCTGCGCGTTCGGAGGGTGTCTGACGTCCTTCGAGGTGGCCCATGTGGACCCCTGCCGCCCGCGCGCAGCTTGCGCGCGGCTCCCAGCCTTATGCAACGTGCCTAACCGATGCCGAGTGGGCCCTGGTCGAGCCCTTCTTGCCAAGCCCTGCAAAGACCGGACGACCCCGGTCCTGGCCGATGCGGCGGGTGGTCGATGCGATCCTCTACGTGCTCCGTACCGGCTGCGCCTGGGCGCATCTGCCCCGCGACTTCCCGCCGCCCGGGACCGTGCACCGTTGGTTCCTGCGCCTCTCGCGCCGGGGCACCTTCGAGCGACTGGCGCACGCCCTCATCATGGCCGACCGCGAGCGGGTCGGCCGAGAGGCCTCACCGACAGCGGCGGTGTTGGACGCCCAATCCGTCCGCTCGGGCGGTGTCGGCGTGAAAGGTGTCCGCGGCTACGATGCCGGGAAGAAGGTGACGGGCCGCAAGCGCCACGCCCTGGTGGACACGGACGGTAGGCTCCTGCTCGCCGCCATCTCGCCCGCCTGCCTGCATGACAGCCGAGGGGGTGCGGCCCTCCTGGCCATGTCGCGCCGCCCTTGGCCGTTCCTGGCCCGCTGCTTCGCCGACCGCGCCTACGCCGGTCCGCGGGTCGCCCGAGCCTCCCCCGTCGCCGTTACCATCATCGGCAGCGCACCCGGCCAGAAAGGCTTCGCCGTGCAACCCAGGCGCTGGGTGGTGGAGAGGTCCTTCGCTTGGTTCGGCCGCTGCCGACGCCTCGCTCGCGATCACGAGGCCACCGTCGGTTCCGCCGTCGCCTTCTTCACCCTCGCCGCCGCCATGATCCTCGTCCGGCGTCTGGCTCAGCCGTTATGAAACGGGGTCTTAGTGCCGGTTGGTCTCTACTCGTCGAATACTTCCTCAACGACACTGTCGCGCACCGTGACCACGGCGCTGACCTGCTGGACCAAGGCGGGATGTCCGGCGACAAACTGGCGATAGGAATTTGTCCCTCGCACCAGGGCGATGTCGGCCGTCTCCGTGGTTGATTCGCCGCCGTTGGATAAGATCTCGTCCGTCACCAAGCGAACGAAGGCCCGCCAGTCCTGTGCCGCATCGTCCAAGTCGAGTGGCTGTCCGTCCTGTCCGAGGACACCGACACAAACATCTCCACGGCGCCGGATCGTCTGCAGCGTCACGGCCAGGGCAAAGAGGTCGGTAGTCATCAGCCTCGTCATACGCTTTTATTCCCTTCCCCTAAGGTAGGAAGGATCTGGCTCGTATGGCGCACGGCTCGAAGAACGGACCGGTGCTGGACCTTGAGAACTATCTCCCGTTCTTCATCACAGGTCTCTCCAACTCCCTGGCCACAGGGGCGTCGCGTACCTACCGCGAGCATTTCGGGATCGGTGTTGCCGAATGGCGGCTGATGACCATGCTGGCTCAGGGCGATGGCCTGACACTTCAGATCGTCGCCGATGCCACGGGGGTCGACAAGTCGGCTATCAGCCGGGCGGAGAATGTCCTGTTCCAGGCTGGATACACGCGCTCGGAGCCTGACGAGACGGACCCGAGGCGCAAGTTGATCTGGCTGACGCCCGCGGGCCGGGCGCTTCATGACCGTGTCTTGAAAGTTGCGTTGGCGCGAGAAGCGCTGCTCATGAAGGGGGTAAACGCGGAGGAGCGTCGTCTGCTTCTGCAGCTCCTGCGCCGCCTCATGACAAACGTTCCGGCTGTCAATGCCTATGAGCCGGAAGCTCCAGCGCCCCATAAGCGGCCCTGAGCGCCTCATAGATCGAGCACCAGCACTGGCGTCCGTGCCCGCGAGCAACAGGGCGTGAACTGGTCATTCGCCGAACGCTCGCTGTCGGTGAGCACCTGGTCCCGGTGGTCCGGCTCTCCATCCAGCACCCTGGTCAGGCATGTGCCACAGACACCCTGCTCGCAGGAGACATTCACTTCGATGCCGTGTTCTGCCAACACGCTCACGACCGAGCGTTCTGGTGGCACCAGGAACCTGGCGCCGGTACTGGCGACCTGCACCTCGAAGGCCGTATCCGCACCGGTTTGCGTGGCAGCAGGCGCCGCGAAGTACTCGCGGTGCAGGTGTTCCGGCGGCCAGCCCAAGCCTTTCGCGGTGTCCAGCACGGCGCTCATGAAGCCCGTCGGGCCGCACACGTAAAGCTGGGTATCGGGCGCATGTCCGGAAAGCAGCCCTGCAAGGTCCAGGCGCGGCTGATTCGGTTCGTCATCGCAGTAGACATGGGAGAAACCAGCCAGCGGTCCCCCATCGATGCTTCGCAGGAAGGCCATACGGCCGCGGGAGCGGCCAGCGTAGTGCAGTTCGAATGACTTCCCGGTCCGGGCCAGACGCTCCGCCATGCAGAGGATCGGTGTGATGCCAATGCCGCCTGCAAAGAGCATGCTGTGCCCATCCGAAGCAGAAAGAGGAAAGAGGTTGCGGGGCGCACCCACCTCCACCAAGTCTCCTTCCTCGAAGCGTTCCGTCAGGCCGCGGCTTCCTCCAGCAGAATCCGGCGTGCGGAGGACCGCGATGCGATAGAGGCGACGGTCGTCCGGCGAATTGCACAGCGAGTACTGCCGCACGATCCCTTCCGCGACCTTCACATCGATATGGGATCCAGCGTCGAAGGACGGAAGAGCCTCACCGTCACGCGACGCCAGATCGAAGGAGAATATGTCTTCGGCTTCGCGTTGCTTGCGCAGAATGCGAAGCGTAAGCCAGGGCTGGAGCATGGATGCTATTCCGCCGCAACCTGCGTACGTTCGGCTTCCATCAGCCGCGCGAGAATCCGGCGTGCATGGTTGCCACCCGCGTCGCTGACGATATCGACCTTCGGCCGCAGAGGGTCTTCGCTGAGTCGGATCTGCTGCTGTTCAAGAACAGCCCGGTCCTCGACGAAGGTATCGTAGGTCTGCCGGAAGACAGTCTCGGGAACGCCGTTCGCGACTGCATCGGTCGCAATGGACCAGAAGTAATGCGTCGTGCTTTCCGTCTCCGGCGTGATCCCGTGGAATCCCGACATCGAGAAGCCCTGGTCGCGACGACCTTCATAAGCGCCGGTGCCGGCATCGCACCCGCCGGTGTTGATGCGAATCAGGACCGGCTCAAACTCGATCTCCTGCCAGCGGTCGATCAGACCAGTGAACCCTTTCGCTGCCACATAGGTCGGTGGCGGCGCGGAGTTTGGCATCCGGCGTTCGACCCGGACCGTTCGCTCGGTACGCGTGGTGGTCATCTGCGCGCGGAAGTGGATCGCCGGATTTCCGCCGATCGTCTTGGGATGCACATAAGAGAGGTGCGACAGGTCGAGCAGGTTTTCGATCAGGAGCTGCCAGTTGCCTTGCAGGTGGAAGTAGGATGGCGTCCACGCCCACCTTGGATTGTCATGCACCTCATACGCCGGGATCTGGGCTTCGTCGGCCTGTTCCTGGTCGCCCATCCAGATCCAAAGCACATGATTTCGTGCCACCAGCTTATAGCTTCGCACACGCGCGGAGCTCGGGACCTTGTCCTGCGCGGGAACCTTGGTGCAGGCACCGTTCGTTGCGAATTCAAGCCCATGGTAGAAGCACCGGAGAGCCTCACCCTCGACGACGCCGCTGCTGAGCGGCATGGCGCGGTGACAGCAGCGATCCTCAAGAGCACCAATCTCGCCCGCCATGGTTCGGAACAGCACCACGGGCAAGTTCAGGAAGCGTCGGGCTACAACACTGCCCGGCTGAAGGTCCGCTTCCCAGCCAGCCACATACCAATTGTTCATCAGAAACATGCTGAACCTCCCCAGTCCGCCGCCTAATGAGCTCGGCTCCGTTGTCAATCCGGACCGTTGCAATCACATCGATGCATCCACATTAGTGATTCCTGGTCGCACTTCAAGCCGAATTTGTGCTCCCGTTACACACCTCCCCGGCACACCCTTCGATAGCAGGCCTGAGTTGGGGCCATGCGGCCACTGCCAAGTGCTTTGGCTTCAGGAGGCGGCGAGCAGGGCTGGCATATCGTGGCGCACGCTATGGTCCTCAGCGCGACTTTCTGTTGCGGCGCAACAAGACGCGGACCTTCGCAGCAGCTGCCTTGCCGTCTCCGGTGCGCATCACCGGGGCAGGGCTGGCGCGCGTCTCTCGGGGCAGGGAGGACTATGGCTGTGCGACGAGGGGTTCCGGCGTGCCCTGCGGAAAGCCATCGAGCAGCACTGATGCCCGACGTTCCGCGGCCTCCGGCTCGGGCTGGATCCGGGAAAGTCCCAGGGCCAGCCCGGCATCAGCAAGCGGCGCTGGAGACGGCGTCCGCTCTGCCGGGAACAGCATGCCTGATGCGGCCGCACCCACAAGCGGCATTGACCCCCGCATAACCTCGCTTCGGATGCCGGGGCCGGAAGAAACCCTCCCACAACCAGGACGACCTCGCCCGTGCCAGGCCCGAAAAAGCGGAAGAACATGCTGGACCTGAGGACACTACCAAGGCGCATCCCACCGCTGAAGCCGTCAAGGAGGTTTGGCGACCGGGACATAGGCTGGCCTGACCTCCGATCCAACCAGGGGCGGAAGCAGGCCAGAAGCCGAAGCCTATGGCTTTGGCCCGGTCATGTCCTCCGCGCGCACCCATTGGTCAAACTGCTCGTCCGTGACATGGCCAAGTTTCAAAGCCGCTGCGCGCAGGGTCGTGTTCTCGCGGTATGCAGTCATCGCGATCTTGGCCGACTTCTCGTAGCCGATATGTGGGTTGAGTGCGGTGACAAGCATGAGTGAACTGTCCAGGTGCTCGCGGATGCGCTCCTCGTTCGGCTCGATGCCGCGAGCGCAGTGCTCGTCGAACGCGCGGCAGGCATCGGCGATCAGTTCGGCCGATTCCAGCACGTTGTGCACCATGACAGGCTTGTAGACGTTAAGCTGGAAGTTGCCCTGGCTGCCCGCGAACGCAACGGCTGCGTCATTGCCGTAGACCTGCACGGCGACCATTGTCATCGCCTCGCTTTGCGTCGGGTTGACCTTGCCCGGCATGATGGAGGAACCCGGCTCATTCTCCGGGATCCGCAGCTCGGCGAACCCTGCGCGGGGACCACAGGCATACCAGCGTACGTCGTTGGCGATCTTCATCAGAGCGCCGGCCAGCGTGCGCAGGGCCGCACTGGTGTTCACGAGGTCGTCGTGGGCCGACAGGGCGGCGAACTTGTTCGGTGCGGAGATGAAGGGGTGGCCCGTCTCGTTCGCGATGAACCGGGCTGCGGTCTCGCCGAAGCGAGGGTCGGCATTCAGCCCGGTGCCCACCGCGGTCCCGCCGATCGCCAGGCGGAGAAGGCCCTTCAGCGCATGCTCCAGCGTCGCAACGGCGTCGTCCAGCTGCGCCACCCAGCCGCCGATCACTTGGCCCAGCGTCACCGGGGTGGCGTCCTGCAGATGGGTGCGGCCCACCATGACGATCCCTTCGTATCGCCGCGCCTTGGCGTCCAGCGTGTCACGCAGTTGCTGCACAGCCGGAATCGTGGTGCCCGTCAGCACTTCCACTGCCGCGATGTGCATGGCCGTCGGGAAGGTGTCGTTCGAGGACTGGCTGTGATTCACATCGTCGTTCGGATGCACCGGCTTCTTCGATCCGACCTGCCCACCGGCGATCTGGATCGCGCGGTTCGCGATCACCTCGTTGGCGTTCATGTTGGTCTGGGTGCCGGAGCCTGTCTGAAACACGACCAGGGGGAACTCGGCGTCCCAGCGGCCGGCGATGACCTCGTCCGCCGCGCGCACGATCAGATCGGCCTTGTCGCGCGGGATCTGGCCGAGTTCGGCATTGGCCTGGGCCGCGGCCTTCTTCAGGATACCCAGGGCGCGGATCACCGGGCGGCCGAAGCGGAAGCGGTCAACGCCGATGGGAAAGTTCACGCGCGACCGCTGCGTCTGGGCGCCCCAGAGGTGATCGGCCGGAACTTGAACCTCTCCCATGGAGTCCGTTTCGGTTCGGAAAGCTGGCTCCGTACTGTTCTCGTGTGTCATCTATCCTCCACTCCGGACGAGACTGGCTGAGACGGCCCGCTTCACGTTCACGGGAAAGTGCAAACGAATGTCATTATCATATAAAGGCCGATGCTTGGGAAGCTACGAGCCGATCATAATAACGGCTGACTCGATCTTTGCTCACGCCCGATGTCATGAAGATTCCGATGCCCGCCAAGCCTTTTCCTGAAAGAGACTTGTCAATCTCCGAAGCCAGGACGGCCGGGTCGGCCATGTCCCCGGCCTCTGGCCTCGAAGCACCGGTCGTCCCGTCTGGCGGCCTCACCGTCCCGCTAAGCGCCCGGCTCCGTCCGATCGTCCCGAAGATGACGGTCGATCCGGATCTCCAGCTTCTTCATGCGATGCCAGAAGCTGCGCTCGCTGATGCCCAGGCGTTCGGCCGCGCGTGCCTGCACGCCCCCTGATTGCCGCAGCGCCTCCAGCATCATCTCCCGTTCCAGCCGCGTCAGTTCGGCGTCGAGATCCCCCGGCAGCCGCGCCGCGGACGCGGACGGTACACGGGTCTCGAAGAGATAGCGCGGCAGATCCGGCAGGTCGATGATCTCCGCTCGCGCCACGATCACCGCCCGTTCCACGCAGTTCTGCAACTCCCGCACATTGCCCGGCCAGTCATAGCTCTCCATGGCCGCCAGCGCCGCCGGGCTGAAGCCGGAAATGCGCTTGCCCATCGAGGCGGCGTGCTGCTGCAGGAAACGCTGCGCGAGCAGCGGCACGTCGCCGGTCCTCTGGTTCAGGGGTGGCACATTGATCGGGAAGACATTCAGGCGGTAGAACAGGTCCTCGCGGAACCGGCCGTCTTCCACCGCACGCCGCAGGTCGCGATGCGTCGCGGCGACGATGCGCACATCCACCTTGATGGTCCGCGTACTGCCGACCGGCTCGAAGCACTGCTCCTGGATAGCACGCAGCAGCTTCGCCTGGATGGCGAGGGGCATGTCGCCAATCTCGTCCAGGAACAGCGTGCCCTGATGCGCCATGGTGAAGCGGCCGTCGCGACTGGCAATGGCGCCGGTGAAGGCGCCCTTCACATGGCCGAACAACTCGCTTTCCAGCAACGCCTCGGGGATTGCGGCACAGTTCACCGCGACGAAGCCCCGCTTGCGCCGGTCGCTGTTGTAGTGGACGGCACGGGCGAAGAGCTCCTTGCCCGTGCCGCTTGGCCCTTGCAGCAGCACCGTGGCGCGGCTTTCGCAGACCTCGGCGACCTGCTGCAGCGCCTGCTGGAAAACCGGGCTCCGGCCGACCATGTTGGAGAAGTCGTGGCGCCCTTCCAGCTCCTGCCTCAGGCGCTGGTTTTCGCTTTCCACCTGCTGCACATGCAGGGCGCGCTGGATGGTGGTCACCACCTCGTCGAGGTCGAAGGGCTTGGCGACATAGTCGAAGGCGCCTTCCTTCACCAGCTCCACCGCGTCGCGCACACTGGCATAGGCTGTCATGATCACGACCGGCAGGCCGGGGTGCTCGGCCCGCAGCCGCCGCAGCAGCTCCTGCCCTGAAAGCCCCGGCATCCGCAGATCCGTCAGCACGAGATCCACGCGCTGCGCGGCCACATGCCCGAGGGCCGCATCGGCGGAGCAGGCGAAAGCTGCCTCGAAGCCGCGCCCTTCGAGGCCGACAGCCAGCACCTCCGCCAGCCTCGCCTCGTCGTCAACGATCAGGATGGAGGAGGCCATCACCTTTCTCCTCGGCGAGGGGGAAATGGAAGACGAAGCGGGCCCCGCCGCCGATCCGGTTATCGGCCTCGATGCGGCCGCCATGCCTCTCCACCACGGCGCGCACGCGGGCGAGGCCCAGGCCGGTGCCATGCAGCTTGCTGGTCACGAAGGGATCGAAGAGCCGGTCCACGATCTCCGGGGCGATGCCCTTGCCCGTGTCCTCCACGCTCGCCAGCACGACTGCCGCCTCCCGCGACACCCGGATGGTGATCTCTCCCCCGTCCGGCATCGCCTCCATGGCATTGATCAGCACGTTCAGGAACGCCTGATGCAGCAGTTCGGCATCGCCGGCGATCCTGACCGGAAGGGAGGGCTTCAGGATCGCGCAGGTGATGCCCCGGCGGCTCAGCTCCGCCTCGGCGAAATCGGCCACGCCAGCGATCACGTCGTCCGCCAGGTCCAGTACCTGCAGGCGAAGGGCACGCGGGCGCGCATAGTCGATCAGGTCCTGCACGAGATGATCGATGCGCTTCACCTCGTCCAGCACGAAGTCCAGCAGCCGCTCGGTCCCGGGCGAAAGCCCGTCGCGGCCCCGGATGACCTGGCTGGAGGTCTTGATGATGCCCAGCGGGTTGCGGATCTCGTGCGCGATGGTGGTGGCGGCCTCGCCAAGCGTGGCGAGCGTCTCCCGCCGCCGCATTTCCGCCTCCATGCTGCGCAGCCGCTCCAGCTGCTCCGTCATGGCGTTGAAGCCGCCCGTCAGTTCCGCCAGCTCGCCGTCTCCGCTTTCCCGGACACGGGTCGCATAGTTGCCGCTCGCCACCTGCCGCAGGCCGGCGGTGAGGTCCCTGACCGGCCGGGAGATCCGCGCGGACACGACGAGCGCCACCACGAAGGAGAGCAGCCCGGAGCAGAGCGACAGGACGACGAAGAGCTGGAGCAGGCCCAGATTCGACAGGACCGGCGTGTTGCTGGCGAGGCGCGCGGCGATGATCCCCACGAGCGCACCCTGGCGGTCGCGCAGCGCGGCAAAGCCGCTGGCCAGCCTGTCGTCTGGCAGGGCCATGGCGGAAACGCTCTGCTCGCCGGCCTCCAGGCGGGCGAGGGCCTCGAGTGGTACGGAGAAGCCGGGGAGGCCCTCCCGCTTCGAGAAGCTGAGCGCCGGCGTGCCCCGGGCGCCGAAATAGCTGACCTGCAGCGAGGAGATCGTCTGCGCGGCCGCGATGAGCCGGTCGTTCACCTTGTCCGCCACGAAGGCGATATAGGGGCGCCCGTCGAAGAGGAAGCGGTGGGAGGAGCCGAGCAGCAGCACCGGCGTGCCCCCCGCCATGGTCATGTAGAACCCGGCCCCGTCCTGCCGGGGAAGCCAGGCGGTGTCGCCGGACAGCCCCTGGCTCAGCACCACATGGCCGTCCGGGTCGTACAGGGCGACCAGGTCGTAGCCCGTGGAAACCAGGAGATCCGCGGAAAATCCGGCGAGGCCGCCCTCCAGCGTCTGCGCATGGGTCAGGCTGTTGGCGAAGATGGCGGTGGCCAGCCGCGCCTCCTCTTCTGCCTCCAGCAACTGCCTCACGATGAGCCGCGCGGTGTCGTTCAGCCAGCGCTCGCGGCTGCGCTCGAAACGCGAGGAGATCATTTCCGCCGCGACATAGCTCGCCAGCAGCACGGGGATGACGCTCACCAGCATGAAGGCGAAGGTCAGTTGCCAGCGCAGCCTGACCTTCGGGAAGACCGCGCCCCGAAGCCGGTCCCATGGGCGCGGCCGGAGGCCCTGCCCGTGGTTCCCCGGCTTCCAGGCAGGCGGCATCGCGTCGGCGGGTTTCCGCACCGTCCGGGCATCACCCCCGGACAGCGGAACGCGCGCCCTGATCGCGTAGATCAGGGTCCCAGCGGTCGAAGGCCAGATAGGGTGCGGCGAGGCGGAGCGCACGGTTCAGTACGGGATTACGGTGTCGGGCGAAGATGGCGCAGGGCTCCAGACGGCTTCCGAAACGCAACTTGGAGGCATAGGCGGTCTGGCCGGATTGCAGCAGATGGCGTCCCGTTTCCAGGGCGAAGCGGACATTCTCCGCCCAGCTCACGGCATAGAGATTATGCTGCCGTGCCAGGGGGTAGGCCATGCCCAGGAACTTGTCGATGACGCGGTCCCTTTCCAGCAGCAGCAGGTTGAAGGCCGCCAGCTCCCCGCCCACCCAGTAGAGCACGAAGCGTGCCCGGCCCGGCAGGGCCTCGGCCACGGCGCGGAAATAGTCCCGGGGGAGTTCCTCGAAGGGCCCGTAATGCACGCCGCTCTGCCGCCGGGTGGATTCGTAGAGTGCCTCGATCGCTGCGGCGAGTTCCCCTGGATGCTCCCTGTGCTCGATGCGCACGGCCCCGGCGCTGCGCAGCTTCCGCCGCAGGTCCTTGCGCGTGCCAGCGGACAGGGAGGCGAGATAGGCCTCCATCCCGCCCGCTCCTGTGCCCAGATCCAGCACGGCGACCGGCAGGCTGGCGATGCGCTGGAACCCGGCGGGCTCCAGCACCGGCGCCAGCCGCGCGGCATCCCCGGCATCCAGGTCCTTGAAGGCCAGGAGCGGTGCGCGCGCCGCGCGGGCCTCCCCCTCCAGCGCCCCGAGCAGGGCCCGCAGCGCCGCGGCCTGCCCTTCCGCCGTCAGCCCGGGTCGCAGGGCGAGGTGGCAGCGCTCGGTGAAGGGGGAGCCGGCCGCGAGCAGCCTGAGCTGCGCCACGGGGCGGAGCAGCCGGGCCAGGCCGCGCCCCAGCCGCCCGGAGCCTTCCTGCAATGGGGTATCGAGGCGGTAGGACATGCGGAACAGCGGTACGGCCGCCACCAGCCCCTGTCCGTCATGGACAGCCGCCGCGCCGATCCGCAACTCCGGCAACGCCCCGGCCTCGCAGGCGGCATGGTAGGCCCAGCTCTCCGCCTCGCCGGGCAGGCAGGACTCCCAGGCCTCGCGCGGCAGGGCATGGATGCCGGGCAGGATTCTGGCCCGCAGACCGGCGCCCGGGTCATGGCCGAACCCCTCGGAACCGGGCAGCAGGCCCCCCTCAGACAGCATCGCACAGATGGGCCGCATCATTGTCCGAGACCACCTCCGGCTTCGCGGCAAGCGGGGCGAGTTCCCACCCACCGGCCTGACGGACGAAATCGGCCACGCGCCGGTTCACGATCTGGCGCTGCCGGTCCACCGTGATGATGTGGTAGCTGTCCTCCAGCACCAGCGTCTCCACCCGGCCGCCGAGATGGCGCTGGAAGTGGAAGGCGTTGCGAAGGCTCGCCACGTCGTCCTCGCGCGCATGGATCAGCAGCGTGTCCTGGCGGATCTCCGGCAAGGTGCCGCGCATGTCCGCGACCAGCCGCCACATCTCCCGGATCGCCAGGGCCGGCGTCGCCTCCAGTCCGGCATCGAGGTTGCCCGGCGTGTTCAAGGACTTCTGGACCCAGCGACGGATGCGGGGGTCCTTGATGCCGAAGGGCTCCTGCTCCCGGAAGCGATAGCGGCGGCCGAAGGGCAGATGCACCAGCCCGCGCAGGAGGAAGCTGAAGCGCGGCATCGCCCAGCCGTCGTAGCGGAGGGTCGGGGCCAGCAGGACCAGCCCCTGGACCCGTTCCGGCTCCTCGCGTGCCAGCCGGGCAGCCAGCACGGCCCCCATGGACAGGCCGCCGACAATCACCGTGTCGCAGCTTTCGCGCAACCGGGTCAGCGCGGCCTCGACGCTGTCGTACCAGTCGCGCCAGCCGGTCCTGGCCAGTTGCTCCTCCGTACCGCAATGGCCGGCAAGCTGGCAGCAGAGCACATGGGCGCCGGTCCCGTAGAGGCTCCGGCCGAGATGGGCCATCTCGGCCGGGGTTCCGCCCAGCCCATGGATCAGCAGCACGCCGGTCCTGGTCCGGCCCCGGAGGAAGCAACTGCGGTCGACGATCATGCGGAAGGGCCTTGGGCGGCAAGGAGCCGTTCGGAAGGAAGGGGGAGGGGAGGGGCCGTTCCCGGCAGGGCGCCGAAGCCCTCCAGGATACGGCGGTTGCTGCGGTCGTTGACGGCAAGCGCGGCCGCGGAAGGCTCCGGCACGGTGGCCCGGTCGGTGGCGGACAGCAGCCAGCGGAACGGGTCGCGGAAGCGCGGCGGCGAGTAGTCGCCGCAGACATCCATCCCCAGGATGCCGCGCCGGCGGCCGAGCCGCTGCACCGCGCCCAGGATCGCCGACAGCGCCATGCCGCCCTGCTCCCAGTTGGTCAGCGCCTCGTTGGGGCCGAGCACGTCCTTGTCCAGTGAAAACCAGAGTGGGCGGCCGGGCAGCCGCGCATCCAGCGCTTCCAGGAAGCCGTCCCAGGAGGCATCGGCCAGGGAATCCCAGGCGATGCGGCCACCGCCAGCGCGGCAGCCCGGCGCCTCGAAGGGGCGTCCCCAGTAGCGGCTTTCCATGCCGCGCCAGGCATGCACCTCCAGCCGCCCTTCGCGCAGGGCGCGGAGATTGGCACCCTTCCATTGCGGCCGGACCAGGTCCTCCCCGGCCGGACCGATGGTCACCACCTGTGCCACCTGCGGCAGTTCCAGCGCCCGGTTGATCCAGGCGCCGCAGTTCACCGTGGCCGGGAAGCGCACCCAGTCCGGGTGGTTGTCGAAATGCAGCAGCGTCACCTTCTCGCGCAGCCGGGCGAGGAAGAGCGTGGCGAGGTGATGGAAGTCGCCGGAGCCGTAGAAGGCGATGGTGCCGGGGACGTTCTCCGCCCCCGCCGCCTCGCGCAGCCTTTCCCGCAGCCGGGCCAGCGGCCGGCAGGCGGCGACGATGCGCAGCCGGGGTGCCAGGTCACGCGCCCCGATGCGGATCGCGCGCCCGTCGCGCAGCAGCCCGGCGAGGCCGGGCTGGCTCGTCAGGGAGGCACCAGATCCAGCACCAGCACGGGCGGGCGTGCCGCCCCTGTCCCGGAACAGGCGCGGCCAGGCCCGATCGACAGGGTCTCAGGCAAGGCTGCGCTCCCGCCAGCCGTGCGGGCCCTTCGCGGGGACAGCCAGCGGGGCATTCGGAGCACGGTGCGGGCGGCTCTCCAGCCAGGCCAGGAAGCGCGGAAGCAGCTCGGCGAAGTCGCGGAAGGGCTGGTGCGCAATGCCCTCGGCCTCGCAATGGGCGATCAGGCGGCTCTTGGCAAAGACGAACCCGGCCTCGCCCGCGGCGCAAAAATCGGAACGCCCATCGCCGATGAGCAGTCCCGGCAGGCCGGCCGGGCCGGTAAGGCGGGCGCATTTGCAATGGCCGGATGCAGCCCGGCATTCGGCGCGGGCATGGGGAAAGCGCAACGCCCAGTGTTCCGCGCCCACCCGCTCCAGCCGGTTGGCCAGCACCGGCAGCTCGCCCAGCCCGGCCTGGCGCAGCACGCCAGACACCACGCGGTCCAGCCCGTCGGAGAGGACCGTCACCGGCAGGCCCCGCGCCCGGCAGAAGGCCATGAAAGCCGGCACGCCGGGATCGATCCGCACCGAGGCGATGAAGCCGTCCAAAGCTTCCGGCGTCAGGCGCAGCAGCTCCACCTGCCGGCGCAGGCATTCGCGCGAGCCGATCGCGCCGCGCAGCCATTCGGCCTCGACATCCAGCCAGGCCGGGTCGGCGAAGCGTTCCAGCAGGAGGTCGGTCGTATCCTGGAGGGAGATCGTGCCGTCGAAGTCGATATAGACCTGGAACTCTGCGGACACCGTGCTGGCCTCATCAAGGGCGGGTGGTGTCGCTAGCGCAAGGCGCGTGCCATCGAGTGCCTGAAGGGGAAAACAGCCTCCAGCCTGGGGAAACCGACGGCAGAGGCCCCCGGACGAGCGGTTCCGGAGCTACAAATCTTGTAGCTATCCCCGGAATGCGGGGTCCGGCATCCGGTCAGCCGAGCCTGCCTGCCAAGCCGGGATATCGCCATGCCGCCCATAAAATCCCGCCGAATCAATTCATTGTTTCGTGATCCCTCATTCTCTCCCGTCTGCCATCACGGCTGGAACAGCACCTGCAATGGCCTGCCCACCCGGCCTGCCGGTCCCGTACCCCGATGGCGCGGCGACCCGGGGGGCGCGGCAGATCGGTATCCGCTGAGACACGAGACATCATGACCTTCAGCTACCAGAACCCGGACCGCAGCCGGACCAGCGCCGCCCTTTTCGCCAAGGCCAGCGAAGTGATCCCCGGCGGCGTCAACAGCACCGCCCGCGCCACTTGGTCGGGCTGGGACCCCTATCCGCTCTTCATCTCGCACGGCACCGGCGCGCGCCTGACCGATGTCGATGGCAACGAGTACATCGACTACCTGCTCGGCCTTGGCCCGATGCTGCTCGGCCACCGGCCGCCGCGCGTGACCCAGGCGGTGGTGGACTGCATCCAGGAACGCGGCACGGTCTTCGCCTTGCCGGCGGCGGAGGAGACCGATCTCGCGCGCAAGATCATCGCCGCCATTCCGAGCGTGGAGCAGGTCCGCCTCTGCAACACCGGGACCGAGGCCGTGCTCTACACCGTGCGTCTCGCCCGCGCCTTCACCGGCCGGCGCAAGGTGATCCGCTTCGAGGGCATGTATCACGGCTTCTCCGACGGCGTTTACTGGAGCAAGCACCCGGATCTGGGCCGTGCCGGCCCCGATGCCGCGCCGCGCCCGGTGCCGCAGGGCCCCGGCATGCCGGCGGGCATCGACCAGTCTCTGATCATCCTCCCCTGGAACGACATCGCCGCGCTGCGCGAGGCGCTGGAGCGCGAGGGCGACGACATCGCCGCCGTGCTGACCGAGCCGGTGATGTGCAACACCGGCTGCATCCTGCCGGAGCCCGGCTACCTGGAAGCGATGCGCGACCTGACGCGCAAGCACGGCGCGCTGCTGATCTTCGACGAGGTCATCACCGGCTTCCGCATCGGCCTCACCGGCGCGCAGGGGCATTACGGCGTCACGCCGGACCTATCGGTCTTCGCCAAGGGCCTCGGCGGCGGCTTCCCGGTCGCCGCCATGGGCGGCCGGCGCGACATCATGGCGCTGGTGGCCGA
The DNA here is from genome assembly GCF_002754815.1 of Roseomonas sp. FDAARGOS_362. GTDB lineage: Bacteria > Pseudomonadota > Alphaproteobacteria > Acetobacterales > Acetobacteraceae > Roseomonas > Roseomonas mucosa. The sequence goes on along the minus strand of NZ_CP024582.1, from coordinate 107,045 downwards.
GGGCCGCGTCTCCATCGCCGGCACCTACAACGCCAATGCCATCGCCGTGGCGGCGGCGAACGCGGCGCTGGACGAACTGGCCCAGCCCGGCATGTACGAACGCCTCTACCGCGTCTCCGACCGTCTGCGCGAAGGGCTGCAGCGCCTGGTGCGCGACCTGCGCGCCCCGGCCCATGTCGTCGGCCTCGGCCCGGTCTTCCAGCTCTGGTTCTCGCGCGAGCCGATCCGCAACTACCGCGACGCGGCCCGCCATGCCGACCACGACGCCTTCCGCCACTGGTGGGAGGGGATGCTGGAGCGCGGCGTGCTGTTCCACCCGGGAGCCTACGAGAACCTCTTCGTCTCCTTCGCCCATACGGAGGACGACGTGGATCGCACGCTTGAGGCCGCCGAGGCCACGCTGCGCGAGATGCTGGTCGCCTGAGCGCTGCCCGCTTCCTGTGACGCCAGGGGCGGCGCACCGCCGCCCCTGGCATGGCGCGCCGCGCAGCCGGCACGGAGTTCCCCATGTCCGCGATGATCCTCACCTTCTGGATGCTCAACATCCTGCTCGACACCGGCGGGCAACTGGCCTTCAAGGCGGCCGCCCGCACCGGCGGCGACGGCATGGCACGCTGGCGGGCGATGGCGGCGCGGCCCTGGCTCTGGCTCGGCCTCGGCTGCTATGTGGCCGAGTTCGTGGTCTGGCTGGCCTTCCTGTCCCTGGTGCCGCTGTCGGACGGCGTGCTGCTGGGCTCGGTGAACATCATCGCCATCATGATCGCCGGGCGCTTCCTGTTCGGCGAGGCTCTGACCCGGCTGCGGGTGGCGGGCATCCTGCTCGTCGCCTTTGGGGTGGCGGTGGTGGGAATCGGCTGATGCGGCGCTTCTACCTGCTGGGCTTCCTGCTGCTGCTTTCCTTCGACGCGCTGGCGCAGATCAGCTTCAAGTATGCCGCCATGGGCGCGCTGCCGGTCACGGCCGACCTCGCCTGGCTGGGCCGGGTCCTGGCGCAGCCCTGGGTCTATGTCGCGCTGTGCGGCTATCTCGGCGCCTTCTTCACCTGGATGGCCCTGCTCCGGCACGCGCCGATCGGCCCCGCCTTCGCCGCCTCGCATCTGGAGGTGCTGGTGGTGATGGTGCTCGCCGTGCCGCTTTTCGGCGAGCACCTGGGCTGGGCGCAGATCCTGGGCGGCACGGCGATCCTGGCCGGGATCGTCTGCCTGGCCCTGAGCGAGACGGACGAACCGGAGGCCGGGGCGGCGGGCACCCACGCCGGGCCGGGGCCGCATCGGAACGGGATGCCATCGACAGCCCCGTCGCCCGGCGCCGTGCCGGGTTGATTCCCACCGCCATGGCTCCTTCCCGGCTTCCGCCGCGTTCCCCCTGGCGCGAACTGCCTCCGACCGCGGGTCTGCCGGTGCTCTGGCGCGACCTGCGCCCGGGCGGCGGTGCGGGAGGGATGGAAGCGGCGCTGGCGGATTTCCTTGGCCTGGAGGAGGTGTTGCTCACCTGTTCCGGCACCGCGGCGCTGATGGTGGCGCTACGCAGCCTGATGGCGCGGAGCAGCCGGCGGCGCGTGGCGGTGCCGGGCTTCACCTGCCCGCTGGTGGCCATCGCCATCCATGCGCTGGGTCTGGAGGTCTGCCCCTGTGACACGCTCCCCGGCACGGCGGAGTTGGACCCGGACAGCCTCGCGCCGCTCTGCGACGAAAGGCTGCTGGCGGTGCTGCCCACCCATCTCGCCGGCCGGGTGGCCGCGCTGGACGCTGTGCTGGCCCTGGCCGAGGGATGCGGCGCCTGGGTGATCGAGGATGCGGCCCAGGCGCTGGGAGCGCGGGCAGGGGGCGTGCCGGTCGGTCTGCGAGGGCATATCGGCTTCTTCAGCCTGGCGGTCGGCAAGGGCCTGACGCTCTATGAGGGCGGCGTGCTGGTCAGCCGCGATCCGATCCTGCGCCAGGGGCTGCGGGACAGCGCCGCCGCCATGCTGCGCCCCGACCGGTGGATGGAGGCACGGCGCGGCCTGGAACTGCTCGGCTACGGGCTGCTCTACAACCCGCTGGGCCTGACCATGGCCTATGGCCGTGGCCTGCGCCGCGCCCTGTGTGCCGGCGACACGGAAGCCGCGCTTGGCGACCGCTTTCCACTCGATGTGCCGCTGCACCGCGTGGGCTCCTGGCGGCAGGCGGTGGGGCGCCGTGCCCTGGCGCGCCTGCCTGACTTCCTGGAAGCGACCCGGCGGCAGGCGCAGGGCTTCGCCGCTCGCCTCGTCCCATGTTCCGGCCTGCGGGTGCTCGGCGACCGCCCGGGGGAGCGGGGCACCTGGCCCGTCCTGGTGCTGGTGTTCGACCGCGCCCGGGATGCCGAGGCCGCGCTGGCCCGGCTCTGGAGGGAAGGGCTGGGCGTCAGCCGGCTCTTCGCGCGCGCCCTGCCGGACTATGCCTATCTCGGCGGCATCGTCCCGGATCGCCCCTGTCCGCGGGCGCGCGACTTCGCGGCGCGTAGCCTCAGCATCGGCAACAGCCTCTTCCTGCGACCGGAGGAGCAGGAGCGGATCCTCTCGGTGCTGCGGGGCGGCGCGGGTTCCGCCTGACTCGCGAAGCCGTCCCGGATTTCGCCATGGGGCCGCGCGACAGCCACCTTGCCCCTGGCACCGGAGGAGGCCAGGGGTGACGCGCCCCGGCGGACGTTCCGCACGCCGCTTCCAGGCTGCCGTTCAGGCGAGGAGCAGCCAGGCCAGGCTGCCCAGCCCCGCGAGCAGGCAGTAGTAGGCAAAGGGGTTCAGGGCCCAGGCCTCGTGCTCGCGGAAGTAGCGCATCAGGAAGGCAGTGCTGAGCCAGGCGGTGACCCCCGCGACGGCAGCGGCCAGGACCGAGAGGCCGAAGGTGCCGGGCGGGATGGCCGCATGCAGCAGCTTCGGCACCTCCAGCACGGTCGCGCCCAGGATGATGGGCGTGGCGATCAGGAAGCTGAACCGCGCGGCGCCCTCGTGCCCGACACCGCGCAGCAGGCCGCCGACGATGGTGGCGCCACTGCGCGAGATGCCGGGGATCAGGGCTCCGCATTGCCAGATCCCCACCACCAGGGCGTCCATTGGCGTGAGCGAGGACATGGAGCGCGGCGCGGTGGCGCGCCCGCGCAGCCTTTCGCCGAACAGCAGCAGCAGCCCGTTGGCCGCGAGAAAGGCCGCGGCTGCCACGGGGGAGCCGAACAGGCCCCGCAGCGAATGCTCCAGCACGAAGCCGACGATCACCGCGGGAATGGTCGCGATGACGATGAGCAGGAGCAGGCGCCGGTTCTCCCGGACCTTGCCAGCCTGTCCCGCCCCCAGCACGCCCCGGATCAGGGCCAGCCAATCGCGCCAGAAGTAGAGCAGCAGCGCCAGGGCGGTGCCGACATGCAGCATGACCAGGAAGGGCAGGAATTCCGGCGCGCGCTGGTCCAGGTTCCAGCGCAGCAGGGCCGGGAGAAGGACGGCATGGCCGAGGCTGCTGACGGGAAACAACTCCGTCGCGCCTTGCAGGATCGCGATCAGAATGGCCTGGAGGGTTGTCAAGAAAAGCTGCTCCTGCTGTCCGGCACCCGGGCCGGCCGGGGATGGAGTTGGCCCGGGTGCGGGTGTTGGTGTGAGGCCGGAAGGGCAGGGGGCCGGATGAAGCCAGGCCTGGCACGGGCCGGTCCAGGAGTGATCCCGGACCCGGTGGAACGGGCGCGTGGCATGACCGCACCGGGGCACATGCCGTCGGAGCCGTGGCCTGCCCCGAAGGACACGCCATCGCTCCGCGGCGACGGGTGCCGCGCGCTTCAGTCAGGTTCCGCGGTCCGCCTCCCGCTCCTGTGGCAGAGCGCGGCCGTGACGCCCGCGTCGGAGGTGGAACGGAACATCGTCGACGCCTCTGCGGCCCGGAAGGACCCGCACCATGGGGGCGGCGACATTGCCACCTCCTCGCCGGGTGATGTGCTTTTCCCAATAAAGCGTGAGCGGGGCCCGGCGGCGGCGCTTCCGCATGGCCGCAACGCCTGCCGGTACTGGCGGCCGTGGTGCCGCTTCCCAGGCGCGGGCCCGGCTGATAGGCCAGGGCTGGTGCCCCGGTTCGGGTGGTGCCGCCGCTTCCTGCCAGGACCCCTCCCGTGAGTCTCATCGCGACGATTCTCTCCCTGGGCAGCGGCCTCCTGGCGGTGATCGTCCTGGTGCAGGTCATGGCGGCCCGCACGGGCCTGCCGGACGCCACGGTCCTGTCGCTGGCCGGCATCGCGCTGGGCAGCCTGCTTCCCTTCGCCGCGGCCATTCTGCCGGGGCCGGTGCAGGATGGCCTGTCGCTGCTGTTCAGCCCCAGCCTGCCGGCCGAGGCCTATCTCTGGGTCTTCCTGCCGCCGCTCCTGTTCCAGTCGGCGCTGTCCATCGAGTTCCGCGAGATGCTGCCGGACCTGGGGCCGATCCTGCTCCTGGCCGTGGTGGCCGTCTTCGTGGCCACGGCCGTCATCGGCTTCGCCATGGCGGCGGTCACGGCGCAGGGGCTGACGGTCTGTCTGCTGCTCGGCGCGATCATCGCCACCACCGACCCCGCCGCCGTCATCGCCGTGTTCCGGGAGGTCGGGGCGCCGGGGCGGCTCATGCGCCTGGTCTCCGGGGAAAGCCTGCTCAACGACGCTGCCGCCATCGCCATCATGAGCGTCCTGCTGGCGATGCTGAGCGGCGATGCGGCCGCGGCCTCGCCCATCGCCGGATTGCGGGAACTGGCCGTATCCCTGGGGGGCGGGGCCGTCTTCGGCATCGTCGCCGGCCGGATCACCGCGGCGCTGCTCCCCGCCCTCGGCGGGCTCGCCCTGGCGGAGGCGGCCCTCACCCTGGCGCTGCCCTATCCGCTCTACCTGCTGGCCGACCAGGGGATCGGGGTTTCCGGGGTCGTGGCCGTCGTCGCGGCGGGCCTGGTGATCAACGCGCTGGGCCGCACGCGGCTTTCGCCCCGGAACTGGACGCATCTCCAGCTCATCTGGGAACAGCTCGCCATGCTGGCCGGGGCGATGATCTTCCTGCTGGCCACGCTGCAGGCCCGCCACCTGCTCGGCGGGATGGAGCTGCACGACCTGCTGCTGCTTCTTGTCCTCGTCGTGGCGGCCCTCGGCGCGCGGCTGCTGGTGCTCTTCGGCCTGCTGCCGCTGCTGGGCTGGCTGCGGCTCGGCGCGCCGGTGAGCACGGCCTACAAGCTGGTGATCGCCTGGGGCGGCCTGCGCGGGGCAGTGACGGTGGTGCTGGCGCTGGGCCTGGCGGAGAACCCCGTCCTGCCACCGGAACAGCGGCTCTTCGTCGCCCGCTTCGCCACCGCCTTCGTGCTCTTCAGCCTGCTGGTGAACGGCACCACGCTGCGCTGGGTGATCCGTATGCTGGGCATCGACCGCCTTTCGCCGCAGAACCAGGCCCTGCAGTGGCAGGCGGTGCATCTGGCGACGACCGAGGTGCTGGGACGGATGGCCGAGACCGCCAGGACCTTCCATCTGCCGGAGGAGATCGCCCGACAGGCGGCGGCGGAATACCGCACCGGCATGGAAGCCGGGCTGGCGCAGGAGGATTTCGACCTGGCCCTGCCCGAGCGGGACCGCCTGATCATCGGGCTGGTCACGCTGGCCACGCGCGAGCGCAGCCTGATCCCGCTGTTCAGCAGCGGCGTCATCTCCATCCGCAACCTCGATACCATGATGCGCAACACCGGCGACATGATCGATGCCGCGCGCCGGGAGGGCCGCCTGGGCTACAACCGCGCCGCGCAGAGGATCCTGCAATCGGGCTGGACCATGCCGGTCCTGGAATGGCTCGACCGGCGCCTCGGCCTCCGCCGCCCGCTGGAGAATGCGCTCTCCGACCGCTTCGAGCTCCTACTCTGCCGGCGCGCGGTCCTGGAGCAGCTCCGCCGCTACAACCAGGCCTCCATCGGCCCGCTGCTGAGCGGCCGCATGACCGTGCTGCTGGACAGCGTCCTGGTGGGCCGGATCGAGCGCCTGGACCAGGCCGTGGACCAGATGCGTGCCCGCTTTCCCGACATCACCGCGACGCTGGAGAAGCGGCTGCTGCTTCTGCAAGGGTTGCGCGACGGGGCCAGGGTGATCGACCGCATACGGGACGAGAGCCTGATCTCGCCGGAAGTCGCGGACCGGATCCAGCGCACCATGCGTGCCTCCTGGCGCATCGCGCTGACCCGGCCGCCGCATCGCCGCGACGGCCGGGAAAGCCGGCAGGACGAGGCGCCGAAGGCCGCGCCCTGACCGCGGCGGATGGCCGGCGCGGCCGAATTCGAGTTCCGGGGCCGCGGGACAGCGGGAGGCGGTGGGAGCGGAGATGGAGAGGATCGGTCCCCGGGGTTGCATTCCGGGCCGTCTGGAACGACGTCCCCGCGCCTTGCCCCCTCCGCCCATCCTGTGGCCATGTCGGCCGGATACCTCCCCCTTTCCCGAACACGGATCGCAGCGAGCACCATGACTGGACCGAGACCCCTCTCCGCAGCCGCACCGGATGGCGCGGCCAGGCCGGACGGGGGCATGGCGGCGGACCCCACGGAAGAACCCGCCACGGAGGTGCCCATCCCTCCGGATCTCGCCCCGGCCACCGCCCCGCGCGGCAGCGTTCCGGCCAGCCTGGCGCCGCAGGACAACGTGCTCGGCGGCATCCTGCTGATCCTCGGCGCGGTCACGCTCTTCTCCTGCTCCGACGCGGTCTCCAAGCATCTTCGCGGCACCCTGCCGAGCGGCGAGATCGTCTGGATCCGCTATCTCGTCTTCGTGGCGATGACGCTCGCGCTTCTGGGAAGGAACCGCTTCCGCGGCCTTCACGCGCGGCGGCCTGGTTTGCAACTGCTGCGTGGGCTCTGCGTCCTCACCTCCTCCGTCCTCTTCGTGATCGGCCTTGGCTACCTCCCGCTCGCAGAGGCCACCGCCATCAACTACGTGGCGCCGACCTTCATCACCCTGCTTTCCATCCCGGTGCTGGGGGAGGTGGTCGGGCCACGCCGGTGGATCGCGCTGCTGGTGGGCTTCGTCGGCGTGCTGATCGTGGTGCAGCCCGGCGGCGGCACCTTCCAGTGGGCGGCCGTCCTGCCCTTGCTTACCGCCGCGGCCTGGGCGGGCGCGGTGGTGATCACCCGCCGCATCGGCGTGGCGGACCATCCCGGGACCACGATGTTCTGGACGGCCTGCACCGGCTTCGTGGCGCTGACCCTCTTCCTGCCCTTTGATTTCCGCATGCCGACGGGTTGGGAGTTCGGCCTCGGACTGCTGCATGGCGTGCTGGGCTCGGCGGGGCAGATGCTCGTGGTGCAGGCCTACCGCCAGGCGCCCGCCTCGGTGCTGGCCCCCTTCTCCTATGGCCAGATCGTCACCTCCGCCTTCGTCGGCTATGTCGTCTTCGGCGCTTTCCCGGGGCAGGCCATGCTCCTGGGCTCGGGCGTGATCATCGCGAGCGGCCTCTACACCGCGCATCGCGAAAGGCTGCGGGCGCGGGAACGGCGGGGAGAGGCCGGCTGAAGGCCGGCGGCCCGTCGCGGGCGGCCGCATGGCTTCGCGGAACCTGTCCGGCAGCGGATGGCGGTCCGGCCCGGGCGAAGCCTGCCGGGCCAGGATGTCCGTGCCAACCCGGAAAGGCACCGCGGCGTTTGGCCAGGGCCCGTCCGAGGATGCCGACCGCATGGCCCCTGCCGCCCACCCGCCGCCACGCAGCGGCACGCTCCCCCGTATCTGCTACGGGCTGGACGGGCTGAACGTCTTCCTGGCCGATTTCCAACCTGTCCGTCACCGGCTCGCTTGCAACCCTGCTCTGGCTCGTCGCGATCCGCCGCGAGGGCCAGGACGCCAGCGCCTGGAGCTTCCTGAAGCTCGGCGCCCTGGTCATGCCGCCGGCGCTGCCGCTCTCCCTTGCGGCGCTGATCCACCGGCCCTTCTAGGGTGCAGGGAAAGCCGGCCTTCAGTGCCCCGCGCTGAGGCAATCCCGGTGTGCCTGGGCACCGGCGACGTAGGCGTCGAACTGGTCCTTCGCGGCGTAGTTCGCCTCCGTCTGCCGGGCCTGTTCCGCGCAGAAGGCCGCCCTGTCGGCCGGGCTGGCCGGAGTATTCGCCGTGCGGAGCCCACCGGAGCATCCCGCGAGCGCGCACAGGATCAGCGGATAGAGCCAACGCATGAAGAAACCCCGGAAACACAGAGCGTGGATTACTGCCGTCCCATGCAGTGCGTCACAAGGTCCCCCAGGGTTCCATCCCTCATGTGCCGGGCGCGGGGCCGGTTACGATCGCGAGCGGACCGATCGTGTCACGGCAGACACCTCTGCAACTGGGGGAGGGTATCACGGCGTTCCCGGCATGAGGATTTCATCCCGATCGTACCATTGGTATAGGCGGCCTTCATGCCTTCCAGCTCCCCCCGTAGCCCTGCCTGCGTCCGAATTGCGCCCTGCACCAGGGAGCGAGGGGCATCGGGGCGACGCCGGATAGCCGGCGTGGCCTTCCAGGCCAGGGTCACTGGCGATGGCCGGTCCGCCCGATCCTCCGGACAGGCCAGCCGCCCGGCGGACAAGGCGCCGGTGGAGTCCCGATCGTCATGACAGACCAGAACGAGGACCGTCCCTGGACGGAGGCCGACCGGCTCGCGGCTCTGGACTGCTACGCCATTCTCGACACGCCCCCGGAGCAGGATTTCGACGACCTCGCCCGCTTGGCCGCCGATTTGCTCGAGGCGCCCATGGCCGCCGTGAACCTGATCGCGAAGAGCCGACAGTGGTTCAAGGCGGAAGTCGGCCTGGGCGTGCGGGAGATGCCACTCGACAACTCGATCTGCTCCCGGATGATGCTCCAGCCCGGCGAACTGGTTGTCCCGGACCTCCTGGAGGACCCCCGCTTCAACTGCAACCCGCTGATCACCTCGGAACCGGGGCTGCGGTTCTACGCCGGCCATCTGCTGGAAACCCCGGACGGACTGCCCCTGGGCACGCTCTGCGTCCTCGACACGAAGCCCCGGCCGGAGGGCCTGACGCCCCGGCAGCGATTCGTGCTCAAGACCCTGGCCCGCCAGGTCATGAGCCAGCTGACCCTCCGCCTGAGCTTGGCGCAGCAGGCCCGGTCGGAGGCGCTCCGGCGGCAGATCCTGGACAGCGCCACCGACTTCGCCATCATCAGCACGGATCTCGCGGCGCGGGTCACCGGCTGGAACACCGGAGCGGCGAATATCCTGGGCTGGACGGAGGCCGAGATGCTCGGCCGGGCGGCGGACGTGATCTTCGTGCCGGAGGACCAGGTGGCTGGCCTGCCGGAGGCCGAGATGGAGCGGGCGACCCGGGACGGCCGGGCCGCCGACGAACGCTGGCACCGACGCAAGGACGGCTCCCGCTTCTGGGCCTCGGGCGAGATGATGCAGCTCCGGGACGAGCGGGGCGCCCACACCGGCTACCTCAAGATGTTGCGGGACCGGACCGAACAGCACTTCGCCGGCCAGGCGCTGCAAGCGATCAACGAACGCTTCCGCCTGGCGCAGCGGGCGACCCGCGACGCGATCTGGGACTGGAGCTTCGCGGACAACAGCGTGCTCTGGAACGAGGCGCTGGAAGATGCCTATGGCTGGACCCCCGGGCAGGTGGAGCCGACCGGGGACTGGTGGATCGCCCAGATCCATCCCGGGGACCGGACGCGGGTGGATCGCAGCATCCATGCGGTGATCGACGGCACCGGCACGGGCTGGACGGAGGAATACCGCTTCCGCCGGGCCGATGGCAGCTACGCGGACGTGCTGGACCGCGGCTACGTCATCCGCGACGCGGAGGGACGGCCGGTCCGCATGATCGGCGCCCTGCTCGACCAGAGCGAGCGCCGCCGGGCCGACGCCGCCCTGCGCGACCGGGAGAACCGACTGCGGCTGGCCACGGCGGGGGCCCGGATCGGCACCTTCGACTACTGGGTGCGGACGGAGGAGCTGACCTGGGACGACCGCTGTCGCGCGCTGTTCGGCCTGCCGCCCGGGGTGCCGGTAAGCTACGAGGGCACCTTCCTGGCGGGACTGCATCCTGAGGACAGGGTGCGGGCGGACGAGGCGGTGCGGCGGTCCATGGACCCGGCGGGATCGGGCCGCTTTGCCGCCGAGTACCGCACCGTCGGGCTGCGGGACGGGATCGAGCGCTGGGTCTCCGCCCAGGGCGAGACGCATTTCGAGGATGGGCAGCCGGTGCGGCTGATCGGAACCGTGCTCGACATCACGGACCGCAAGAGGGCCGAGGAGGCCCTGCGCGAAAGCGAGACCCGGTACCGCACCCTGTTCAACTCGATCGACGACGGCTTCTGCATCATCGAGTTCTTCGACGGGCCGCACGGACCATTGAGCGACTACGTTCATGTCGAGGCCAATCCCGGCTACGAGCGGCATACCGGCATCCCTGACATCGTCGGCAGGACGATCCGGGGCTTCGCATCCGACGAGGCGGATGGCTGGGTCGAGCTCTACGGAGGCGTGCTCCGCACCGGCCAGCCGATCCGCTTCGAGCGCTACTTCGCCGCGGCGGGACGCCATATCGAGGTCTCGGCCGCCCGGATCGAGCCGGCGGGCCGGCGGCAGGTGTCGGTGCTGTTCCGCGACGTGACGTCGCGACGGGAAGCGGAGGCCGCCCTGCGCGCCAGCGAGGCGCTGGCGCGGGAGAACATCCAGCGCGTCCAGCTCGCGCTCGCGGCCGGGGCCATCGTGGGCACCTGGTTCTGGGACCTGCCGACCGACCGCTTCACGGTGGACGAAGCCTTCGCCCGCAGCTTCGGCCTCGATCCCACGCTCGGGCGCGTCGGCCTCAGCCTCGAACAGGTGGTCGCGACCGTCCATCCCGACGACAAGGCGGGCCTCATCGCCGCCATTGAGGACGTCATCGCCCGCGGCGGCGCCTATGCCCACCAGTACCGGGTGCGGCGCAACGACGGGCAGTACTACTGGATCGAGGCAAATGGCCGCGTCGACCACGCGCCCGACGGCACGCCGTTGAGCTTTCCCGGCGTGCTGGTCGACGTGGAGGAGCGCCGCGCCATGGAGGCGGAGCGCGACCGTGCCACCGCCGAGCTGCGCGCCCTGACCGAGACGCTGGAACAGCGCATCGCCGAGCGCACGGCCGACCTGCTGCTCGCCGAGGAGCAGCTGCGCCAGAGCCAGAAGATGGAGGCCGTCGGCCAGCTCACCGGCGGTATCGCGCATGACTTCAACAACCTGCTCACCGGTATCATCGGTGCGCTGGAACTGCTCAGCACCCGCGTCGCCCAGGGGCGGTACAAGGACGTCGATCGCTATGTCGGGGCCGCCCAGGGCGCGGCAAGGCGGGCCGCCGCCCTGACCCACAGGCTCCTGGCCTTCTCGCGCCGGCAGACCCTCGACCCCAAGCCGACGGACGTGAACCGCCTAGTGGCGGGAATGGAGGAGCTGGTCCGCCGCACCGTCGGGCCCTCCGTCGAGCTGGAGGTGGTGGGCGCGGGCGGGCTGTGGCCGACGCTGGTCGATCCCAACCAGCTGGAAAACGCGCTGCTGAACCTGTGCATCAACGCGCGGGATGCGATGCCCCATGGCGGCAGGCTGACCATCGAGACGGCCAACCGCTGGCTCGACGAGCGCACCGCTCGCGAACGCGACACCGCGCCGGGGCAGTATATCTCGCTCTGCGTCTCCGATACGGGCATGGGCATGGCGCCCGACGTGATCGCCAAGGCCTTCGACCCGTTCTTCACCACCAAGCCGCTGGGCCAGGGCACGGGGCTGGGCCTGTCGATGATCTATGGCTTCGCCCGGCAATCGGGCGGGCAGACGCGTATCTACTCGGAGGTCGGACAGGGCACGATGGTGTGCCTGTACCTGCCGCGGCACCTGGGCGAGGCCGAGGTGGCCGAGCCGGTGCCCGAACTGGCCGAGGCGCCCCGGGCGGAACTCGGCGAGACCGTCCTCGTCGTGGACGACGATCCCACCGTGCGGATGCTGGTGATGGAGGTGCTGGAGGAACAGGGCTACGCTGCCATCGAGGCGGGCGACGGCGCCTCGGGCCTGCGGGTGCTGCAATCCGATGCCCGCGTCGACCTGGTGGTGACGGATGTCGGACTGCCCGGCGGCATGAACGGCCGGCAGATGGCCGATGCGGCCCGGGTCGGACGGCCGGGGCTGAAGGTGCTGTTCATCACCGGCTATGCCGAGAACGCCGTGGTGGGCGACGGGCACCTGGAGCCGGGCATGCATGTCATGACCAAGCCCTTCGCCATGGAGGCCCTGGCCAGCCGCATCCGGGAACTGATCGCGGCAGGATAGGCCGCCCCCAGGCCGCGTCCGCTTCGCCGGGTGGCATACGCATGGTGGACCGGGCCTGACGGCCGGGCCTCCGCCGCATTCCGCTCCGCGCGATGCCCGCCGGGGCTTGAGGCCGGGTGCCGCATCGCGTTACGCTTCCCGATGCCGTCATTCCAGCATGTTCCTGGTATCGCGGCCGGCCTGTTCCATCGGGTCATGGGCCGTGACGCCTTGCCACAGGGCGTGGCGTGCGGCTCTTCCGGATGCCGAACGGGCCGGTCGGGGCAGCCGGGCGCGTGCCTGCGTTCGCCCGTGCCGGGAGCATGTCGGCCAGGGGGCATGTTGATGGGGCATCTGATCGTACGGCGCATGTCCGGTCCGGACGATCCAGCGAAGGGCTGATCATGAACTACGTTCCGAAGACCAACGACATCGCCGGGCTGATCGAGGCCGACCGCGCCCATGTCTGGCACCATCTTTCCCAGCACAAGGCCTATGAGACCGTCGATCCGCAGCTGATGGTCGAAGGCCGGGGCATGCGCGTGTGGGATGCCAAGGGCAAGGAGTATCTGGACGCCACCTCCGGCGGGGTCTGGACGGTCAATGTCGGCTATGGCCGTGAATCGATCGCCGATGTGGTGCGCGAGCAGCTGGTGAAGCTGAACTACTTCGCCGGCGCCAAGGGTAGCGCGCCGGGGGCGGCCTTCGCGAAGCGGCTGATCGAGAAGATGCCGGGCCTGACCCGCGTCTATTACTCGAACTCTGGTTCCGAGGCGAACGAGAAGGTCTTCAAGATGGTGCGCCAGATCGCCGCGCGCCATCACGGCGGCCGCAAGTGGAAGATCCTCTATCGCGAGCGCGACTACCACGGCACCACCTTCGGCGCCCTGGCCGCCTGCGGCCAGCCGCAGCGCAATGCCGATTACGGCCCCTTCCCCGAGGGCTTCGTGGAGGTGCCGCACTGCCTGGAGTACCGCAGCCAGTACCCGGATGCCGCGGATTACGGCATTGCCGCCGCCAATGCGATCGAGGAGGTCATCCTGCGCGAGGGGCCGGACACGATCGGGGCCATCTGCCTGGAGCCCATCACCGCCGGCGGCGGCGTCATCACCCCGCCGGCCAGCTACTGGCCGCGCGTGCAGGAGATCTGCCGCAAGTACGACGTCCTCCTGCATATCGACGAGGTGGTCTGCGGCCTGGGCCGGACGGGGGCCTGGTTCGGCTACCAGCAGTATGGGGTGAAGCCGGATTTCGTGACCATGGCGAAGGGCCTGGCCTCGGGCTACGCAGCGATCTCCTGCACCGTGACGACCGAGGCGGTCTTCGACCTGTTCAAGGACAATGCCGCCGATCCGATGAGCTACTTCCGCGACATCTCCACCTTCGGCGGCTGCCTCGCCGGCCCTGCGGCGGCACTGGAGAACATGCGGATCATCGAGGATGAGGGCCTGCTGGAGAACACGACGGCGATGGGCCAGCGCCTGCGCGGCAACCTGCTGGCCCTGATGGAACGCCATGCGGTGATCGGCGACGTGCGCGGCTGCGGCCTGTTCCAAGGCGCCGAGCTGGTGGCGGACCGCAGGACCAAGGAGCCGCTGGCCGAGGCCAAGGTCCAGGCCGTGGTGGCGAAGTGCATGGAGGCCGGCGTCATCATCGGCGCCACCAACCGCTCCTTGCCGGGGCTGAACAACACCCTGACCCTCAGCCCCGCCCTGATCGCGACGGAGAAGGACATCGACCGCATCACCGATGCGATCGACCAGGCGCTGACCGCCGTCACCGCCTAGCATCCTGCCCGTGAGGCCCGCCGCATCGGCGGCGACCTTCGCGGGCCGGCAGGCCGCTGAAAGCAATGGTTCGTATCACGCCCAAGGAGGCCGCCGCCCGACAACCGGCCTCCTTGGGCTATCGGCGCCAATGCTGCGCCCCCGGGGGATGTCGACACGCGATGCATCCGATCAAACGCCCCTGGAGCCAGCGAGGCTGGCGCCGCTGACCGGCCAATGACAAGACAGACGAGGGGACCAAGGAAACCATGGTCGGAAGCAACAGGCATAGTTCCGGCGGCCGTATTGGCGTGGTCGGCAGCAACATGGTCGATCTCGTGACCTATATCGATCGCATGCCCGAGGCCGGGGAAACCCTGGCGGCCCCGTCCTTCTCGATGGGCCATGGCGGCAAGGGTGCCAACCAGGCCGTCGCCGCCGCCCGGCTGGGGGGCGATGTGATGCTGGTCAGCCGTGTCGGCGACGACCTTTTCGGCGAGGGCATGATCCGCAACTTCCAGGAATCCGGGATCGACGCGCGCCATGTCCGTGCCGTGCCGGGCACGCAGAGCGGCGTGGCGCCGATCTTCGTCGAACCTTCAGGCGAAAACCGCATCCTGATCGTCAAGGGCGCCAACGAGCACCTGCTGCCCGCCGATGTCGAGGCGGCGGCGGAGGACCTGCGGCGATGCAGCCTGATCCTGCTGCAACTCGAGATCCCACTGGAGACGGTCTACCACACCATCGACTGGGCGACGCGGGAAGGAATCGAGGTTCTGCTGAACCCGGCGCCGGCGACGCCGGAGCTCGATGTCGGACGGGTCCTCGCCGCCACCTTCCTCGTGCCGAACCAGACGGAGCTCGCCATCATGACCGGCCTGCCCACCGCCACGCGCGAGGAAGCGGAGCGGGCGGCGAGGGTGCTGGTGGAGAAAGGCGTCCGCACGGTGATCGTCACGCTGGGGGCCGAAGGGGCCCTGCTGGTGACGGCGGAAAGGGTGCGGCATGTGCCGCCCGTGACGGTCCGGCCGCGCGACACCAGCGGTGCCGGGGACGCCTTCATCGGCGCCTTCGCCCAGCACTACGTCCGCTCGCGTGACATCGAGGCCGCCATGGCCTGGGGTGCCACCTATGCCGCGGATTCCATCACACGCCCCGGCACGCAGAAGGCCTTCGCGGATGCCGCGGGCTTCGAGGCCTTCCGCGCCGGCCTGACCGGGGCGCGCGGAGCGTTCTGACAGCTCGGCGGTCACTGTTCGGCGGGCAGCCCTCATGGCTTCGGCGCCAGTGCAAGTCTCACCTCTCCGATGAAGCGGCGGCCGAGCGGTGAGAGCGGCTTGCGGTTCGACCAGAAGGCCCAGGCGGTGGCAGGGATGGCCGGCTCGAAGGGACGGATCTCCAGTGTTCCAACGGGTGGGTGCCGGGCGGAGAAGGGATCGACCACGGAGACGCCCGTGCCGGTCCCGACCAGGGCGCAGGCGGTGCTGCAGGTGCGGACCTCCGCCCGGAACAGGAAGGGCTGCCGCGCGGACTGAAAGGCATGACGCACAGCAGCCCCCATGCGCGTATCGGCATCCAGCGCGACCAGGCTGTGTGCGCCCAGATCCCCGGGTGTCACCACGGCAAGCCCGGCGAGCGCATGGCCGGGCGGGCAGATGGCGACCATCCGCGCCTCGGCCAGCACCTCCACCTCCAGCATCGCCTGAGGCCCCAGGCCGAGCCCGATGCCAAGATCGGCGGCCCCGCTTTCCACGGCGCGGACGACGTCGTTCAGGTCGCGGATGTCGAAATGGATCTTCAGCTTCGGATGGCGCCGGGCGAAGCCGCCCAGCACCCGCGGCACCACGCCCTGTCCCAGGGGCGGTGTCGAGAGGATGCGCAGGCGGCTGGTCTTGGCCTCGCGCAGGTCCTGCAGGCGATCCGTCAGCGCCGCATGCAGGGCGAGCAGGGGCTCTGCTTCCTCCTGCACGATGCTCGCTGCCTCCAGCGGATGGAGGCGGTTGTTGACACGCTCGAAGAGCGGGAAGCCGAGCTGCGCCTCGATCTGGCGGATGGCGGTGCTGACCGCGGGCTGCGAGAGGTTCAGGTGCCGGGCTGTGGCCATGGTGGTCTGGAAGCGGACCATGGTGCGGAGGATTTCCAGCTGGCGCAGCGTAAGCATGCGGCAGTCTATAAACAAACCATATAACTCCGGCAATTATTCCATGGCATTGGCCCTTGTGCTGCCCAGAAACGCTTCGCATGATCGGAGCGCTTCCGGCCAACAAGGTTCCCGCCATGCCCCGCATCCTCCGCCTCGCCGCCGCCCAGATGGGACCCACCCAGCGCGCGGACAGCCGGGAAGCGGTGCTGGCCCGCCTGATCGCGCTGCTGGACAGGCGGCAGGCCAGGGGGCGCAGCTCGTGGTCTTCCCCGAACTGGCCTTCACCACCTTCTTCCCCCGCTGGCTGCTGGAGGGGGCGGAGCTCGACCAGTACTACGAGACAGCCATGCCCAACCCCTCGGTGCAGCCGCTCTTCGACCGCGCGAAGGCGCTGGGTGTGGGCTTCTATGTCGGCTATGCCGAGCGCACACCGGAAGGGCGGCGCTTCAACAGCGCCATCACCACCAGCCCCGATGGCAGCATCCTGGCCAGGTACCGCAAGGTGCACCTGCCCGGCTCGGTGGAGCCGCGTGTGGGGGACCGCTTCCAGCAGCTGGAGAAGCGCTACTTCGAATACGGCGACCAGGGTTTCGAGGCCTTCCGGGGTCCGGAGGCCTGGGGCCGGCCGGTGATGGGCATGCTGATCTGCAACGACCGCCGCTGGCCGGAAGCCTGGCGTGCCTATGGGCTGCAGGGCGTGGAGCTGATGCTGATCGGCTACAACTCCGCCGCCTATGACCCGAATGGTGGCAGCACCGAGAACGAGGAGATCCGCACCTTCCACTCCAACCTGGCGGCGCAGGCCAATGCCTACATGAACGCGACCTGGGCGGTGAGCGTGGCCAAGGCCGGCAACGAGGACGGGTCGGGGTTGATCGGCAGCTCGGTGATCGTCGATCCGAACGGGGTGATCGTGGCGCAGGCCAAGACCCTGGGCGACGAGGTGGTGGTGGCCGACTGCGACCTCGACACCTGCCGCCAGGGCAAGGAGAAGATGTTCAACTTCGCCGCCCATCGCCGCCCCGAGCACTACCGCCGCATCACCGAGCAGGTCGGTGCCATCCTGCCGGATTGATGCGCGCAGGCGCTGGCAGCCACGGGCTGCGCGGGGCGGCTGCGACCTGCCGGGCGATCCGGCGGATCTGGGATCTCCCCGAGGCACGCGCGGCCTTCGAGGGCTGAACCCGCACCGGGCGATCCATTTCGCAGGAAAGGCTTCCGGCATGTCCCGTATCCTGGTGATCAACCCGAACAGCTCGCCGAGCTGCACCGACACGATCCGGGCCTCGGTGCAGCCCCAGGCCATGGCGCACGGGCCCCGGCTGGAAGTGACCGGCCTGCCGGAAGGTCCACCCGCCATCGCGACCTGGCAAGACTGGCACGCAGTGGCCGAGCCGCTCTGCCGTCTCGTGGAGGCGGAGCCGGCCGAGGCCTATGTCATCGCCTGCGTCTCCGACCCGGCCATCGACCTGCTCCGCAGCGTGACCCCGCGGCCGGTTCTCGGCGCGCTGCGTTCCGGCATCGCCGCCGCGGTGGCGCGGGGCGAGTGTTTCGGCATCATCGCCTTCGTCGAGGCGAGCGTGCAGCGTCAGCGCCGCGTGTTGCAGGCCATGGGTCTGGAGGCGCGCTGCGTCGCCAGCCTGCCGCTGAACCTGCCCATGGAGGTCCTGACGGGCACGGAAGGACCCCGGCCCCGCCTGCTCGAACTCGGGCAGGCGCTGAAGGCGCGGGGGGCGGACAGCGTGATCCTCGGCTGCGCCGGCATGGCCGGGCACCGGCGCTTCCTGGAGGATGCGCTCGGCCTGCCGGTGATCGAGCCCTGCCAGGCGGCCGTCGCCCAGGCCCTGCTCGCCACCCTGGCATAGTCCCCCGCACCGGGCACAGGGACCACGCTCCGGGAAGACGCGGGCACCCCGGCCCCATGCACCCCGCCGGCGAGCCTGTTCTAGCCCGCGCCCTCCCTGCGCCCGAACGGCCGCTTGCGGTCGCCCCGGAGCGTGCAGGCGGCATGGATCAGCGCAAGGTGGCTCAGCCCCTGCGGCGTATTGCCGAGATGGTCGCCGGTCCGGGGGTCCGCCATCTCGCTCATGATGCCGACCCCGGGGGCGACGGCGTCGAGCGTGCCGGTGAAGACCGCCTCGGCTTCCGCGTCGCGGTCCAGCATGGCCAGGGCCTCGGCCATCCAGAAGGAACAGGCCAGGAAGGCCCCCTCTTCCCGTTCGGCGCCGGAATAGCGGTAGAGCAGGGCGCCCCGGCCGAGTTCCGCCCGGATCGCGTCCAGCGTCGAGGACAGGCGTTCCCGTCCGTCGAAGCCGAAGCGTACGGCCAGGGTCAGCGAGGCATCCAGTCTCTCGGTGCCGGGGAAGAAGGTATAGGCGCGGCGCTTCTCGGACCAGCAATGCGTGTCGATCCATGCCGCGATCCGGTCCCGCTCGCGCTGCCAGCGCGGCACGCAGGTGGAGGGCAGGTGCCCGGCCTCCGCCAGCTCCACCGCACGGGCGAGGGCCTGCCAGGCGCTGATCTTGGACATGGTGTAGTGCTGCGGCTCCTCCAGCTCCCAGATGCCGGAATCCTTTTGCCGCCAGCGATCGGCACATTCATCCGCCAGCCCGGACAGCACGCGGGCGCTGCGCTGGTCGATGATATGGCCGTCGCCGACGAAAAGCGCCGCCGTCTCGAAGATGTCGCCATAGACGCCGTGCTGGTGCTGGTGCGCGGCGGCATTGCCGATCACCACGGGGCCGGAGCCGCGATAGCCCGGCAGCGCCTCGATCACCCTTGCCTCCGGTGCCTTGTCGCCGCAGAGCGTATAGAGCACCCGGGGACCGTGCTCGCCCAGCCGCTGCATCAGCCAGGTGAAGGCGGCCTTGCTTTCCGCCATGGCGCCGATGCGGAGGAAGGCGTTCACCGTATAGGCGGCGTCGCGGATCCAGGCATAGCGGTAGTCGTAGTTCTTGTCGCCGCCGATCCGTTCCGGCAGCGCGGCCGTGGCGGCCGCGGCGATGGCGCCGGAGGGTGAATAGAGCAGCAGCTTCAGGGCCAGGGCGCTGCGCCGGACCGCCTCCCGGTGCGGACCGTCATAGCGCAGGTCCCCCGCCCAGCTGCGCCAGGCCTCGTCGCTGGTATCGATCCGCGCATCGATCTCCTCGATCGGCAGCACGCCCAGCGGCTCGTCCTCGGCAGCCAGGAGGGCGACGGTGGCACGCTCGCCCTCGGACAGCGTCACCGTGGCGGTGATGCTGCGGTCCTGCTCCTCCAGGATGCGGATGTTCGGCGTGCAGCGCATCATCCCGAGCAGCGGACCGACATGGAAGACGCAGCCGTTCGGGTTGGGCTGGAGCCAGGGCGAGGCCGTGTCTCCGCGCGTGCCGAAGACCGCCTGGATATGGAACCGCACCGTTCCGGCGAGGCCCTCGATGCGCCGGGCGAACTCGCTCCAGGGCAGGCGCCCGGCCAGGCTGCTGTTCAAGGATTCCGTGACCCGGACGCGCCCGTCCGGGGTGGTGACCAGCGTCTCCAGGATGTTGCTGTCCGGGCGATAGCGCCGCTCGACCTCGAAGGCACCCTCGGGGCGAATCTGGAAATAGCCGCCCTCTCCGGGATCGAGGATCCGGTCGAAGAGGGGCGGTGAGTCCATGTTGGGCACGCACCACCAGCCCACCGCCCCATCCGGCGCGATCAGCGCCACGGACCGCCCGTCGCCCAGCGCGGCATAGTCCTGGATGGGAAAGCCGGCGCCCTCGGGCGGGCTTTCCGCCGGGGCGGGAATGGAGATCCGGTGCATGTCTCGTTGCATCGTCTGTCTGTGGGGAGCAAAGCGGGAAGCGCAACCGCCCCAGTGGCACGATGCCTGCCGGAAAGACGCGGAACCGGGTGCCGGCGGCCGCTTGATGCCGCGCGATGCGCCCCCAGTTGCCCTGCATGGAACCAGCCCCTCCCAGGCCCCCTTCCAGCGCCCCGGCCGCGGACCGCAATGGCCCGGACGCGATCCGCCTCGTCCTGCTGCACTTCCTCGGCGGCAGTGCCCGGGAATGGCAGGAGGTGACGCGGTGCCTGGGGGAGGGGGTGCGGCCGCTGGCCCTCGATCTGCCGGGCTTCGGCGCAGCGGCGGCGGAACCCGGCTACGCCGTCGCCGACATGGCGGATCGCCTCGCCGGGATCATCGCCGCACAGCTCCCTAGCTGCCCCTCTGGCTGTCCCCCTGGCTGTCCCCCTGGCCGCTGGGTCCTGGTGGGGCACAGCATGGGGGCCAAGCTCGCCGCGGTGCTGGCGCGAAGGGCGCTCGACGGGGAGGCGGGGCTGGAGGGCCTGGCCGGGCTCGTCCTGCTGGCGGGTTCGCCCCCTTCGCCCGAACCCATGGCGGAGGCCCGCCGCGAGGAAATGCTCGGATGGTTCCAGGGACCGCCCGAGGAGCGCCGCGCCCAGGCGGAGCGTTTCATCGACAACAACGTCGTCACACTGCCGCCCGAGTCACGCCGCCTGGCGATCGAGGACGTGTTGCGCGCCAACCCCGCCGCCTGGCGCCACTGGCTTGAATCCGGCAGCCGGGAGGACTGGGGCCGGCGCGTCGGCATCCTGCCCTATCCGACGCTGATCCTGGCTGGCGGCGAGGACGCGGATCTGGGCCCGGCGGCGCAACGGAGGCTCATGGCGCCGCACTTCCCCGAATCCCGGCTGGAGGTCCTGTCGGGCCTCCGGCACCTCCTGCCATTGGAAGGGCCGGAGCGTGTCGCGGCCCTGATGCGGGACTTCCTGGCCGAATGCGCGCGTTGAGCGCCGCACCGTCGCGTCAGCCGGGCACGCTCGTCCCGGCGCCTCCCGCGAGACCCGGCATGGGGAGGGGATATCGCTCCCGCAGCGCCTGGAAGGAGATCAGCTCCCCCGCGATGGCGCTGGCGGCCACGGTCGGCGGGCTGGCGAGCCAGACCTGGCCGGGGCCGGAGCGGCCCGGGAAGTTGCGGTTGATGGCGCTGACCGTCACCTGGGAAGGAGAAACCGAGACTCCGGGGCCACAATTGGCGCAGGCGCCGCAGGCCGGCTGCAGGATCTCGGCGCCAATGCGCGCGAAGGTGTCGAGGTAGCCGCGCGCCGCGCAATAGTCCCGCACGGCCGCCGTGCCGAACTGCAGAAGCAGCCGGACATGCGGCGGCGGCCTGAGTCCGCGCGCCACGGCCCAGGCCAGCACCTCGTGGTAATGGTCGAAATCCTCGCGCTTCCCGGCGGTGCAGGAGCCGCCATAGGCGATGTCGATCCGCACCGGCCCGTCCAGCGCCGCGACGGGCACGCCCCGCCCCGGATCGCCCGGCGCGGCGAGCATGGGCGACAGGTGCGACAGGTCCAGGGTGATGACCTCGGCATAGGGTGCCCCCGGATCGCTGCACATCCAGGGTTCCGGCTCGAAGTCGATGCCGCGCCGATCGCGCAGAAAGCGCCGGGTTTCGGCATCGGGGGCGACAATCCCGGCGAAGCCCCCCAGCTCGGCCGTCATGTTGGTGAGCGTGGCCCGCTCGTCGATGCCGAGGCAGGCAACGCCCGGCCCCGCGAACTCGAAGACCTTTCCGACGCCCGTGCCGGCCTTCAGCCCAGGCCGGGCGAGGAGATGCAGCACGATGTCCTTCGCGGTCACGCCGGGCGGCGGGCTGCCCTGCATCTCGATGCGCAGCACCTCCGGCACCCTGAGCCGCACCATGCCGGTCACCATGGCATTCGCCATGTCCGTGGTGCCGACGCCGAAAGCCAGGCAGCCCAGCGCACCGCTGTGCGGCGTGTGGGAGTCGGTGCCGACGATGAGCCGCCCCGGCAGGGCGTAGCGTTCCGCCACCAGGGCGTGCGAGATGCCCTCGGAGCCCTCTCCGCCCGGAAGGTAGCCGTGATCCGTCAGCCCATGCTCGGCGACGAAGGCGCGGTGCGCCTCCGACAGCGCCCGGACATGCGGCAGCAATCCGCGCTCCACATGTGCCGGGCTCCGGTGCGCATAGGAATAATGGTCCTCGAAGGTGAGGATGGAGCCAGGGTCCTCCAGCACCGGCGTTTCGCCGAAGGCGCCGCGCAGCATGAAGCGGCACATCGCCGTGTAGATGTCGTGGATGAAGCGCAGGTCGGCGCGCACGAAGATCCCCGAGCCCGGTTCGGGTCGCTCCCCGGCACCCGGAACCGCCACGGCATGACGGGCCAGGATCTTGGCGGCCAGGGTCTGCGGCCCCGGTAACACCGCCGGGCGTGCGCCGGATGCGTGCCGCAGCACGCACCGCCCGTAGGCCAGCAGCCCGCCGGCCCGCAGCACGGCGGCAGTGACCGCGTCCCGGCCCGCGACGAGCTCCTCCACCCCGATCGACTCGCCGCGCCGGATGCGTTCGACCAGCCCGAAATCCGTCGAGGTGAAGAGCCCGAGATTGTCGGCGTTCTGGCGGTAGATACGCTCGAAGCTCTCCGCGATGACGAGCCGGATGCCGGCCATCTTCTCGGCCAGCGGGCTGTGCTCGCGGGAGGAGCCCTTGCCGTAGCGTGCCCCGGCGACGACCACCGAGAAGCCACCCGCGCGCGCCGCTCCGGGCCGGAACGGCAAGGCGTCGTCGCATTTGACGTCGGTATAGGCATGGTCGGCCAGCGCTTCGTCGAAATGGACGAGCGAGGGCAGGGGGGTGATCTCGTCGGTGGAGACGTCGTCGCGCAGCCGCCCCGCTTCGGCAAGCGTCAGGTCGCAGCCCCCGAGCTGCGCCGTGACCAGTTCCGGGTCGCCGGACAGGAAGAGGACGCGTCCCGGCAGTTCCAGGCGGTCGCTCATTCCGCCGCCATCGGCAGGTCGGGTGCCCAGAGCAGGCCCGCCGCCGCCATGCGCCCGATCTCTGCCTCGGACAGCCCGGCCTCCCGCGCGATCTCCAGGCTGTGCTCGCCGCTGCGCGGCGGCTGGCGCCGCAATCCCAGGCGGGCGCCGTCCACGGCCACGGGCAGGGCCGGCAGCCCCGCCAGCGGGCGCGCGGCGGTGCCGCCGGGCGCGACGCGGGCGGCGCCTTCGGCGCTCGCCATCTCTGTGTCCAGCAGGCCGCCCGAATTCCGCAGATGCGGATCGTCGAAGAGGTCGCCCGGCCGGGCGATCGGCGCGAAGCTCAGCCCCAGCGCCTCGCAACGGGCCATCAGCTCGGCCTTGGAAAGCCGCCGGAAGACCTCCGCGACGCGGGGCAGGTATCGGGACCGGTCGAGCACGCGCTGCGCCTGGGTGGCCAGCGCCGGGTCGCGCAACAGGTCCGACAGGCCGAAGGCCTCGCAGAAGCCGCGCCACTGGGTCTCCGTCACGACGCCGACGAAGACCTGCTCGCCGGGATCGGCCGTGTCAAAGACGTCATAGACCGACCAGGGCTTCACCATGGCCGGATCGCCGAAGGAAGGCGGGTTCTGCCCGGTGATGGCGTTGGCGGCCATGTGCTGCGCCATCAGCACCATGTTGGTCTCGAAGAGCCCCGACTGCACATGCGCGCCCCGCCCCGTGGCCTCGCGTTCGCGCAGCGCGCCCAGGATGCCGATCACGCCGAACAAGCCGCCCATGATGTCGTTGACCGAGGAGCCCGCGCGCATCGGCTTGCCAGGCAGCCCGGTCATGTAGGCGAGGCCGCCCATCATCTGCACGACCTCGTCTAGCGCCGCGCGGTGCTCGTAGGGGCCGGGCAGGAAGCCCTTGCAGGAACAATAGATCAGCCGGGGATTGAGCGCGGAAAGATCGGCATGGCCGAGTCCGAGCTTGTCCATCGCGCCGGGGCGGAAATTCTCCAGCACCACATCGGCCTCGGCGGCGAGGCGGCGCACCAGTTCCAGGCTCTCGGGACGCTTCAGGTCGAGGCACAGGCTGCGCTTGTTGCGGTTGAAGCTGGGGAAGAAGCCGATCGCCGCGCCCATCAGGCGCCGGGTGTTGTCGCCTTCCGGGCCCGGCTCGACCTTGATCACGTCGGCGCCGAGATCACCCAGCACCATGCCGCAGCTCGGCCCCATGATCATATGGGTGAATTCCAGCACGCGGATGCCGTGCAGCGGGCCGGTCGTGCCGCGCGGCGTGGCCGGGACGGCCTCCGGTGCCGCCTCGGCCGGCCGGGCGGCGGCCTCCCGCGCCGGATGGAAGGTGCGCGGGATGCCGGCCCTGGCGACACGGCCGTGCAGCACCTCGCCGGGCAGGCCTTCCTGCAACAGGGCACGCGTCTTGATCAGCGCGGCGAGATCGATGCCCGTGTCGAAGCCCTCCGATTCCAGGAGATAGACCAGGTCCTCCGTGTCGATGTTGCCCACCGAGCCGGGGGCGAAGGGACAGCCGCCGAGCCCGCCCAGGGCGGCATCGAAGCCGCGCACGCCTTCCTCCAGCCCGGCCAGCACATTGGCCAGCCCGGTGCCCATGGTATCGTGCAGATGCAGGTTGCCGAGGCGCACGGGGCCGAGCTCCAGCCGCACCGCGCGCACCAAGCGGCGGACCTGCCGGGGGCTGGCATAGCCCAGCGTATCGGCCAAGGCGACAGCATCGGCCCCGGCCCCGGCCAGTTCGGCGGCCAGGGCGATCACCTCGCGCTCCGGCACCTCGCCCTGAAGGGAGCAGCCGAAGGCGGTGGAGATCCCGGCCTCGATCGAGGGCCGCGCCGCGCCGAGCGTGCGGGCCCATTCCACCACGCGGCGGAACTCCGCCACCTGCTCCGCCCGGCTGCGGCGGACATTGGAGCGGCTGTGCGCCTCGCTGGCGGAAACGGGCAGGACGATCGCTTGCGCCCCGGCGGCCGCGGCATTCTGCGCGCCGCGCAGGTTGGGCGCCAGCGCCATCACCTGCAGCCCCGGATGCGAGGCGCGCAGGCTGCCGACCACCTCGGCGGCATCGGCCATCTGCGGCATGGCGGCGGGCGGCACGAAGCTCGCCACCTCCATCTCCGGGATGCCGGCTTCCGCCATGGCGGCGATCCAGCGCAGCTTCGTCCCGGTCGGCATCACCGACCGGATCATCTGCAGGCCGTCGCGCGGCCCTACCTCCCGCACTGTGACGGCGGGTTTTTCCTTGGCGTTCCTCATGCTCGCATGATGCCCCCGCGAGGCGCGGAGGTGAAGCCGTGGTTGGCGGGATCAGCGTCCGCCATCCGCGGAAGTCGGCCAGGCTAGATGATCCCGCAGCAGCCGCGCGGCGGGGGGCAGCATCGCCGCCGGCCGGGTGATCAGCCGCAACTGCCGCCGCGCCCAGCCCTCCTCCAGCGGCACGGCGCACAGGGCAGGCGTCCCGGGGCCTGTCCCGGCCAGTCCCTCCGGCACCACGGCGAGGCCCAGCCCCGCCGCCACCAGGCCACGGGCCGCCTCCGTCGCGCCGACCTGGAAGCGGAATTCCAGCCGGTGGCCGAGCCTGCGTGCCGCGTCGTCCAGGATCAGCGACAGCGCGCCCCCCTCCTGCACGCCGATGAGCGGATGCTCCAGCAGCGCGCCGAAGCGCAGGGATCGGGCCGTCGCCAGGGGATGGTCCGCCCGGCACAGGACGACCAGCCGGTCGCGCCGCCAGGGGCGGGCCTCCAGGGAGGACGGGATCTCGCTGGCGCTGGTGATCAGTCCCAGGTCCCCCCGTCCTTCCACGAGGTCGTGGAGGATCGTGCCGCTCGTCTCCTCCTTCAGCTCGACACGGATGGCGGGATGCCGCGCCGCGAAGCCGGCCAGCAACGCCCCCAGGTCGTGGCCCGCGATCACCGAGGCCGAGGCGCCCAGCCGGACGCTGCCCTGTCCGCCACTGGCGAAGGCGCGGAAATCCCCGGCGAAGCGGGCCGAGAGGTCGAAGAGGGCGCGCGCATGCTGCGCGATCGCCTCCCCCGCCGCAGTCGGGCGCACCCCGCGCGCGCCCCGTTCCAGCAGCGGCAGGCCGCAGTCGCGTTCCAGCAGTTGCAGCCGCTTCGCCGCCGCCGAGGTGGCGATGCCGCAACGCTGCGCCGCCTGGGTGATGCTGCCGAGCTCCACCGTCGCCAGCAGGATGCGCAGGGTCGTCCAGTCGGCCTGGAAGGGGTTCATGAGGCATGCCCATCACGGGATCGGGGTTGGCGTGGCGCGATGATGGCCGCTGCCGGAGGGTGCCGAAAGACCGGCTTGGCTTGCGGAGACCGGAGGGTTAGACCTGGGCCAAAGCATGATCCGGCGGGGACGAACCCGGCGGCAGGGAGGAGATCAAGGCATGAAGCGGCGCAGCTTCCTCGCGGCGGGCATAGCTTCGCTCGCGGCCCCACGGCTGGCAGGCGCCCAAACGAATGGGCGCCCCTCCTCGGTGCTGCGCGTCATTCCGCAGGCGGACCTGGCGGTGCTGGACCCGGGCATCACCACGGCCACGGTGACACGCAACCACGGCTTCATGATCTTCGACACGCTCTATGGCCTGAACGCCGTCGGCGAGCCGGTGCCGGAGATGGTGGAGGGCCACGAGGTCGCCGATGATGGCCGAAGCTGGATGCTGCGGCTCCGCGGCGGGCTCCGCTTCCATGACGGGGAGCCTGTGCTGGCCTCGGATGCCGTGGCCAGCCTGCGCCGCTGGGCGCGCCGTGATCCCTTCGGCAAGACGCTGATGGCCGCGACCGACAAGCTGTCCGCGCCTGACGACAGGACCATCCTTTTCCGCCTGAAGCGTCCCTTCCCGCTGCTGCCGCTCGCCCTGGCGAAGACCACGCCCTACACGCCCTTCATCATGCCGGCGCGGCTGATCCCCTCCGATCCCGGCACGCCGATGGCGGAGATGATCGGCAGCGGCCCCTTCCGCTTCCTGCCCGATGAGCGGCTGCCGGGCGCGCGGGTGGCCTATGCGCGCTTCGACGGCTATGCGCCGCGCCAGGGCGGCCAGCCCGGCCTTTCCAGCGGCCCGAAGCAGGTGCATTTCGAGCGGGTGGAATGGCAGGTGATCCCCGATGCCTCCACCGCCCTGGCGGCGATCCAGAACGGCGAGGTGGACTGGTGGGAGCGGCCGATCCCCGACCTGCTGCCCCTGGTCCGGCGCGACAGGTCGCTGCGCGCGGAAATCACCAACCGCGCCGGCACGATCGCCTTCATCCAGTTCAACCACCTGCATCCGCCCTTCGACAATGCCGCCATCCGCCGATTGGTCCTTTCCGTGGTGGATCAGGACGAGTTCGAGCAGATGATCAGCGGCACCGATCCCGGCCTGCGCGGCGGCAAGGTCGGCATCTTCCTGCCTGGCGGCCCGATGGCCACCGAGGCGGGGCTGGAGGAGATGCGCGGCCGGCGCGACTTCGACGCTCTGAAGCGCGAGCTGGCCGCGGCCGGCTACAAGGGCGAGCGCGTGGTGATGCTGGTCGGCACCGACAGCCCGGTGAACAACGCCGTCAGCGAGGTCATGGGCGACCTGCTGCGCAAGATGGGCTTCAACCTCGACTACCAGGCGATGGACTGGGGCAGCGTGGTGCAGCGGCGCGTCAACCAGCAGCCGCCGGACAAGGGCGGCTGGAACATCTTCGGCGTCAGCGCGGACGGCGACTATTTCACCGACCCGACCGTGGTCCCTTCGATCCGGGCCAATGGCCGGGATGCCTGGGTGGGCTGGCCAACCAGCGCGCGGGTGGAGGAGCTTTACCGCGACTGGTTCCTGGCCTCGGATCAGGCGGAGCGCCAGCGCATCGCGCGCGAGCTGCAGGTGCAGACGCTGCGCGAGGCCAACTGGATCCCCGTCGCACAGGTCTTCCTGCCCACGGTGCTGCGCGCGGATGTCGCGGGCGTGCTGCCCGGCTTCGCGAAGTTCTGGAACGTGCGGCGCAGCTAGCCGGTTCCAGTCCACCGGAAAAAGAGGGAAGGCGTGACGGGCGTCGATCTTTAGGCCCTGGCGGAGCTGGGGCGCAAGGTCCTCTGGCTGGCGACATGGACCATCCATCACGCCAACCATCTCCGCCCGAACACGGACGGGCTGAAGGTCGGCGGCCACCAGGCCTTCTCCGCCTCCATGGCGACGATCCTGACCACGCTCTACCTGGCGGTCCTCCGGCCAGAGGACAGGGTGGTGGTTAACAGTGCCTTTTGCTCTGTTGAAACGCTCATGCGGCCTCGGCGAGAAGCATGAGGTTGTGGGTGAGGACGCGGAGGACGAGTTCGCGGTTCTGGGATGCGGTGTTGCGGGCGGTGAGGGCTGAGCCGAGGCGTCGCTTGTGCTGGCTGAACCCGCTCTCGACATGCCAGCGCTGGTGGTAGAGGGGCTTGGGAAAGCGGTATCGCATGGCACGTCGGTACGGGGTCTTGGGCCAACGGCGCCCTGTGTTGCGGCGGTTGAGGCGGATCACCGTCTGCCGGACGCCGAGGTCGTCGCGGCAGAGACGGTGGTTGTGCTCGGCGTCGTAGCCGGCGTCACCGAGGGCGGTGTCGATCGCGACCCGTTCCGCAGCTTGGCGCATGGCCGGGGTGAAGTCCGGTGATTCCTGGCTCGGGCCGAGGCCCGGCACGGCGCCGAGCAGGAGGTGCGAGCCGGTATGGAGCACGACGGTCAGCTTCGGCCAGGCCCGCTGGCGGTGTCCCTTGCCCTTGGACCGGCGCTGGCCGAAGTGGGCGCTGACGTGACGGGTTTCGAGCCCGGTCGCGTCCACGGCCACGACCGGTGCGGTGTCGATCAGGCCGCGGCTCGGGCACGCCGGACCATGGCAGTCTGGACGCCAATGAAAGCCCCCCGGCCTCGGCGTCTGCCAGGATGCGGCGCGAGGCGTGGGCCAGGGTCGAATAGTGCGGCACCTTGGCCAGTCCGAGGGTGCGTCGCAACTCCGACCACTCGGCGACCAGGGCCATCACGCCCCGGTAGTCCACCCGCAGGAACTGCCGGAGCACCAGCAGCGCGAAGAGCTGCGGCTGGGTGTAGTCCTTGCGCGAGTACGGGCTGGCGTACTCCGGCAGCGCCGCTCGGCCCGCTACCAGCGCCTCCCGTGCCACCCGCACCGCCGACTTTGACATCCGCCTCATCACCTCCTCCCGGCCCACGCCGAAAGCCATCCCAACCCCTCACAGCTCCATAGGGTTTCAACAAAGCAACGTTCACTCCAAAAAACTATTGATGGCCGTTCCGTTTGGTGCAACGTTTAACGGAATAAGTTAAACGTTTAATAAGGGAGGAACATATGTCCGGTACTTCAACCCGCCGTGGCATTCTGGCTGCCGCCACCGCCGGTGCGACACTCGGGATCCCATTCCTGGCGCGTGCCCAGTCGCCTATCGCCCTTCGCGTGTCCTCCGCGATGCCCGCTGACCGGAACGCCGCGCATTTCGCGTGGTTCGAGCACTTCAGGACCAAGCTGCAGGACGTCGCGGGCCCACGCATCCGCCTGGACTATTTCCCCAACGGTCAGCTCGGCAAGGAGTCCGATGTGGTCCAGCAGGTTGCCATCGGGTCCGTCGACATGATGATCATCGGTTCCTCCATCTGGGCCACCGCAGTGCCGGAGCTGGGAATGCTGGATCTCGGCTACCTGATCGACAGCTATTCCCATGGCGAGAAGTTGCTCGACGCCGGCCTGGGCGATGCCTTCGGAAAGATGCTGCTGGAGCGCAAGGGCGTGATGGCGCTGGGCTGGGGCTTCCACTTCGGAGCGCGCTGCGTCTACACCCGGGCGCCGGTTCATAACTTGGCCGATCTGCATGCGGTAAAGCTGCGCGTTCTACCGGCACCGGCCTTCATCGAGACCTTCAAGCTCATGGGTGCAGTGCCAGCGCCGATCCCCTTCAACGAACTCTATACCGCCTTGCAGAGCGGGGTGGTCGATGGCTTCGAGCATGATGCCGCGAGTGTCATCGCCAACCGGCTCTACGAAGTCACCAAGCAATGCTTCATGACCGAGCATCTGTTCAGCCCGATGCTGTCTGTCATCGGCCGGCGTGGCCTCTCCAAGATCCCCGCAGACCTCAAGCCCGTCTTCCTCCAGGCTGCGGCTGAGGCGACTCAAAGCCAGCGACAGGATGTCCCGCCGCGTTCCGCCGAGGCGCTGGAACAGCTCCGGCAACTGGGCATCGCCTTCTCGCCGATGCCCCCGACGGAAAGGGCGGAGATCAAGCGGCAGATGAGCGAGCAACTCTATGCTCCTTTCGCGCGGAACTATCCAGCCACGAAGCCTCTCTTCGAGATCGCCGCCAACGTCTCGGCCTGATCCGTGATGCAAGCCCGGCAATATCCGGGAGACGAGAGCGTCGCGCCGGGCTCCAGGAAGCCCGGCTTTCGCGGGAGCAAGCGTCCATGAGCGCGATTGCCACAGATTCGCCAGGCATGACCTATACAGGCTTCCGGGGCTTCGGCTCCCTCCTGCGTGCCGTTCTGGCCGTGTTGGAACACTTGGCGGGACTCACATTGGCCGCCAACGTCCTGGTGGTCTTCCTTTCGGTCATCTACCGCTATTTCCTGCATGATCCCCTGGATTGGGCGGAGGAAGTGGCCCGCGCCCTGATGGTCGTGCTGGTTTTCTTCGGCGCGGCCACGGTGCTGGGGCGGGGCAGGCATGCCGGGATCGATGTATTTCGCGAAATGTTCCCACCCGCGTGGCGCATCTGCATGACGCAGATCTGCTGCTGGATCGTGGTAGCCGTCGCCGTGGCCCTCTTCATCACGGCCTGCGGTCTCTTCATCGAGACGGAAGGGCAGGTCACGCCGCTCGGCCTGCCGCACTGGATCAACATCCTTCCCGTCATCATCGGCAGCTTCTTCATCGTTGCCTTCGGTCTGGCCAATGCGCTGGAAGGCCCGCCCCGGCAGGTCTGGCTGACCTTTGCTGCAGGTCTTGCCGTCGCCGGCGGGGTCTGGGCCTGGAACACTCTCCTGCCCGAGATGGCGCTGTCGCCCTTGTCGCTGCTGGTCGTCTCTGCCATGGGAAGCGTGGTCATCGGTGTTCCCATCGCCTTCGCGCTGGCCTTCAGTGCTCTGCTTTACTTCCTGGCCGATCCCTCGCTGCCGATGGTCGTCTACGCGCAGCAACTCGCGGCAGGCGCCGACCACTTCGTGCTCCTGGCCATCCCGTTCTTCGTGCTGGCCGGCCTGACCATGGAGGCCAACGGCATGTCGACCCGCCTGATCGAACTCCTGCTGCGGCTCATGGGGCGGATGCGTGGGGGCCTCAACCTGATCAGCATCGTCGCCACCGCGCTTTTCTCGGGTATCTCAGGCTCCAAGCTCGCGGACATCGCCGCGGTGAGCGGGATCATCATGCCGGCGGTCCGGCGCACACGGCAGGATCCGAACGACGCTGCGGGGCTCCTGGCCTGCACCGCGGTAATGGCGGAAACCATTCCGCCCTGCGTCAACCTCATCATCTTCGCCTTCGTGGCCAATATCTCCGTCGGCGGCCTGTTCATGGCAGGCATCGTTCCTGCGGCCCTACTGGCGCTCTGCCTTTCGACCGTGGCCATCGTCTACGGGCGCCGGATCGATACGCGCGAAGCCTTCCCTGTCCGCCGCAGCTTGCCGCGTCTGATCGGCGGCTCGCTCGTCGCTCTGGTGATGGTCATGATGATCGGGCGCGGCGTCACCGCCGGGGTCGCGACATCCACGGAGATCTCTGCCTTCGCTGTGGTCTATGCGCTTATGGTCGGCGGCTTGGCCTTCCGGGAGCTGACGCTGCGTTCGGTGGTCAAGCTGCTGGTCAATGCGGCGTCGATGGCAGGGGGCATCCTGTTCATCATGTCCGCCGCCTCCGGCTTCGCCTTCGCCCTGACGATCGAGCAGATCCCCAGCGCGATGTCCGGTATGCTGGTGAGCTTCGGCCACACCCATGGTAGCCTCGCCTTCATGGTCCTGGCGACACTCCTGATGGTGGTCTTCGGCGCCGTCCTGGAGGGAGCACCCGCCCTTATTATCTTTGGTCCGCTGCTGACGCCGATCGCTGCGCAGCTCGGCATCAGCTCCTTGCATTTCGGCACGGTGATGGTCGTGGCCATGGGCTTCGGACTGTTCGCCCCACCGGTGGGCCTGGGCCTCTTCGCCACCTGTGCCATGACCGGCACCCGCATGCAGGATGTGGCACGGCCGATGGCCAAATACCTAGCGGTTCTGCTGTTCGGCATGGTTCTGCTGGTGCTTTTTCCGGCCATCAGCCTCTGGCTGCCGAACATGCTGGGCATGGGCTGAGATGGCGCTACCCGGCCCCACCATCGTGGATGTCGCCCGCCTGTCGGGCGTCTCCATAGCCACGGTCTCGAACCTCATCAACGGCCGGTCGGGCCGGATGCGGCCCGAGACGCGGGATCGGGTAGAGAAAGCCATCGCCGAGCTCGGCTTCCTGCCGAACCGAGCCGCGCAGAAGCTCAAGACCGGGCAGTCGCAGATGCTGGGCCTGCTCGTGCCCTCGATGTCGAATCCCAGCTACGCGGAACTGGCGCGGGAGATCGAGGAGGTGGCGCAGACGCGGTACAGCCAGCGCCTGATCGTGGCCAACACCTATCGTGACACCTCGCGGGAACGGCCTCTGCTGGAGGACCTTCTGTCGCATGGCGTTCGGGGAGCCATCATCATCTCCTCGCTGGCCGAGGCAG
Source organism: Roseomonas sp. FDAARGOS_362 (assembly GCF_002754815.1). GTDB lineage: Bacteria > Pseudomonadota > Alphaproteobacteria > Acetobacterales > Acetobacteraceae > Roseomonas > Roseomonas mucosa. Next base: position 74,402 of record NZ_CP024582.1, on the reverse strand, counting down.
GGCATTTCGACGCCCTGATCCAGCGAGGCCTGATCGCCGTCAGCTATGACAGCCATACCCAGCCGGGGGTCCGGACAGGTATGGACCATGTCTCGGTAGACAATGCCGCGGCTGCGGCATTGGCTGTGAATCACCTGGCGGAGCAGGGACACCGCGCCCTGGCCTTTCTCGTTCCGGCCGGACGCACCTTCAGCCGCGCGGCCAAGCTAGACGGCTTCCGGCAGGCCGCTGGAACGGCGGGAGTTCAGGCGGTGGTGATAGAGAGGCGCAGCCCCTCCGCATTCGGCGACGCGGAACTGGCCGATCTGGGCCAGTCCCTGGCCGCCGAAGTCCTGGAGCATCCGGCGCGCCCGACGGGGCTGATTGCCGTGAACGACATGATGGCAATCGGATTGCTCGCTGGTCTGCACCGGCGGGGCGTGTCCGTTCCCGGCGATCTCTCGGTCGTCGGGATGGATGCGCTGCCTCTCACGGGACATACCATCCCAGCCCTGACCTCCGTTCGCTCTCCGTTGCCGGAGATGGCGGGTCTGATGGTGGACCGCATCATGCGGCGCATGGAGGACGCCTCCCTCCCGCCGGAGCAGTTCAGCTTTCCTCCTTCCCTCGTCCTTCGCGATTCCGTGGCGCCTCTCGTCACGGCAGGAGCCTGACCAGCCGTGCAGATTGCACTGACCCACACAGCCCATGACCGGGCCAACTACTATGGCGAAGAGGCACTGGCCGCGCTTCGTCACCTGGGCGACGTTCGCCTCAATCCTGAGGACCATCCGCTCCGGGCGGCAGAGCTGGTGGAGTTCGCGCGCGGCTGCGATGTCATCGTGTCCGACCGGCAGACAGCCGGGCAGCGTGAGGTCTTCGATGCACTGCCGGATCTCAAGGCATTCCTCCGTGTGGCCGTGGATATCCGCAATATCGATCTTGCCGCCGCCAGCCGGCAGGGCGTGTTGGTCTGCAACGCGTCGCCGGGCTTCACGGACTCGGTCGCGGAACTTGCGATCGGCTTCCTGGTAGATCTGGCGCGCGGTGTAAGCTGTGCCGTCCTGGACTACCGGGCGGAGCGTCCACCACGGATCCGCATGGGGCGGCAGCTTTCGGGAGCAAGCCTGGGAATTATCGGCTACGGCGTCATCGGCCGGCGGGTCGCGGAACTGGCGCGATCCCTCGGCATGCGGGTGTTCGTGACCGATCCGCGGCAGAAGGCCGAAGAGGGTATCGAGCAACTTGGGTTGATGGACCTGTTGCCCCGCTCTCGCTTTGTGCTGTGTCTGGCTGCCGCCACGCCGGAGACGGAGGGAATGATGGGAGGCGAGGCGTTCGCCACCATGCCGCGGGGAAGCTTCTTCCTCAATCTCTCTCGCGGCAACCTTGTGGATGAAGCCGCCCTCGAAGCCGCCCTGGAAAGCGGGCACCTCGCAGGCGCCGCGCTGGATGTGGGCCAGGCACCTGACCAGATGCCTTCGCCTCGGCTGGCACGGCGATCCGATGTCATCGCCACTCCACACATCGGAGGGCTGACGCCCGAGGCGGTACAACATCAGGCCTTCGACACGGTTCGGCAAGTCGAGGCCCTGATTGCGGGACGCATGCCGCAGGGCGCGGTCAATCCGGAGGCGGCGCACCGGCTGCTTCAACTCGGGCTGCGGGCCGCGTGATGGAAGCCCTGCCTCCCGCCGCCTGCGATTGCCATGTTCATGTCTTCGACCGGCGCTGGCCATTGGCCGGACCGATGCCCGATGCACCGGCCAGCCGCTACCACGCTCTGCAGCGGGCTCTCGGTCTAGAGCGGGCCGTGCTCGTGCAGGCCAACGGGTATGGCACTGACAACCGTGCCATGCTGGATGGGTTGCGGGAACTCGGACCGGGCCGGACACGCGGGATCGCCGTCACGGCGCCGGATGTCGCGGAGCGTGAGCTGAAGAAACTGGCGGAGGCTGGGGTCTGCGGTCTGCGCTTCCATATGCTTCCCGGCGGGTATATGCGCTGGGAGGATCTGGCGCCGCTCGCAGCGAGGATCGCTCCCATGGGATGGCATATCCAGCTTCAGCTCGATGGTCGTACCCTGCCGGAACATGCCCACCGCTTGCGGCACCTGCCTTGCCCGTTGGTCATCGACCATATCGGCAAGTTTCTTGAACCCGTGGAATTCTCCCACCCGGGCTTTCGGCTTCTGTGCAGGCTGGTGGAGGGTGGGCGATGCTGGGTGAAGCTCTCCGCGCCCTACGAGGTATCGCGCAGCGGCAGTCCCGACTACGCGGATATTGGAAAGCTTGCCGAAGCGCTGGTACGGCTGGCCCCTGAGCGTATGCTCTGGGCCAGCAACTGGCCGCATCCCTGGATATCAGAAGTGCCTGATGAGCGGGTGCTGCTGTCGCTGCTATGGAAATGGGCGCCAGAGCCAACGCAGAGGCGTATGATCCTGGTCGATAATCCTGCCCGGATCTATGGTTTCAAGGTTGAACGAGTTGATCCATAGGGCGCGATCTGCATTCGGAACGCGCCCCTCGTCCTCGAGAGGCTTGGATTAATAGCGCCTTTTGCTCTGTTGAAAGTGAGGTGGTCCCCAATCGCCGGACAGTTTGGCGGCTGTGATAAGCTCGGCTCTGATTTTCGTCAGGCCGCCAGTCTCTCCATTCCGGCTGTCCCATATGCCTCGTCAGGCGTGCGCCCGGCCAGGGCGGAATGGGGTCGTCCGGCGTTGTAGTAGCCAATCCACCTGGCGAGCCCGGCCCGAAGCTCCGAGCCGGTCTCGAAGGCGTGCAGGTAGACGCACTCGTATTTCAGGCTGCGCCAGAGCCGCTCGATGAAGACATTGTCCATCCAGCGTCCCCGTCCATCCATGGAGATGCGCACCCCAGCCCGTTGCAGCACGCCGGTGAACCGCGGCGAGGTGAACTGGCTACCCTGGTCGGTATTGAAGATTTCGGGCCGCCCGTGCCGGGCCAATGCTTCCTCCAGAGCTTCGAGGCAGAACTCGACATCCATGGTGTTCGACACCCGCCAGGCCAGCACCTTGCGGGTCGCCCAGTCCATCACCGCGACCAGGTAGAGGAAGCCCCGGCGCATCGGGATGTAGGTCAAATCGGCACACCAGACCTGGTTCGGGCGCCCGATCGCCAGATCCCGCAGCAGGTAGGGGAACACCCGGTGCTCAGGGTTCGGCACGGTCGTCCGCGGCCGCTGGTAGATCGGCGCCAAGCCCATCTTCGCCATCAGCCGCCGCACCCGCTTGCGGCCGACCACGTAGCCCTCGCGCCGGAGATGGCGCGCCATCTGCCGAGATCCGTACCAGGGCGTCTCCAGGAACTGCGCATCGATCAGCCGCATCAATTCCAGGTTCAGCGGCGTCTCTCCCTGGGGTCGGTGATAGAACCCGCAGCGGCTGATCGAGACCAACTCGCACTGGCGCAGGATCGAGAGCTGTGAGTGATCGGGCTCGATCATCTGCCGTCGTCGCTCCAGGCTCATCGTCCGGACGCCTTGGCCAAAAAGATCTTATGCGGGCCGGCTACCTGGTCTTTCCCATAGGATGGTCGGCATCACCGCCTGCCCAGGAGCGAGGCCCATGGTCAACAACCAGGAAAGCACAACCGTCCAGACCGTCTATGCCGCCATCGAGCTGAGCAAGACCAACTGGGTCGTCTCAATCGCGCTCCCGGATCGGGAGCGGCCTTCCCTGCACCGGATCGCAGGCGGCGACCTGCCTGGGTTGCTGGTCAGGCTGCGCAAGGCAGCCGGAGACATCTCGCGTGTTCTGGTCTGTTACGAGGCGGGCTATGATGGCTTCTGGCTGGCGCGGTCGCTGATTGGCCGTGGTATCGAATGCCGCGTGCTTGACCCCGCGAGTCTGCAGGTGAACAGGCGCCCTCGGCGCGTCAAGACGGACCGGATCGACGCGCTGACCCTGCTGCGCGCCCTCATCGCGCTCGACCGAGGGGAGCACCATGTCTGTGCTGTTGTCCGGATCCCCTCTTTGCAGGAGGAGGATGCACGCCGGTCGCATCGGGAACGTCTCCGCCTGGTGCGAGAGCGGACGGCGCACATCAACCGCATCAAGGGGCTGCTCTTCGGGCAGGGCATTCGAGGGGTCGAACCCGCGCGACGCCGCACCCGGATCGACTTCAATGCGCTGACCACGGCCGAGGGCTGTCCGTTGCCGGAGCGCTTGCGCCGGGAGCTTGAGCGGGAATACGTGCGGCTGGACCTGATCGAGAATCAGATCCGCGTCCTGGAGAAGGAACGCGACGAGGCTGATGCCCAGGATCCCGCGATCGAACGCAAGCGGCAAATGCTCTGCCGCCTGAAGGGCATCGGAGGCCTCAGCGCGGCTACCCTGGCACGTGAGGTCTTCAACCGTGCTTTTGCCAGTCGCCGGCACCTCGGCTCCTATCTGGGACTAACACCCAGTCCCTATGACAGCGGATCGGTCACGCGATGCCAAGGCATCTCCAAGGCCGGCAACAGTTGGGCCCGGCGTATCCTGATCGAGGTCGCCTGGAGCTGGCGGCAGTATCAGCCCGAGAGCCAGCTCTCGCGCTGGTATGCGACGAAGACGGCCGGGCAGTCTCCCCGGATCCGACGCATCATGCTGGTGGCAATGGCCCGCAAGCTCGCGGTGGCGTTGTGGCAATATGTCGAGACCGGGCTGATCCCCGAGGGTGTTCTGACCGGTCACGAGGACCTGGGCATGACCCCCGCATAGCGCCTCGAATCAGCTTCCAGAACTTCGGGTCCGGCGAGGACCCGGAGCGAGGGTTGCGGGTTCCGGGAACGGGATTGGCACAACGGGTGCCGACAAAAAGTGTGGGCTCGCATCTTCGATCGTCAGGCCGTGCATGCAGGATTGTGGCAAGCCGTCATGGAGCTGCCGGATATAAGTTGATGCGCAGGGCGCATGACTGCACGCTGATGACCGACCTCGCTCGAACCAGATCCGAAGCGGCCCCGCAGCTCGGGCGGCGGCGCGGTGTCGCTTGCCCTCTTGACGGGAGGTTCTTCATATAAATCCCGCTCCACCAGCAACTGCCCAATTTTCGCGTGCAGCTTCTCAACCTTCGCCTCGGAGGTCCTCGCGCTCTCCTCGGCCGCCGACTTGCCCGAGAACACCCCGGTCATGCCCTCCACGGCCTGCCGCTTCCACTCGCCCACCATCGTCTGATGGATGCCGTGCCTGGCCGCCAGCTGTGCCGTCGTCAGCTCACCCCGCAGCGCCTCCAGCGCCACCTTCGCCTTGAACTCCGCTGAATACCGCGTCCGCTTGCCCGTCATCCGGGTCCGTCCTTCTCGCAGGCGAACCGAGCTTAACTACCTGTCCGAGATCCGGGGACCACCTCATTGTGATCAGCAAATGCTGTAAGCGCCACCGGGCGACTGAATTCCTCGACTTCCTCAAGCAGATTGACGCGCAGGTGCCCCCCGACCTCGACATCCACATCGTCATGGATAATTACGCTACCCACAAAACCGCGTTGATCTGAGGATGGCTCGCTCGCCGACGGCACTACCACGTCCACTTCACACCGACGTCGGCCTCATGGATCAACCAAGTCGAGCGCTGGTTCGCCGAGCTGATACGCAAGCAGTTGCGCCGCGACGTGCACACCTCGACCAGCCAGCTCGAGCAGAACATCCGCTCTTTCATCGAGCGTCACAACGAGAACCCGAAACCTTACCGCTGGACCAAATCCGCCAAAGAGATACTCGCCTCGGTCAAGCGCTTCTGTCAGGCCACCGAGCGTAATCTATGCAGCGAACTTTAAATTCACATGACTAGACCAGATGTCCGTCTGAGGCGGGCCCCCCCCCGCCTCAGACGGACATCTGGTCTAAACGGCCAGGTAGTTCGTCCGTGCCTTGTCATCGGCCTTCAGCGCCTCCATGCTGCCGGACCAGACGACCTGACCCTTTTCCACCACTGTCGCGTTGTCGGCGACGCCACCGGCGAAGTGAAGGTTCTGCTCCGCCAGCAGGATCGTCAGCCCCTCGGACTTCAGCGCCAGAATGGCATTGGCCATCTGTTCCACGATCACGGGCGCCAGACCTTCGCTCGGCTCGTCCAGCAGCACGAGGCGAGGGTTGCCCATCAGCGTTCGGGCGATGGTGAGCATCTGCTGCTCGCCGCCGCTCATCCGGCCGCCGGGGCGGTCCTTCATGCGGCCGAGATTGGGGAACAGGTCGAAGAGGCGCTCGGGCGTCCAGGCCAGCATTGGCCCGCGCGCGGGCTGGCGGCCGACCTCCAGGTTCTCCATCACCGTGAGGTCCGCGAAGACGCGGCGATCCTCCGGCACGTAGCCAATGCCGCGGCGGGCGATGCGGTGCGGCTCCTCTCCTGCGATCTCCGTGCCGTCGAAGGTTACCCTGCCACTCGTCGGGCGCACGAGGCCGATGATGGACTTCATCGTCGTGCTCTTGCCGGCGCCATTGCGGCCCAGCAGCACGCGCACCTCGCCGGCGGCGATGGTGAAGCTCATGCCCTGCAGGATATGGGCGCGGCCGTAATGGGTGTTCAGCCCCTCCACGGTGAGCAGCATGTCAGTGTCCTCCGCTCGTCGCGCCGGTGCCGAGATAGATCTCGCGCACGGCGGGGTTAGCGCGGATGGAGGTGCCGTTGCCTTCCGCGATGAGCGTGCCGCGGTTCAGCACCAGGATCCGGTCTGACACGTCGAAGACCACGTCCATGTCGTGCTCGGTGAAGAGGACGGCGATACCGCGCTCGGTGGCAAGGCGGCGGGTGAGCTTCATCAGCCCGACGCGCTCCGCAGGGGCCATGCCGGCCGTGGGCTCGTCCATCAGCAGCAGGCGCGGCCCGTTGCCCAGGGCGATGGCAAGCTCCAACCTCTTGAGATCACCATAGGCGAGGACGCCGGTCGCACGGTCCGCCTGCGCCTCCAGACCGACCTGTGCGAGCAGCGCGTCGGCCTCGCCGGCATGGAGGCCGGAGACGGAGCGCCAGAAGTCCCAGATCTGTCGGTGGTGAGACAGCAGCGCCATCTGCACGTTCTCGCGCACCGTCATGGAGCCGAAGGTGGCGGTGATCTGGAAGGTGCGTCCGACGCCCGCGCGGGAGATGGCGCGGGGGGAAAGGCCGGTGATGGCCCGGCCATCCAGCAGGACGGAGCCCGCATCCGGCCGGAGCTGACCGCCGACCATGTTGAAGCAGGTCGACTTGCCGGCGCCGTTGGGACCGATCAGCGCCAGCATCTCGCCCGGGGTAACAGTGAAGGAGACATCGCTGACGGCCTGAACGCCACCGAAGGACTTGCCCAGCCCCTCGACCACAAGAATGCTCATGCCTCCCGACCCCGCAGCCAGAGGCGCCGGATGGCGCCCGCGATGCCCTCCGGGAAGGCGATGACGAGGAAGACGATGACGGCGCCGAGCACGAGGCGCCAGAGGTCCGTGGAACGCACGAGGATGTCGGCGAGGCCGGTATAGATGATGGCGCCGATGATCGGGCCGGCCATGGTCTGGAGGCCGCCGAGCAGCACCATGAGGAGTGCCTCCACCGAGTGGGAGATGGTGATGTAGGTCGGGAAGATGCTTCCCTTGCCGTAGGAGAAGAGTGCTCCGGCCAAGCCGCAGGCGCTGCCCGCGACGACGATGGCCGCGATACGCAACCCTGTCACATCCAGCCCGATGGAACGGGCGCGGGCGGTGGAATCCCGTGCGGCGCGCAACGCGTAGCCGTAGGGCGCATAGAGCGCACGGCGCAACAGGAGGGCGACGCCCACGGAGAGAACCAGGGCCAGCCAGTAGAAGGCGCGCGCATCCGCCGCCCAGGCCGGGCGCACGAGGCCGAGCAGGCCATTGTCACCGCCGGTGACATCCACCCATTGGAAGGCGATGGCCCAGACGATCTGCGCGAAGGCCAGGGTGAGCATGGAAAGATAGACACCCGACAGCCGCACGACGAACCATCCGAAGACCGCCGCCACGATCCCGGCCGCGACAGGCGCCGCCAGCAGGCCGACCGGCATGGGGGCGGAGAGCCACTGCAGCAGCAGCCCCGCCACATAGGCCCCGATGCCGAACCAAGCCGCGTGGCCGAAGCTGGCCATGCCGCCGGGGCCCATCATGAAATGGAGTGAAGTGGCAAAGAGGATGGCGACAAGGGCATCGGTGAGCACGATCAGCGTGTACTCGCCGACCAGGAAGGGAGCGGCGACCGCGACCAACAGGGCGGCGAGGCCCAGCAGCCGCAGTGCGGGTGGGGCAGGGCGCACCACCGGGGCAGCCACGATTGCCTCACGCGCCTCGGTCTGGGCACGGCCGAGCAGGCCATTGGGACGGAAGATCAGGACGACCGCCATGACGAGGAAGACAAGGACGAGCGTGATCTTCGGTACGAGCACGATCCCGAAGGCCTGCAGGATGCCGATCAGCAGGCTGGCGAGGAAGGCACCGCCGAGGCTGCCCAGGCCACCGACCACCACCACCACGAAAGCGTCCGTGATCACCGAAAGATCGATGCCGAGATTGGCCGAGGAATTCGGCAGGGACAGCGCCCCACCCAGCCCCGCCAGCCCGGCGCCGAGTGCGAAGACCGTGGTGAAAATGGTGCGCTGGTTCACGCCCAGCGCCGCCACCATGTCGCGGTCCAGCGTCGCGGCGCGCACCAGCGTGCCCCAGCGCGTACGGTTCATCAGGAGCCAGAGCAGGCCGAGGACGACGGGGCCGACCGCGATGAGGATGAGATCGTAGAAAGGAAAGCGGTTGTCCGCGATCTCCACGAAGCCGCGCATCCAGCGCGGGCGGGGCAGCGGGAGCTCCACCGGCCCCCAGAGCCGGAGCGTGACGTCCTGCAGCACGAGCACCACGCCGAAGGTGGCCAGCAGTTGGAAGAGTTCCGGCGCGCGGTAGATGCGGCGAAGCACGGTCAGTTCCAGCGCTGCGCCGATGGCGGCGGTGACGAGCGCCGTGGCGAGGACGCCGAGGATGAACCAGGTGGGATCCCTTGGCAGATGGGTCAGGATCGTCCAGCCGATATAGGCCCCGAGCATCGTCAGCGAGCCATGCGAGAAGTTCACGATCCGGGTGACGCCGAAGATGATCGTCAACCCGGACGCCACGAGGAAAAGCGACGAGGCTCCGGTGAGCCCGGTCAGCAGTTGGGGAAGGATACTGTCCATGGAGCGGCCGGAGACCCGTTCTTAGTTCGCGCTCGCTGGGCGCAGGCTTCGCACCACATCGTCGTTGGGCAGCAGGTCCCGGCCGTCGATATAGCGCCAGTCCGCCAGCACGCCGGCATTGTCCTTCAGGGCGGTCTTGCCCACGAAGACGCCGAGAGTGCCCTGCTGGTCGATGGCGCGGTATTCGCAAGTGCCGGCGGGTGTGTCGAAGCGGACTCCGCGGAAACCCTCCACCATCCGTTCCTGCTCCGTCGAACCGGCCCGGACGATGCCGGCCGCGATGGACTGGATCAGCGAATAGCCGACGAGCGAGCCGCACATCGGTTTGGCATTGAACTTCTGCCGATAAGCGGCGGCGAACGCCTTATGGGCAGGGGTGTCGATCTGCTCGCCGGGATAGCCGGTGACGATCCAGCCCTCCGGTGCTTCGTCGCCCAGGGGGTCGAGGTATTCGGGCTCACCGGTCAGAAGGGAAGCCACGCTGCGCTTCTCGAACAGGCCGCGCGTGTTGCCCTGGCGGACGAAATTGGTGAGGTCCGGGCCAAAGAGGACATTGAAGATGCCGTCGGGCTTCATCGCCTCCAGCGCCTGCGCCGTCGCGCCGGCGTCCACGCGGCCGAGTGCCGGCCACTGCTCGCCCACGAAGGTCACGTCCGGCCGCTTGGCAAGGAGGAGCTGCTTGAACCACTTCACGCCGGACTGGCCGAACTCGTAGTTAGGGGAGACGGTGGCCCAGCGCTTGGCCGGCAGTTCCGCGGCTTCCTCCGCCAGGATGGAGGCCTGCATGTAGGTAGAGGGGCGCAGGCGGAAAGTGTACCGGTTGCCCTTCTCCCAGACCATCGCGTCGGTCAGCGGCTCGCCGCCGACATAGAGGCGCTTGTTCTGAAGCGCGAACTCGCTGAGCGCGAGGCCGACATTGGAAAGGTACGCGCCGGCGAGCACGTCCACCTTCACGTCGTTCACCAGCTCACCCGCCAGACGCACGGCGTCCTGTGGGCGGCCGGCATCGTCGCGCGTGATCAACTCCAGCGGACGACCGAGCACGCCGCCCTTCGCGTTCACGCCGTCCACCGCCATCTGCATGGCGTTACGGTAGGGGATCGTGAAGGCGGGGTTGGCGGTATAGGAGTTGATCTCGCCGATGCGGATCGGGTTGTTCCCCTGGGCACGCAGCAGGCCGGGCAGTGCGACCGCACCCGACGCGCCGAGAAGGAAGCGTCGTGTCATTTGCATGGTGCTACTCCTGGTTGAATATCGCGGTATAGGAATGATGGCTCCGTCACGGTCTCCGCCTTAGTCATCGATGACATCCGGCCGACCGAGCCTTCCGGGCACATCGTCATGGGGGTCCGGTACGGGGGCGGTACGGATGCGGGACGCGCCCCAGGGAGCACGGAGCCGCTGGGAGCATCAGGAAGCGGACATTCTCATCTCCGCCACGACCAGGTCGCCGTCGAGAACGATCGGGGCATCGTCCAGGAAGAGCGAGCATCCGCGCATGGGGATGTCCAGGTGGCAGGCCGTATCGTTCGGACCGCCGAGCTCGTTGTTCGGACCGGTGGAGAACATGACATTGCCGTAGAAGGAGCGGGGCTCCATGCCCATGCCGCCCGGAAAGGCACCGGGGACCATGCCGTGCCACTTCGCATGAGGGTTCATGCCCCAGCCGACATGACTCATGCCCATCCCACGGGGATCGTTGAAGGCGGCCATATAGGACTTCACCAACTCGGCCTCCAGACCGCCGCGGATGTCGCGGATCCAGCCTTTCTCGATGGTGTAGGTGATCGGCTCGCGCACATACATGTTCTGCGGGAGCAGGATGTCGCCGGGCGCGACGACGATGGTGCCATCGACGCCGTCGTCATCCCCGCCGGTGAAGACGAAGCCGGAAGGCCAGTGGTCCCAGCGGCCGGGCTCGTCGGTGCAGGCGTATTCCGCCACGGTCGGGTAGGTGTTCAGCTTGTAGGTCACGTCGGTCCCGTGCGGCGAGGTGATGCGCATCACCTTGGCGCGGGACAGGTACTCGGCGCCGATCTCGACCTTTTCGCGCAGTTCCTTCGTCGGCAGCATGCGCGCCAGGAGCTCCGGCGGCTCCACGGCGGTCAGCACCCGCGTGCCCGCGGCCTGGATCTCCATCTGTTCCGGCGAGAACAGAAGGAATATGCAGTCGATCAGCATATCCGCGGCCTTGAGGGCCTCCACGGCCTCGGGCATCGCGGCAAGTCCCGTCTGGCCCACGGCCCAGGTGCCCACGGGCGGCGGAGCCGGCAAGCGCATGTGATACATCCGCGCGCCAAGGCGCTGGCCGGCCGCCATGAAGGCATCGGCATAGTCCAAGCGCTCGCTACCTTGCGTCAGGACAACGAGCTTCTCGCCCTCGTGGACACCGGACATCTTCAACTGGTGAAGGCAGATCTCGGTGAAGCTGGAATGGTCCATTTCGTTCTCCGAAGGTGCCGCCCGAACTCACGGATTGACGCTTCCGGGCCGATGGATGCGAGGGGGATGGGGCGCCAATGGGATGTCAGACGGGAGACGGCCTCGTCCAACGAAAACACGTTGCCGTATTTCGGAGCGATTCGAAAGAATTCGCCGGCTGGGCCGCGATCTGCGTGTCCATCGGGTGACGGCGGGTGGTGACGCCCCGCATCCCGTCGGCGCCGCAGTCGCGCATGCCGAGCCCGGTGTTGACACCGCCTCTGACGGGCTGCGCCTTCACGTGGCCGCCCCTTTCCACAACGGATGGGCGAAGACGTCATAGGCGAAGACCCAGGCCGGATCCTCCTGCGTCCGTAGCCAGGTGTTGGCGTTGGACACGGCTTGGACACGCGACGCGCGTTCCCGCCGGTTCGCCTCGTAGAGGCGGAAGCCCGTGCCATGGTCGGAGAGCCCGGTTTCAGCCAGGCAGCGCGCCAGCATCGCGCCGTCCTCGATCGCCATCGCCGCGCCCTGGGCCATATGCGGTTTCATCGGGTGGCAGGCATCGCCCAGCAGCACGATACGGCCGCGGCTCCAGACCGGCAGGGGACTGCGGTTCAGCAGGGGCCATTTCGAAATGTCGTCGGCGGCATCGATCAGCGCCTGGACCTCGGGGTGGTAGCCGGCGAAGGCCTCGCGCATCTCCTCGCGGCTGGAGGGCAGGGAGTTACCGTCGAAATCCCAGGCCGGATGCGGAACGCCGGTGACGAAGTAGTACTCCCCGCGGTCGGCCGTGGTGAAATAGGCCATCATGTGCCGGTCGTCGGTCCACCATTTCACGCAGGGCTCGAAGTCGAAGCCGTACCTCGCCAGCCGATCGCCCGGGATCAAAGCGCGATGGGCGACCCAGCCGCTGTAGTTGGGCTTTTCCACGCCCAGCAGCGCCTCGCGCAGGCGAGAATTGATGCCGTCAGCCCCGACGACGATGTCGGCGCGGTAGGTGCTGCCGTCGGCGAAGGACAGTTCGACACCGGAGCCGTCATCGACGACACCGGTCAGGCACTTGTCGAACCGGACCGCCCCATCGGCGATCGCCGCGATCTGCATCCTGTGCAGGTCGCCCCGGTGGATGGTCACGTAGGCCGCGCCGTACTCCTTCAGTGCGTACTCGCCGAGTGGGATCCGCGACAGGTAATCGCCTGTCGCGCCGTCGCGGCTCATCCAGAAATCGGGATGCGAGCCGAGCGCCGCCACCGAGTCCTCGATGCCCATGTGACGAAAGATCTTCATCACATTGGGGCCCATGTGGATACCGGCTCCGAGCCGGGAGAACGCCGGGGCCTGCTCGAACACGGCGACCTCGAAGCCCGCACGCTGCAACAGCGCGGCGGCGCAAGCCCCGCCGAGCCCTGCCCCCACCACGGCGATCCGCTGCGTCCTGGTCATACAGGCAATCCTCCAGCCCTCACATGGGCACCCGCGGCTTCATAGGGTGTACGCTATTAACCATTCAATGAAGGCCAGATTCAATGCTTCATTTCAGGCGCCATCCTGCTTAATTAGGAAGCATAAGAGAAGAAAATCGGCGTATTGACAGGAGGCGGGAACGAAGTAAGAAAATAACGTACACGCTATGTATTCTGGGGTCACGCCATGCCCGCCGATCTGCGATGCACGTCCGGCGCCGTGCTGCGCCCGCCATGCCGGCGCCCCTTGTCCGGAAGGAAGCGAGAGCGGCTTGCCACGCCGCCCCGCTCGGCCATAGTTCCGCGACGTCCAATACAGGTGAAAGCGAGTGTCGAGGGTGCGTCAGACGGAAGAGGCTCCGGAAGACGATGCGGCGGAGGGCCGGAACGAGGGCTACGTCGTCACGGATCAGGTCGGCTATCTGCTACGGCGGGCCTATCAGCGTCACCTCGCCATCTTCCAGGCGAACACCGTCGATCCGCAGCTGACGAGCGTGCAGTTCGCCACGCTGTGCGCGCTACGGGAGGGCGGGCCGCAGGCACAGGGCGAACTGGTCAAGGCAACCTCCATCGATCAGGCCACCATCCGCGGCATTGTGGAGCGGCTGAAGGCGCGCGGCTTGGTCGCCTTCTCCAAAGATCGCGACGACGCGCGGAAGGTGATCTACTCCCTCACCGGCGAAGGCACGCGGCTGGTGAGCGAGATGATTGCGCCCGCCATCACCATCACCGAGCAGACCTTCGGACAGCTCAATCCCGGCGAGCGTCTCGCACTCCTCTTCACGTTGCGCCGCATGATCGGCGAAGCATAGCCCGCCTCCCACATCACGGTGCGAGGCGTCGCGGGTGCTGAGTCCCGCGGCCACGGTGACACTCCGTGTCAACGGGCGAGAGACGACCGTGGAAGCGCGACCCTGCACGCCCCTCCTGCATGTCCTGCGCAACGACCTTGCGCTCAACGGCCCGAAATTCGGCTGTGGCCTGGGTGAGTGTGGGGCCTGCGCCGTGCTGATCGACGGACGCGTCGCGCGATCCTGCACGGTGCCGCTGCACCGGGCGGTGGGCCGCGACATCACCACGCTGGAGGGCCTGGGGAGCCTGGCCGCGCCGCATCCGGTGCAGGCCGCCTTCATCGAGCAGCAGGCCGCGCAGTGCGGCTACTGCCTCAACGGCATGATCATGGCGACCGTGGCGCTGCTGTCACGGAACCCCGATCCGGACGATGCTGCCATCCGGCACGCGCTGCGCCACCATCTTTGCCGCTGCGGCACGCATGTCGAGATCCTGAACGCGGTGCGCGCCGCGGCGAGGCGGCTGCGGCCCGCCACTGGACCCGAGAATGTGGGGAGCCTGCCATGACACGACCCGAGGACCGTGCCGCCGCCTCCTACCGGGCCGATCCGGATGTCCTGACCGTTTCCCGCATGGCGCCGGTGGGCGAGGAAATCCTCATCGCCGTGCACGCCGATGGCAGTGTCACCGCATTCAACGGCCATGTCGATCTGGGAACGGGCATCCGTACGGCGCTGGCACAGATCGTCGCGGAGGAGCTTTGCGTGCCCGTGGAACGGGTGACAATGGTCCTGGGAACGACCTCCGCCGCGCCCGATCAGGGCGCGACGATCGCGAGCGAGACGATCCAGATCGCCGCCGCCCCGCTCGCCCGCGCCGCCGCCACCGCGCGCGCCTTCTTCCTGCGGGAAGGGGCGCGGCTGCTCGGCCAGCCTGAAGCGGAAGCCAGGGTTTCCGACGGCAGCGTGACGGTGAGGGTGCCGGGGAATGCCTTCATACCCTTCGGCGACATGGTTGCCGGCCGCGCCATCCGTCTGAGGATCGATCCCGATGCCCAGCTCCTGCCGCGTTCGGAGCACCGGGTGGTCGGCCGGGCGCAGCCGCGCATCGACATCCCGGCCAAGGCCACCGGGAGTTTCACCTATGTTCACGACGTGCGGGTGCCGGGCATGCTCCATGGCCGCGTCGTGCGCCCGCCTTACACCGGCTTCGATGCCGGGTCACATGTGGGCAGCAGCCTCGTCTCGGTGGATGAGGCCTCCGTCGCGGATGTTCCCGGCTTGGTGGCGGTGGTCGCGATCGGCGACTTCCTGGGCGTCGTCGCGCGGCGCGAGGAGGATGCGATCGAGGCGATGCGGAAGCTTGCGGTGGAATGGCGCGCGCCGCCTGCCATCCCGGACCTGAACGATCCCGAGACCCCCCTGCGGGACAACCCTTCCTCGGCGCGCGTCCTGGCCGACCGTGGCGACATCACCCAGGTCTGCTCCGGCAGTGCCAAGCCTCTGGACCGGACCTATGTCTGGCCCTACCAGATGCACGCCTCGATCGGCCCGTCCTGCGCCGTGGCGGATTGGCGGCCAGACGGGCTCACGGTCTGGTCCGGGACGCAGAATCCCTTTCCCATGCGCGCGGACCTGTCCCGGCTGCTCGACATGCCGGAGGACGCGATCGTCGTCGAGCGGCTGGAGGCGGCGGGCTGCTACGGCCGCAACTGCGCCGACGACGTGACCGCCGACGCGGCGCTCCTGTCGCGCGCTGTGGGGGCACCCGTGCGGGTCCAGCTGACGCGCGAACAGGAGCACGCCTGGGAGCCCAAGGGCGCGGCGCAGGTGATCGACGTGCGCGGCGCGCTGGACCTGGAGGGCGGGCCGGCCTTCTACGACTTCGAGACGCGCTACCCATCGAATCTCGCCCCGACCCTGCCGCTGATCCTGACCGGCAAGGTCGCGCCTGTCGCCGATATCGCGCAAATGGGCGACCGGACCGCAATCCCGCCCTACGCGATCCCGAACCTCCGGGTCACCGTCCACGACATGCCCCCCCTGGCGCGCGCGTCGTGGTTCCGCGGCGTGTCGGCGATGCCGAACACCTTCGCCCACGAATCCTTCATAGACGAGCTGGCGGTCGCGGCGGGGATCGATCCGATCGAGTACCGCCTGCGCTACCTGACCGACACGCGCGCGATCGACCTCGTGCGCGCGGTGGCGGAGCGCGCGGCCTGGCGCCCGCACCCGGAACCCTTCACCCATGGCCGCGCGGGGGACATCCTGTACGGGCGCGGCTTCGCCTATGCGGTCTATGTGCACGGGAAGTTCCCCGGCACAGCCGCGGCCTGGGCCGCCTGGGTCACCGATGTTGCGGTGAACACCGCGACCGGGGAAATCGCCGTCACGCGGGTGGTCTGCGGCCAGGACACCGGCCAAGTCATCAATCCCGCCGGCGTGCAACACCAGATCCACGGCAACGTCATCCAGTCCACGAGCCGGGTCCTGAAGGAGCAGGTGCGCTTCTCGGAAACCGGTGTGTCGAGCCTCGAATGGGGCGCCTATCCCATCATCACCTTCCCCGAGGTGCCGGAGATCGACGTGCTGCTGGTGCCCCGGCCCGATGACCCGCCGCTCGGCGCGGGGGAATCCGCCTCCGTGCCCAGCGCCGCCGCGATCTGCAATGCCGTCTTCGACGCGACGGGCGTCCGCTTCCGCGAACTCCCGCTGACGCCGGAAAAGGTCCGGGCCGCGCTCAACCCATTGCCCCCTCCCACGCCCCCGGCGCCCGTGGCACCGCCGCGCGGCGCTCGCTGGAAGTGGCCACTGCGGGGGCTCGTCGCCGGGGTGGTGGCCGCCGGTGCGGCCATTCTGCCATGGCGTCCCGCGATCGCACCCATCGAGCGTCCGGGCACCGATCTGTACTCCGCCGCCACCATCGAGCGCGGGCGACTGGCCGCCGCGGCCGGCGCCTGCAACGTCTGCCATGTCGGCACCGATGGCATGGCCTTCGGTGGAGGGCGACCTACCGAGACGCCTTTCGGCGTCGTCTATGCCTCCAACATCTCCGCCGACCCCGCTGCGGGGATCGGGGCCTGGAGCTACGCCGCCTTCGCGCGGGCGATGCGGGAGGGAGTGTCGCGCGACGGCCACCTCCTGTATCCCGCCCATCCCTACACATCCTTCGCGAAGGCGGCCGAGGCGGATATCCAGGCGCTCTACGCCTATCTGGCGGCGCAGCCGGCCTCGCCCGCCAGGACGCCGGTGACCGATCTGCGCTTCCCCTTCGGCATCCGCCCGATGATGGCGGCCTGGAACGCCCTGTTCCTGCGGCCGCAACGGCCGGCGGATCCTGACCGCGGCGCGGAATGGAACCGCGGCGCCGAGCTCGTCGAAGGGCTGGGGCACTGTTCCGCCTGTCATTCTCCCCGCAACGCGCTCGGCGCGGAACGGACCGGGGCCTCGCACCTGTCGGGCGGCTTCGCGGATGGCTGGCACGCACCCGCGCTCAGCGCCGCGTCGATGTCCCCGGTGGGTTGGACGCGGGAGGCCTACTACAGCTACCTCCGCACGGGGCATTCACGGGATCACGGCTCCGCCGCAGGGCCGATGGCGCATGTGATCGAATCCTTCCGCGATCTCCCTGACGCGGACATACGGGCGATGGCGACCTATCTCGCGAGCCTGGGTTCGGGCACGGCCAACGCCGATCCAGAACCCGTCATCGCCGCGTCGGAGGCCGCGCTTGCACAAGCTGCGTGGGCCGAGCCCCTCGGCGCCCAGGTCTTCGAGGGCGCCTGCGCGTCCTGTCACGGCGGCGACCTGCGGATCCCGCATCTGGCACTGAACACCAATCTGCACGCTGCCAGCCCTAACAACGTCGTCCAGGCTGTTCGGAATGGCATTCCGGGTCATGCCTGGGGTACGGAAGAGCCGGTCGCCATGCCGGGTTTCGGCAGCACGCTCGATCCGAAGGCTTTGGAGGCGGTGATCCGCTACATGCGGCTGCGCTTCGCGCCCGGGCAGCCAGCTTGGAGATAGGCGCCCTGGCTGCGCGGCAACCCACACCGGGCGACCAGGGCGAGGGCGATCGTTGGCGGATTTGGTCCAGCGGTAAGGTTTGTCAATGCTACTCGTGAGTTCCCCAAAACGGCTGGACGAAAATTCCCCAGTCCGGCTGCTATGGGGCGGTGGCCGGCTCGGTGGGGTGTGCCTTGCGTGGTCTGCCGCGGCGACGGGGTGGGGTTTCCACTGGAGGCGCATGCCGTGTGGCGGTTTCCGGCAGCAGGTCGGCATGTCGGCGGAGGCGGTAGCTGGCGCCCTCGATGCGGATGACGACGGCGTGGTGCAAAAGACGGTCCAGCAAGGCTGAAGCGACCACGGGGCCGCCGAAGACCTCACCCCATTCGGCGAAGCCGCGGTTCGAGGTCAGGATCATGGCGCCGCGTTCGTAGCGGGAGTTGACCAATTGGAAGAACAGGTTGCCGCCGCTGGCGATGACGGGCAGGTAGCCGATCTCGTCGACGACGAGCAGTTGCGGCCGGCACAGGAAGCGGATCCGCTCACGCAAGCTTCCTTCGCGTTCGGCCTTGGCGAGTGAGCCGATGAGTTCGGCCAGGGTGGTGAAGTAGACGCTACGGCCGGCCTTCACGGCCTCGACGGCCAACGCGATCGCCAGATGGGTTTTGCCGCAGCCGGGCTGGCCGAGAAAATGGATCACCTCGTGGCGGTCGATGAAGTCGAGCTCGGTGAGGATGCGGTTGCGATCGAGGGATGGCTGGAAGGCGAAGTCGAAGCCTGCCAACGTCTTGACGTTGACCAGCCGCCCCATCTTGAGCGCCGCCTTCAGCCGGCGGTTCTCGCGCAGGCTGAGCTCCTCGTCGAGCAGGTGGTCGATCGCTTCGAGGGCGGAGATCTCGCCGCGCTCGAGCTGGCGCAGCAGGTGTTCGAGTACCTCGAGCGAGCGCGGCATCCTGAGGCCGACGAGGTGCCGGCGGATGCGGTCGAGCGTGGTGGGGCCGGCGCTCATCGGGCCGGCTCCCCGGCGGCGAGCCGGCGGCCGATCGCCTCGTAGATGGCGAGCGAGCGCGAGGCGATGCTGGCCGCCGCATCCTGGGGCGGCGGCTTGTCGTTGTAGACGATGCCGCGCTCGTCCACCTCGCCGAGGACGGCGGTTTTGATCCTCCACGACTTCCGTGGACGGGTTACGCTACGTTTACTGCCTGCCGTTCTGCTTGGTCTGGCGTGCGGTAGTCCAGGGCTGAATGCAGGCGTCGGCGGTTGTAGAAGCCCTCGACGTAGGAGAACAGGTCACGCTTGGCCTCGTCTCTGGTTGCATAGGTCCGGTGGTGCACCAGCTCGGTTTTCAGCGTGTGAAAGAAGCTTTCCATCGGCGCGTTGTCCAGTGGATTCGCCCGCCGGCTCATCGACGGGATAATGGCTGCTTCGGTCAGCGCCGCCTGGTAGTCACCGCAGGCGTATTGGATGCCGCGGTCGGAATGTTGGATCAGACCGGCACTGGGACGCTGGCGCTGGATGGCCATCAGCAACGCCGAGGTCGCCAGCTCGGCCCTGAGATGGTCGCGCATGGACCAACCCACGATCTTGCGCGTGTGCAGGTCCATGATGGCGGCCATGTAGAGCCAACCCTCACCTGTTGGAATGTAGGTCAGGTCTGCCAGCCAGACCTGGTTCGGCCTGCTGGTGGCGGAGAACTTGCGTTCCAGCAGGTTGGGTGCGACCGGGAAGGCGTGGCGGCTGTCGGTGGTCTGCACGCGGCGGCGCTGGGCGACAAGGCCGCGCACGCCATGGCGGCGCATCAGGCGCTCGACCCGTCCACGGCCAACCTTTCTCCCCTGTGCCCGCAAGGTGGCATGCACACGGGGACTGCCGTAACGGCCACCGCTGTTGGCATGGGCCTGGCGGATGTCGGCCAGCAGGGCACAGTCCTCAATGGCGCGCCTGCTATCTGGCCGCGATCGCCAAGCGTAGTAGCCGGCGGTCGAAATCCCCAGCACGCGGCACAGCGGCTGGACCGCCCAGGTATCGCGGCAGTCCTCGACCACGCGGAACTTCATCTCAGTGGTTCCGCGAAGATCGAAATAGACTTTTTTAAAATGTCCCGCTCCATGCGCAGCCGGTCGCACTCACGCCGCAGTCGCGCGATCTCAGCAGCTTGGTCGGCCGTCGGGACCGGCAAGGGCTTGAGGGAGGAGGCAGCTGCAGGCTGCGGCGCCTCGGTCTTGCTACCGCCGGCGCTATACTGGCGCACCCACCGGCACAGCAGCGTCGGGTGCAGACCAACCTCGCCCGCCACCGCCGTCGGCGTGCGCCCGCCGCCGACCACCAGGTCCACGACCTGGCGCTTGTAGTCCTCCGTGTAGGAACGCGGCTTGGTCCTCGTCGCCTGCTGATCCATCGAACACCTCCAGCTCAAAGCTTGCCTCAGGGTGTCCACGGAAGTCGTGGAGGATCACCCCGCGCTTGCCCGAGTTTCTCGATCACTATCCCAACATCGACGTCATGCTCGGTGTCTCGGACCGTGCGATCAACCTGCTGGAGGAAGCCGCCGACTGTGTGCTGCGCGTCGGACCACTGGCCGATTCAGGAATGATCGCCCGTTCGCTGGGCGAGTTGCCACTGATCAACGTGGCCAGCCCCTCCTATCTGGCGCGCCACGGCATCCCGAGGGAGCCTGCCGATCTCGATCGCCACCACATGGTTCTCTACGCATCACCATCGACGGACCGGGTCGAAACATTCGAGTGGATCGAGCATCAGCAGGCATGTTTTCGCACGGTCACGGGACGTGTCACCGTCAACAGTGCCGAGGCCTACATTGCCTGCTGCCTGGCCGGACTGGGCCTTATCCAGATCCCGGCCTATGATGTCCGTGACCAGATTGCGACCGGCGCACTGGTCGAAGTGCTTCCACACCATCGCGCCGCACCGATGCCGATGACCTTGCTGTTTCCCCACCGGCGACACCTTCCCCGCAGGACCCAGGTTTTTGCGGACTGGCTGGCCAGCATCATCGCCGAGGCCACGGCACCGTGGCCCGATGCGCAGGGTGCTGCCAGCTGACGGGCGGTGGTCGGAATGGTGAGGCGGGGCAGCCCGGATGACTGCCGCCGCGCTGTCCCAGGCAGCCTTGAGCGTCCGGTCCGGCATCCCAGACCGGCTTCAGGTGATGCGGTGATGCAGGATTCCGGATCGACCGACGGCACGGTCGCCCTGTGGAGGAGCGTTACGCTGGCCGAGGCGCACTCCGCCTGCGCTGTTCGCCGGGACGGAACGTCATGCCGGACGCACCGGACGGCTCCTCGGCATGACAGTGCCTCCGAACTGCCCGGCCTCCTCCCGCAATGCCTCGGCGAAGGCCTGCGCGGCAGGGGAAAGCGAGCGCCCGGCCCGCCAGATCAGGATAACGGCGCGTCCGACAACCGGCGGCCCCAGCGGCCGTGCGGCGAGTTCAGGTGCCATACGCAGCTCCGCCGCGGTGGAGGGAAGCAGGGCGATGCCCAGCCCCGCCCGCGCCATGCCGACCAGGGTGCTGGAATAGGTGGCCTCCTGCGCCGGCGAGACCAGCTTGCCGATGCGCGCGAAGGCGTCATCCACCAGTTGCCGGATGCTGCTGTCCGTTTCGAGAAGCAGCAGCGGTTCCTCCGCCAGATGCGCCAGCGTGATGCTGCGGCGCCGCATCAATGGATGGCGCGGCGGCAGCAAGGCAATGATCTGGTCGCGGAACAGCGGTTCGGTCGAGAAGGCTTCGCCCGGTGCGAGATCGCTGGCAATGCCGATATCCACCTGATCGGAACGGACCCGCTCATAGACCTGCCGCGTTACCGCCTCCCTCAGTCGGATCTTGAGTTGGGGATGCGTAGCATGCAGCCGTGCCATGGCCGCAGGAAGCAGGCCGGCGGCGACCGAGGGCAGGGCGGCAACGCGCACCACGCCACGCCGGCGTGCAGCAAGGTCCTGCAGGTTCGTGACGCTGTGCTCCAGCTCCTGCAGCAGTGGTTCCAGCGACCGGGCGAACTCCCGTCCCGCCGCGGTGGGTTCGGCACCATGCGGCATACGATCGAGCAACTTCAGGCCCACTGCGTCCTCCAGCTGCCGGATCTGCACCGTCAGGGCTGGCTGCGTGATGTTCAGAAGGCTCGCGGCGCGGGTGAAGCTGCCGTAGCGCAACACGGTGGTGAAGGCGCGCAGACCCTTCAGCGTGATGGACATAGAAAAACATTATAGCCAGCGCATAAACTTTCAATTGATTTATCGGCCCTGCGGCTCCGAACTACCTGCGCAGAGGCGCCCCCAGGAATGGGGCGCCCAGGGAGTGAAAGATGTCCGGAACGCCACCGCGGAACTATTTCGTGCGGCCCGATGAGGTGCGTGCCTACAGCCCCGCCAACCACACCGGCACCGTGAACCGCCGCCTGATCGCGCCGGAAACGGTCGGCGCGGAATTGATGGAGGTGCTTCTCGGGGTCATCGAGAAGGGGAGCGGCGCCCAGCCCCATGCGCATCCGGGCATGGAGCAGGCCTGCTACATCCTGCGCGGCCGGGCGCGCGTCGAGATTGCTGGCCAGAGCCGCGAGATCGGCCCTGGCGAGATGTGCTTCTTCCCGGCAGGCGAGGAACATGTCTTCACCGTGGTCAGCGAGGACCCGGTGCATGTACTGGTGATCTATTCGCCGCCTTATGGCGAGGACCCGGCCAGGGTCGCCCGTCGCGTGGAGGCACGGGCATGATCGCGCGGCGGACCCTGCTCGGCGCGGCAGGGGCGGCGTTTCCCCTGGCGCGGGCGCGGGCACAGGCCTGGCGCCCGGCACATACGGTCACGCTGTTGGTGCCCTTTGCCGGCGGCAGCGGCACCGATGCCGTCGCGCGCATCCTGGCCGATCTGCTGGCCAAGCCGCTCGGGGTGCCCGTGGTGGTGGACAATCGCGCGGGGGCCAATGGCAGCATCGCCGCGCAGGCCGCCGCACGGGCCGCGCCGGACGGCACGACCCTCTTCGTGACAACCAACACCACGCATTCCGCCAACCCGTCGCTGATGAAGCGCATCGACTATGATCCGGTCGCGGATTTCACGCCGGTGGCACGGGTCGGGAACCTGCCTTTCATGCTGGTGGTGGGGGAACAGGTCCCGGCCCGCAGCCTGCAGGAGCTCCTCGCCATGGCGCGCCGCAAGCCGGGCGAGGTGACCTACGCCAGCGGCAACAGCACCGGGATCGTGGCAGGCGCGACGATGGCCCGCATGGGCGGTGTCGAGATGCTGCACGTCCCCTACCGCAGCACGCCGCCGGCGATGACCGATGTGATGGCCGGGCGCGTCACCTGCATGTTCGTGGATATCGCAGCCGGGCTTTCCAACATCCAGGCCGGCAAGCTCCGCGTCCTGGCGATGAGCACTCGCACCCGTTCCACCCTGATGCCGGACACGCCCTCCATGGCGGAGGCCGGGCTGCCCGATTTCGACATCACCTCCTGGAACGGTGTCTTCGGCCCGGCACGGATGCCGCCAGAAGCAACCGCGACTCTCAACGCCGCCATCCGTGGCGCGATCGAGCGGCCCGAGGTCCGCAAGCGCTTCGCCGATATCGGCTTCGAGGCCTTCTCCGGCACGCCGCAGGAACTGGGGCAGTTCGTCCAGGCCGAGCTCGTCCAATGGCGGCAGCTGATCGAAGCCGCCGGGATCGAGAAGGAGTGATCCAGCAATGACGGCACTTTCGGGCATCCGCGTCCTGGATGCCAGCACGGTCGTGATGGGACCCTATGCCACCCGCCTGCTCGCGGACCTCGGTGCCGATGTGCTGAAGCTGGAGCCGCCGGAAGGCGACATCATGCGCAGGGCCGGCCAGGGCGGCGCGATCTTCGCCCACCTGAACCGCAGCAAGCGTGGCCTCGTCCTGGACCTGAAATCAGCCGAGGGCCAGCAGCGCCTGCACCAACTCGCCGCGGAGGCGGATGTGCTGGTGCACAACATGCGGCCCGAGGCCGCGGCCCGGCTGGGCCTGCGCAAGGCCGACCTGGACCCCGTGAATCCCGGGCTGATCGTGGCCAGCGCCTATGGCTACGGGCCGGGCGGCCCCTGTTCCGGGCGCCCGGCCTATGACGACCTGATCCAGGCCGCCAGCGGCCTGGCGGCGACGATGGGCCGCGCGTCCGGCGGGGCACCGGCCTATGTGCCCATGACCCTGGTCGACCGGGTCGTGGGGGCTCATCTCGCCTTCGCCATCGTGGCTGCCGTTGCCTGTCGCGCACGCACCGGTATGGCGCAGGAGGTGGAGGTCCCGATGTTCGAGACCTTCGCCGATCTGGTCGCCAGCGATCATCTGGGAGGGCTCAGCTTCGATCCGCCGGAAGGCGGGCCCTACTATCCCCGGCTCATGTCGCCGCACCGCCGCCCCTACCGCACGCGGGACGGCTGGATCGCCGTGCTGCTTTACACGGAGGCGCACTGGCGAAGGTTCTTCGCCCTACTGGGGCGGGAGCAGGAACTCGCGGACGATCCGCGCCTGCGCGATCACGTGGCGCGGCAGGCGAATATCGATCATGCCTATGGCCTGGTGGCGGAAGCCCTGTCCCACCGTGACACCGGAGAATGGATGCGCAGCCTTTCCGAGGCCGACATCCCCGTCTCCGCAGTGAACGATGTCGAGGCCCTGCTGGAGGATCCGCATCTGCGCGCCACGGGCTTCTGGCGGCAGGTGCCGTTGCCCGATGGCTCCCGGCTCCGGACCACGGCGCCCTTCGGCCGCTGGTCGGCCACGCCGCCGGACCCGCCCGGCCCGCCCCCCGCCTTCCGCACCGCCACGGCGGAAGCCCAGGGCGTGGATGCGGCGCGCCGGGCGGCATGGAAAGCGAAGCCTGCCGCGCCAGGCAAAGGAGACCAGACATGAATTTCGCCTTGAGCCCGGAGCAGGAAGCCGTGCAGGAGGCCGTCGCGCGCATCTGTGCCGGCTTCGGCGACGAGTACTGGCTACAGCGCGACCGTGAAGGCGGCTTCCCTACGGATTTCCACCAGGCGCTGGCCCGTGACGGCTGGCTCGGCATCTGCATGCCGGAGGAATATGGCGGCGGCGGCCTGGGCATCACCGAAGCGGCCATCATGATGCAGACGATCGCCCAGTCGGGCGCCGGGATGACCGGGGCCTCGGCGGTGCACATGAACATCTTCGGCCTGAATCCCGTGGTGGTCTTCGGCAATGAGGCACAGAAGCGCCGCATGCTGCCGCCGCTGATCGAGGGACGGGAGCGGGCCTGCTTTGCCGTGACCGAACCCAACGCCGGACTGGACACGACACAGCTCCGTACCCGGGCGGAGCGGCGGGGCGACCGCTATGTCGTGAATGGCCAGAAGATCTGGATCTCCACGGCACAGGTGGCGGAAAAGGTGTTGCTCCTCGCCCGCACCACGCCGGTCGAGCAGGTGTGGCGCCGCACCGAAGGGCTGAGCCTCTTCTACACCACGCTCGACCGAGCGCGCGTCCAGGTCCGCGAGATCGAGAAGATGGGCCGCAAGGCGGTCGATTCCAACGAGGTCTTCTTCGACAACCTGGAAGTTCCCGTCGAGGACCGGATCGGGGATGAGGGCAGGGGGTTCGAGTACATCCTGCACGGGCTGAACCCGGAGCGCATCCTGATCGCCGCCGAGGCTGCCGGGCTGGGCCTCGTCGCGCTGGAACGTGCCACGCGCTACGCCAGCGAGCGCGTGGTCTTCGGCCGCCCCATCGGCCAGAACCAGGCGATCCAGCACCCGCTGGCGGCCAACTGGATGGAACTGCAGGCGGCGCGGATGATGATCCTGAATGCCGCCTGGCGCTACGATCAGGGCCTTTCCTGCGCCGCCGAGGCGAATGCCGCGAAGTACCTGGCGGCGGAGGCTGGCTTCAAGGCCTGCCAGCAGGCGGTGATGACACATGGCGGCTTCGGCTACGCACGCGAATACCATGTCGAACGCTATCTGCGGGAGGTCATGATCCCGCGCATCGCCCCGGTCAGCCCGCAGCTTATCCTCTGCTTCATCGCCGAGAAGGTCCTGGGCCTGCCCAAGTCCTACTGACGCGCGCGGCACAGCGTCCCGGCCGGAGTCTCTCCGCCCGGGCTGTCGCGGCCCCCGGTCATGCCACCGGCCCATGCGGGAGGAGCTGCTCCGCCGGCTCCTCCCCGGCCCAGCTCCGCTGCAACTGCGCCAGGATCACCGGGCCGAAGCGCTCATAGGGAACGCGGACGGATTCGAGCCACGGCGCCAGCCAGGGATTGAGGGAGCTCCCGTCGATCCCCACCAGCCGGCAGTCCTGCGGCATGCGGAGCTGCGCCTCGCGGGCCGCACGGAAGGCACCATAGGCCACTTGGTCGCTGACGCAGAGCAGTCCTCCTGGCCAGGCGGAACGCGGTCCGATGGCCTGGGCGGCGCGATAGCCGACCTCCACATGCGCCAGGCCGGGCGCCCGCCATTCGGGGATCGCCCCCGGATCGACGCCGAAGGAAGCATAGCGGGCGCGGAAGCCTTCCACGCGCTCGCGGGTGGCGGAGGACCCTTCCAGCGGCGACAGGACCCCCGGCGCGCGGATTCCGGCATTCCAGAGATGCTCGGCCACAAGCGATCCGGCCTGGAAATTGTCGATCCCCACGAAGGCCCCTTCGCCGCAGGGGTTCCGGCGCCCGACGAAAACCATGGGCGTCCGGCGCGCCACCACCTCCGCCAACCCGGGGCTCGGCCGCGCCACCACGAGGATATAGCCCTGCACGAGCTGGGCCCGCATGGCCGCCAGATACTCGTCCTGGAGCTCCGCGCGGTCATGGGTGTCGCAGAGGATCATGATGTAGCCCGCTGTCCGCAGCGCCGCCTCCGTGGAGGCCGCGATGGTCGCCATGGCGGGGTTGTCGAGATTCGCCACCAGCATGGCCACCAGGCGGCTTTCCCCGCTGCGCAGGGTCCGGCCGATGGAGTTCGGGCGGTAGCCGGTGGCCTCCACCGCCTCGCGCACCCGCTGCACGGTTTCCGCCGAGGCACGGCGGGTCTCGCCATTGACGATGCGCGACACCGTCGAGATCGAGACCCCGGCGGTGGCGGCGACCATCGCCAGGGAAACCGGCCGGTTGTCGGGCGGCGGACCACCTTCTCTGTCAGTCACGCATCCTGCCTCCGCTGCTTCCGGGTCCGTTCCAGTCGGACTCTTATGACTTTCATAAAACCCTTTGACAGGATAGGCAAACGTTTGCCAAATACCGGCCGACCGACGAAGCGCCCGTCCGAGCGCGCCCGCAGGTCGGACCAGGGAGGAAGTTCATGAAGGTGTTCGCGTACGCTTTCGCGGCCGGGCTGAGTCTCGCAACGACGGCCTTCGGGCCGGCAATGGCCCAGACCACCCTCCGCATGGCCTGGTATTCGGATGGTAACGAGGGCGAGGTCATGAACGACCTGCTCCGCCGCTTCGAGGGAAAGAACCCCGACATCCGCGTGGTCCTGGACCAGGTGCCGTTCAAGGCGATCAGCGAGAACCTGCCGGTCCAGCTCGCCTCGGGGCAGGGACCGGACATGGCCCGCGTCGCCGACATGGGCGGGCTGGCACGCTACGGGCTGGACCTCCGCCCCTATCTGAAGGACGCGGCGGCCTGGGAGGCGGGCTACGGCCCCTTCCTGCCCTGGATGCGGGTGCCCGGCGACACGAGTTCCATCCCTGGCTTCATGACCCAGCTCACCGTCACCGGACCCTTCGTCAACAAGACGCTGTTCGAGCAGGCGGGCATCGCCATGCCCGGGCCCAAGGCGACCTGGGAGCAGTGGGCGGAAGCGGTGAAGGCGGTGGCGGCCAAGGTGGACGCGCCCTTCCCCCTGGCGCTGGACCGTTCGGGGCACCGCTTCTTCAGCCTCGCCGTGTCGCAGGGCGCCACCGGCATCGACGAGGCCGGCAAGCCCGCCGTCGTGGATGACGGCTTCAAGCGCGCCGCCTCCCTGGTCGTGGACTGGCACCGCAAGGGCATCATGTCCAAGGAGATCTGGGGCTCGGTGGCGGGCTCTGCCTATCGCGGCGCTAATGACGAGTTCAAGAACGCGCAGGTCGTGATGTACCTGTCCGGCTCCTGGCAGATTGCCCAGTTCGACAAGACCATCGGCGATGCCTTCGACTGGGTGGCCGTGCCGACGCCCTGTGGCCCGGCCAACTGCTCCCCCATGCCGGGCGGCGCTGCGCTGATGGCCTTCAGGTCCAGCAAGCATCCCGCGGAGGTGGCGAAGGTCATGGAATACCTCGCCAGCGAGGAGGTGATGGCCGAGTTCTACAGCCGCGCCCTCTTCGTGCCCGGCCATGTCGGGATCGCGGCCAAGGGCGTGGAGTACAAGTCCGGCTCCGAGGCGGCGCGGGCGGCGCTGAAGGTCTTCACGGCGGAGGTGCAGCAGATCTCCCCGGCGGCCTACCGCCTCCAGGGCTATTCCGGCTCGCGCATCATCTTCAACGCCGCCATCAGCCGCCTCGGCCAGGCCGTGGCCGGCGAGATCGGGCTGGACGAAGCCTATCGCCGCATCACCGACGACGTGACGCAGCAGATCGCCGAGCGCGACAAGAAGTAGTCCTCCCCGGACCGGGATCGCCAGAATGAGCTCCGTCGACACCGCCGTGCCCCCCGTGGGCACGGCAACCGCCCCGGCTGCGCCGCGTCCGGGGGAAAGAAGCACCCTGCGCGCCCTGGGCTGGGCCGCGGCGCTGCCGCTGCGCCTCATCGACGCACCGATGCGGGGCGTGCAGAAGCTGATCGGCGAGCGGGGGATGCCCTATGTCTTCCTCCTGCCCAATGCCGCCTTCTTCGGGCTCTTCGTCTTCCTGCCGCTGGCGATCAACCTCTGGTTCTCGCTGACCGGCGGCGCCGCGCTGTTCCCCTCGGAACGGCCCTATGTCGGAACGCAGCAATACGCCTACCTGCTCGACTGCGGCTCCTTCATCGACCCTGGCTCCTGCCGGGAGGACCACTTCTGGCGGGGCGTTGCCAACACCGGCACCTTCACGCTGTTCAACGTCGTGGGGACGGTGCTGGCCTCCCTGGTCACCGCGCTGGTGCTGAACCGCAGGATTCGCGCCCGGGGCTTCTTCCGCGCGGTCTTCTTCTTTCCCGTGCTGCTTTCCCCCGTGGTGGTGGCGCTGATCTGGAAGTGGATCCTCCAGCGCGACGGCCTGCTGAACGCCATCATCATGGGGCTGGGCGGCGACCGCATCCTGTTCCTGAACGAACCCGGCTGGGCGATGTTCTGGGCGATCTTCGTCTCCGTCTGGGCCCATATGGGCTTCTACACGCTGATCCTGCTCGCCGGGCTGCAGGCCATCCCCTCCGATCTCTACGAGGCGGCGGCGATGGACCGCACGCCGACGCACCGCATCTTCTGGCGCATCACCCTGCCGCTGCTCTGGCCGAACATGATCGTGGTCATCGTGCTCGCGCTGATCAAGGGCGTGCAGACCTTCGACGAGGTCTTCGTGCTGACCGGCGGCGGACCCGGCACGGCGACGATGATGGTGGTGCAGTACATCTACGAGACCGCCTTCGCGAACCAGGTGCAGAACTTCGGCCTCGCCGCCGCCGCCTCGGTGCTGCTGGGCGCCGTGCTCTTCATCCTGACCCTGATCCAGCTTGGCGTGGCCGGGCGGCGGAGGAACTGACCATGGTGGCCACCCGCGCCCTGCGCTTCCTCGCGCGCCGCCGCAATCCCGGGCAGCCGCTGCACTGGACCGACATCGCCAGCTACCTCTACCTGGCCATCGGCACCCTGCTGATGTTCGGGCCGGTGCTCTGGCTGCTTCTGTCCTCCTTCAAGACCCCGGCCGGGCTGCTGGAATTCCCGCCCACCCTGCTGCCGCTTTCGCAGGTCGAGGTGACGGTGCCCGGCCAGCCCAACCCGCTGCCGCTCTTCAAGGTCACCATGCCGGATGGCAGCGTGAAGGAGATGGCACAAATCCGCCGCGTCGGCTTGCAGGCGCAGATGGTGGACCCGGCCGATCCGGGCCAGACCGTCCGCGTGCCGGTGGACCGGCGCGAGCCGGTTCGTGCCTTCTCGCTGGCCATCTCGAACTACATCGAGCCGCTGCGGCAGTTCGACTTCATGCGCTTCCTCGGCAACTCGGTCTTCGTCACCGTGGTGGCGACGCTGATCACGCTGCTGATCAACTCCATGGCCGCCTATGCCCTCTCGCTCTACGAGTTCCGCGGCAAGGGCCTCGCCGTCCTGGCGGTGATCGGCACGCTGATGATCCCGATCACCATCGTGTTGGTGCCGGTCTATCTGGTCATCACCAAGCTCGGGCTGGTGAACTCGCTCTGGGCGGTGATCCTGCCCGGCGCCGCCACGCCCACCGGCGTCTTCCTGCTGCGCCAGTACATGCTGACCCTGCCGCGCGACCTCGTGGAGGCCGCACGCATGGACAAGGCCTCCGAGTGGCAGATCTACTGGCGCATCGTCATGCCGCTGACGGCGCCGGCCCTGGCGGTGCTCGGCATCTTCTCGGTCATGTGGCGCTGGAACGAGTTCCTCTGGCCGCTGGCCGTGCTGACCAAGACCGAGAGCTACACGCTCCAGATCGGCCTCAACGCCTTCCAGGGCGAGCTGCAGACGCAGTGGCACTACCTTCTCGCCATGACGGTGGTGACGCTGCTGCCGGTCGCGCTCGTCTTCGTCTTCCTCCAGCGCTTCATCACGACCGGGATCGGTTCGACGGGAATGAAATGAGCATCGGGAGATCCGTCCATGGCTGAGCTCAGGCTTCGCAACGTCACCAAGAGCTTCGGTGACACCTCCGTGATCCGCGGTGTGGACCTGGAGGTCCGCAACGGCGAGTTCATGGTCTTCGTCGGCCCCTCCGGCTGCGGCAAGTCCACCCTCCTGCGCCTGATCGCGGGGCTGGAGATGGTCACCGACGGACAGGTGCAGATCGACGGTCAGGACGTCACGCGCTTGCCGGCCTCCGACCGCGGCCTGGCCATGGTGTTCCAGTCCTATGCCCTCTACCCGCACATGAGCGTGCGGCAGAACATGGGCTTCGCGCTGGAGAACATGCGCCTGCCGAAGGCCGAGGTCACCGCGCGGGTGGAGCGTGCGGCGCAGATGCTGCAGCTCGCGCCCTATCTCGATCGCAAGCCGCGCGCCCTGTCCGGCGGGCAGCGGCAGCGCGTGGCCATCGGCCGCGCCATCGTGCGGGACCCGAAGATCTTCCTTTTCGACGAGCCGCTCTCGAACCTCGATGCCGAGCTGCGCGTCGCCACCCGCAAGGAGCTGGCCGCGCTGCATGCGGAGATCGGCGGCACGATGATCTACGTGACGCACGACCAGGTCGAGGCGATGACCCTGGCCGACCGCATCGTGGTGCTGCGCGGCGGGCTGATCGAGCAGATTGGCACGCCGCTGGAGCTCTACAACAACCCCGCGAACCTCTTCGTGGCGGGGTTCATCGGGTCACCGAAGATGAACGCCCTGCCGGCGCGCGTGGCGCGGGCCGGCAGCGGCGGCGCCCTGGCGGTGGAAGGGCGGGAGATCCGCCTCGACCTGCCGGGCGGATTGCGGGAGGGCGAGCCGGTGACCTTCGGCGTACGGCCGGAGCATCTGGAGCCCACCGGCGAGGGCGGCGATATCGAGGCGCATGTCGATCTGCTCGAGCAGCTCGGCTCCGAAACCTATCTCTACGCCTCCGCGCCCGGCCTGCCGCAGATCTGCGTGCGCCAGGAAGGCCAGCTCGGCCTCGCGCGCGGCGACACGGTGCGGCTGCGCGCCCGCCGCGACGCCATCCACCTCTTCAACAGCGAAGGCCTCGCGCTGCGGGCCATGCAAGGGACCGGACATCTCGCATGAAGGCTTTGACCAAGGGCCGCTATATCGGCCGGGACGGGCACTGGGCGGTCTTCGAGGTCGCCGAGCGGCTGGGGCGGCTTTCCGCCGGGATCCGTATCGCCATGCCGGAGCGTGACATGGGCCGCGTCGTCCTGAAGGGCGCCCAGGGTTACCGCCTCGACCGCGGCTGGTCGATCGCCCCCGGTGGACTGGAGCCGCCCTATGAGGGCCGCGCCCGCGAGGATCTTTCCGGCTTCTCCTGCCCAGCCGTCACGGTGCGGGAAGGCGAGGGCGGCGTGACCCTTTCCACCGAGGGCGGGCTGACCGCCCATGTCACCCTGGAGCCCTTCGGCATCGCCTGGCACCGCCCCGGCGAGTCCGAGCCCTTCCTGGCGGACCGGCCGACCCAGGCCTATGCCGTCTCCCCCCGCACCGGCGCCCTGCAGCACTTCATGCTGCGGCACGAGGGCGAGAGCCATTACGGGCTGGGCGACAAGGCCGGGCCGGTGGACCATACCGGCCGCCGCTTCCGCATCGATGCGGTGGACCCCTGCGGCTTCGATGCGGAGCTGAGCGACCCGCTCTACAAGATGGTGCCGTTCTTCATCGTGGACGGGCCGCGCGGCGCACATGGGGTCTATTACGACAACCTCGCCGTGGCCGAGGTCGATCTCGGCTGCACCATCGACAACTATCACGGCCTGTTCCGTTCCTATGCGGCGCAGGATGGGGATCTCGACTATACCGTCCTCGCCGGCCCCGGCGTGCCGGACGTGGTGCGGCGCTTCTCCTGGATGGTGGGCGGTCAGGCCTTCCCGCCGAAATGGACGCTGGGCTTCGCCACCACCTCCATGGCCATCGCCGATGCCGACGATGCGGACGCGCAGATCAAGGACTATATCGACCGCTGCCAACAGGAAGGCATCGCCTGCTCCAGCTTCCATTTCGGCTCGGGCTATACCTCGATCAACGGCAAGCGCTACGCCTTCAACTGGAACCGCAGCAAGTTTCCCGATCCGGCGGCAACCATGCGCCGGCTGAAGGAGGCCGGCATGCAGCCGGTCACCAACCTCAAGCCCTGCCTGCTGGACGACCATCCGCGCCTTGCGGAAACGCTGGAGGGCGGCTTCCTGGTGCAGGACGGCGACACCGGGCAGCCCGCCGTGGCGCAATTCTGGGACGGGCTCGGCTACCATCTCGACTTCACCCATCCCCAGGGCCGCGCCTGGTGGCGCAACGGGCTGGAGACGGCGCTGCTCGACTACGGCGTCACCACCGTCTGGAACGACAACAACGAATACGAGATCTGGGACGAGGACGCTCTCGTCAATGGTGACGGACGGCCCTACCGCCAGTCCCTGGCGCGGCCGGCCCAGGCCCTGCTGATGACCAAGCTGTCGCACGAGACGCAGCAGGCGCGCACGCCGGACAAGCGCATCTATGCCGTCACGCGCGGCGGCTGCGCCGGCATCGCGCGCTATGGCCAGAGCTGGACGGGCGACAACGAGACGGCCTGGAAGACGCTGCGCTTCAATCTCGCGCAGGGCATCACCATGAGCTTGTCCGGGATGTACAACACCGGTCACGACGTGGGCGGTTTCCACGGGCCGAGCCCGGGGCCCGAGCTGTTCTGCCGCTTCGTCGAGTTCTGCTCGCTCTGGCCGCGCTTCGTGATGAATTCCTGGAACAATGACGGCATTGTCAACCTGCCCTGGATGCATCCGGAGGTGCTGCCGCAGGTGCGGGAGGCCATGGCGCTCCGCTACCGCCTGATGCCCTATCTCTACACGCAGATGTGGCGCGCGGCGGCGGAGAACGAGCCGGTGGTGCGGCCGACCTTCTACGACTTCCCCGGCGACCCGCGCTGCAAGGGCCAGGACGACGTCTTCCTGCTCGGCCGCGACCTGCTCGTCGCCCCGGTGCTGGAGGAAGGCGCGGTGTCGCGCCGCATCTACCTGCCGCAGCATCCCGGCGGCTGGCACGACTTCCGCACCGGCGAGGCCTTTCCTGGCGGCGAGGAGATCATGGTGGAGGCGCCACTGGGCCATCTGCCGGTCTTCGTCCGCGCGGGTGCCATGGTGCCGGTCACCGGCCAGCTCGACCGCGTCGATCCGGCCAGCGATAGTGAGCGCAGCCTCCTCGTCTTCGGCGAAGGGGAGGGCGAGGCCCTCCTCTACGAGGATGACGGCGACACCATGGCTTGGCGCGAGTCCGGGCTGCGGCTGCATGTCTTCCGCCGCAAGGAAGGCGGCGAGACGGTGCTGAGCCTGAGGACGGAAGGCAGTCACCGCCCCGCCTTCACGGAGATGAAGCTGCAAAGGGTCGGCCCAGGAACGCCGGTCCGCACATCGGACGGAGAGGGCATCCTCCGCCTCTGAGGCTCGCCAAGGCGGAATTCAATGCCGCTGCGGCACGGTGGCCCGGGTGCGGAGGCGCGGATCACGGCGGCGTCCGTGCCCGTGGCGCTGCCCGTGCCGATGCAGCCGCAGATGCCCACGCAGCAGGGCTTCGGCCTGCTGATGCACGAGACCGCCAAGGGCGACACGCCGCTGGCCCGGCGCAGCGCCTGCGCGAGGCCGGCCAGCCGAGGCCCTGCTGGGCAGGCTGCCCGCGCATTGCGGGCTGGTCACGGTGCTGGACGGGCACCCCGCCACGCTGGCCTGGCTGGGGGCCGTCCATGGACACCGGATCCGGGCGCTGGGCGTGGAGCGTCTCGGCCAGACCGGCACGGTCCGGCGGTGGCGCCGCCACTGGCCACCCACCGGGCGCCCGGGCATCATGATGTGACGCGCCCGGTCCCCCCGGATCGGGAAGGGAGCAGGGAAGGCCGGGGCATGCGTTACGACGTGATCGTGGTGGGGATCGGCGGCATGGGCAGCGCCGCCGCCTGGCAGCTCGCCCGGCGCGGCCAGCGGGTGCTGGGACTGGAACGCTATGACATCCCCCATGCCATGGGGTCCTCCCATGGCATCAGCCGCATCATCCGCCTGCCCTATTACGAGGACCCGGCCTATGTGCCGCTGCTGTGCCGGGCCTATGAGCTGTGGCGGGAGATCGAGGATGCCAGCGGCGAGGAGCTCCTGGTCACCACCGGCTCCATCGACGCCGGGCCGGAGGAGGGCGGCCTGTTCCAGGGCGCGCTGGCCTCGGCCCTGCAGCATGATCTGCCGCACGAGGTTCTCGACGCCGCGCAGATCTGGGAGCGCTTCCCCGCCTATCGCCTGCCGGGCGGCACGCGGGCGGTGTTCCAGCCCCAGGGCGGGCTGATCGCCAGCGAGCGCGCCATCATCGCGCATGTGCGGGCGGCACAGGCCCTGGGCGCGGAGATCCGCGCCCGCGAGGCGGTCCGCGAGTGGCGGGTGGCGCCCTCGGGCGGCGTGGTGGTGGAGACGGAACAGGGGCGCTACGAGGCGGAGCGGCTGGTCCTGGCCGCCGGGCCCTGGATGGGGCAGCTCGTGCCGGAACTCTCGCGGCTGGCCGTGCCGGAGCGGCAGGTGCTGGCCTGGCTGCAACCACGCCGGCCGGAGCTCTTCGACCGCTCCTGCTTCCCGGTCTTCAACCTCGACGTCCCGGAAGGCCGCTTCTACGGCTTTCCCATCTACGAGGTGCCGGGCTTCAAGTTCGGGCGCTATCACCATCTGGAGGAGCAGGGAGCGCCCGAGGCGCTGCGGCGCGAGCCGGATGCGCGCGACGAAGCGCTGCTGCGCGACTTCGCCGGGCGCTATTTCCCCGAGGGCAACGGCCCGACCATGGCCCTGCGCTCCTGCCTCTTCACCAACACGCTGGACGAGCACTTCATCCTCGACCACTTGCCGGGCCAGGAGCAGGTGGTGCTGGCCTCGCCCTGTTCCGGCCACGGGTACAAGTTCTGTTCCGTGGTGGGCGAGATCCTGGCCGACCTCGCCACCGGGGACGGCCGCACGCGCCATGCCATCGACTTCCTGCGCCTGAAGCGCAAGCCCCTGGCGGCGTGCCCCCCCCGGAGGCCTGAATCCGGAAAACCCGCCGCCCTCCATGCAGCCAACCGATCCCCTCGCGCGATAGCCCCGGAGAATGTTCCGCCGGGGCCGGGAAGCGCCGCCGGAACACGGACAGAACATCCAGGGCGATGCGGGGCCGGTCTCCGCATCGCGAAGAAGGCAGGCGGCCATGGACCCGACGATCCCTTATTGCGGCAGCGCTCCACTGCCGGAGAAGCTCTGGGGCCGCTGGAACCTTGATCCGGTCCTGCTCTCGGTTCTGGCGCTTGCGGCCCTGGCCCATGGCTGGTGGCTGGCGCGGGAAGGGCGGGGCCGGCAGGCGCACTTCGCCCTGGCCGGCTGGCTGGCCCTCCTCGCCGCCTTCGTCTCCCCGCTCTGCGCGCTGAGCTCGGCGCTCTTCTTGGCCCGGGTGGCGCACCACATGCTGCTCGTCGCGGTGGCCGCGCCGCTGCTGGCCGCGGGTCTTCCCCCGGGCCGGGGCGGTGGCGGCCGCGCCCTCCTGCCCGCCCTGGCGGGGGCGCAGGCCGTGCTGCTCTGGTTCTGGCATGCCCCGGCCCCCTATGCGGCGGCCCTCGGCAGCGATGCCCTGTACTGGCTCATGGAGCTTTCGCTGCTGTTCCCCGCCCTGATGCTCTGGCATGCGGTGCTCTCGCCGGAGCGGCCGGCGGGGCCGGCCCTGGCGGCCCTGCTCTTCACCACCATGCAGATGGGGCTGCTCGGGGCGCTGCTGACCTTCGCTGGGCAGGCGCTCTACGCGCCGCACCTGGCGACCACCGCGCCCTTCGGCCTTTCGCCGCTGGAGGACCAGCAGCTCGCCGGCCTGATCATGTGGGTGCCCGCCAGCCTGCCCTATCTGGCGGTGGCGCTGTTCCGGCTGGCGGGCCTGCTCGGCACCGAGGATCGCCGCGCGGCATGATCCTCTGGCTGAAGTTCCTGCACATCGCCACGCTGAGCATCTGGTGCGCCGGCCTGCTGAGCCTGCCGATGCTCTATGCCCGACGGCCGCAGGTGGCGGAGGGGAGGCCGCTCTTCGAGTTGCAGGCCTTCACCCGTTTCCTCTTCGTCACCCTGGTCTCGCCCGCGGCCTTCCTGGCCATCGGCTCCGGCACGGCGCTGATCTTCCTGCGCGAGACCTTCACACTCTGGTTCGCCGCGAAGCTGCTGGCGGTCGGGGTGCTGG
Source organism: Roseomonas sp. FDAARGOS_362 (assembly GCF_002754815.1). Lineage (GTDB taxonomy): Bacteria > Pseudomonadota > Alphaproteobacteria > Acetobacterales > Acetobacteraceae > Roseomonas > Roseomonas mucosa. The sequence goes on along the minus strand of NZ_CP024582.1, from coordinate 37,633 downwards.
CCCTGCTGCACCTGGTGAACGGCTATGTGGTGCTGCATCTCTTCGACAATCCGCGCCTGTTGTGGCGCGGCACGAATGCCGGGCTGGCGGGGCTGACCCTGCTGACGGTCCTGGGCATCCTCTGGCTGGTGCTGGACAAGCCGGGGGCTGGCCTCGATGCCCTGCCCGAGGTGCTGCACCGCCCGGGCGGGCTGCGGGACCTGGTGGGGAACCTCCTGGGCGGGCTGCCCCCGCCCCTTCAGCCGCGTGGCGACACCATGAGGGCGATCCCATGATCCAGGATCAGCTTGCCGCCATGATAGCCCGCGACGCCGGTGAAGGCCGCGCAGAGCACGGACAGCAGCAGGCCGAGCGGCAGGACCGCCGCCGCATCCACCAGCCGGAGGCCCCAGTTCATGCCGATCATGGCGATCAGTGCCATGGCCACGATCGCGTGCATCCAGCTCGCCGCCCGGCCCCGGATGCCGGGCACCAGCAGGAGTTCCGCCGTGCCGATCGCCGCCGCGAGCACGCCGCTGACGAAGGCACCGCCGCAGGCCCAGAGGCCGGCGCGCAGCCAGAACGGATCGGCCGACCACCAGTAGAGCAGGTCGCAGCCCAGCGTGGCGAAGACCAGGGCGATGGGGAAATGCACCGCCATGGCATGCAGGGGGTGGCCGGCCACCGCCACGGCGGAGGAAACATCCTCCTCCGACAGGTTCTCGATGATCGGGTTGGTCTCGGTGCCCTCCGCCATGCCGCTGCTCCTTCTGCCTCACGGCAGAAGTCCGCGGCGGCAGGCGGGTTTCGCCGCACGCTTCCCCTGCCGCTTCTCGCGGTGCTCGGGGGATGCGGCGGGCCCTTCTCCACCCTCGACCCCGCAGGGCCCGCGGCGGCCTCGGTGGCGCGGCTGTGGTGGGTGATGCTGGGCGGCTCTGCGCTCCTCTTCCTGTTGGTGATGGTGCTGCTGCTGCTGGCCTTCCTGCGGCCCGGCATCGCCTCGGGCACCGGCGAGCGGCTCTGGCTGTTCTGGGGTGGGCTCGTGATGCCCGGCCTGGTGCTGGCGGCGCTGCTGGTCTTCGCCCTGGCGAGCGGGGAAAGGCTGCTGGCGCATCCGGGCACGCCCGGCATCCTGCGGGTGGAGGCGCGCCCGCAGCAATGGATCTGGCGCTTCACCTACCCGGAGGCGGAGGGGATGGAAACCACCGGCCTGCTGCATATCCCCGCCGGGCGGCCGGTGGATGTCCATGTGATCGGGGGAGACGTGATCCACAGTTTCTGGGTGCCGCGGCTGGGCGGCAAGCTGGACGCCATCCCCGGCCATACCAACATCCTGCGCCTGAAGGCGGCGGAGCCGGGCCTCTATGACGGCCTCTGCGCCGAGTTCTGCGGCACCTTCCATGCGGAGATGCGCTTCGCGGTCCAGGCGCATCCGGCGGAGGAATACGAGGCCGTGCTGGCCCGCCTCGCCAGCCGCCTGCCGCTGCCGGCCGCGCCGCGCGGGGCGCAGGAGCGGGACGACGGAGAGCGGGGCGCGGTGGGCTCCGTGCCAGTCGGGCGTTCGCCGGAGGGGCGGAGGCTGGACGGGCAGACCCAGGGAGGGCACGCACCGTGACCGCCAGGGAGCATCCACCGGAACGCAACCGCCCGTCGCCGATCCGGCTGCACAAGGAGCTGGAGCGCATCTGGGCCACACCGAAGGGCTGGGGTGCGCTCTCGGCGGTGAACCACACGGTGATCGGAAAGCGCTTCATCGTCACCGCCTTCGTCTTCTTCACGATCGGCGGCCTGCTGGCGATGTTGATCCGCGCGCAGCTCGCCACGCCGCGCTCGGCCTTCCTGGGGCCGGATGTGTACAATCAGGTCTTCACCATGCACGGCACGGTGATGATGTTCCTCTTCGCCATCCCGATGTTCGAGGGGCTGGCGATCTATCTCCTGCCGAAGATCCTCGGCGCGCGCGACATGGCCTTCCCGCGCCTCGGCGCCTATGGCTACTGGTGCTACCTCTTCGGCGGCTCGATCCTGATCGTGGCCCTGTTGGCCGGCGTGGCGCCCGATACCGGCTGGTTCCTCTACACGCCGCTTTCCTCCAGGCCCTACACGCCCGGCATCAACGCCGATGTCTGGCTGCTCGGCATCACCTTTGTCGAGATTTCCGCCGTCTCGGCCGCGGTGGAGATCACCGTCACCATCCTGAAGCTGCGCGCGCCCGGCATGTCGCTCGACAGGATGCCGATCTATGCCTGGTACCTGCTGGTGACGGCGGGGATGATGCTGGTGGGCTTCCCGCCGCTGATCCTGGGCTCGCTGCTGCTGGAGGCGGAGCGCGCCATCGGCCTGCCCTTCTTCGACCCCGCGCGCGGCGGCGATCCGCTGCTCTGGCAGCACCTGTTCTGGCTCTTCGGCCATCCCGAGGTCTATATCATCTTCCTGCCCGCCGCCGGCGCCATCTCCACCATGCTGCCGGTCTTCGCGCGGCGCGAACTGCTCGGCTACACCTGGATCGTGGTGGCCGTGGTGGCGGTGGGCTTCCTCTCCTTCGGCCTCTGGGTGCACCACATGTTCACCGTGGGCATCCCGCATCTGGCGCAGGCCTTCTTCTCCGCCGCCAGCACGCTGGTCGCGGTGCCGACGGCGGTGCAGATCTTCGCCTGGACCGGCACGCTGGCAAGCGGGCGGCCGCGCCTGACCCTGCCGATGCTCTACATCCTGGGCTTCTTCTTCGTCTTCACCTGCGGCGGGCTGACCGGCGTGATGCTGGCCGTCGTGCCCTTCGACTGGCAGGCGCATGATACGCAGTTCGTGGTGGCGCATCTGCACTACGTGCTGGTGGGCGGCTTCATCTTTCCCATGCTCGCGGCCGCCTATTACTGGCTGCCGCATGTCACCGGGCGGATGCCGGTGCAGCGCCTGGGTGTTGCGGCCTTCTGGCTGATCTTCCTCGGCTTCAACCTGACCTTCTTCCTGATGCACCTGACGGGGCTGCGCGGCATGCCCCGGCGCATCCACAGTTACGAGGCCGGGATCGGCTGGGAGGGACTGAACCTGATCTCCTCCCTTGGCGGCTTCATCCTCACCATGGGCTTCGCGCTGTTCCTGCTGGACATGGTGCTGCAGTCCCGCTTCGGGCGGCGCTTCCGCCGCAATCCCTGGGAGGCCGAAACGCTGGAATGGGCCATGCCCGTCCCCGCTGCCAGCTACGCCTTCGCCTCCCTGCCGGAGGTGGCGGGCCGCGCTCCCCTGCGGGACGATCCGGATCTGGGTCGCAGGCTGGCGGCGGGGGAGGGCTATCTTCCTTTCGCCCGGAACGGCCACCAGGAGACGCTGGCGGTGGAGATCGCCACCGGAAAGCCCGAGCAGATCGTGGTGCTCCCTCAGCCGAGCTTCCTGCCGCTCTGGTCCGCCCTGGCCACCGGCGTGGTCTTCGTGGCGCTGCTGCTCGGCCTCTACTGGCTGGCACCGCTGGGGCTGCTGGCGGCCTTGGCCCTGCTGCTGTGCTGGACGCCGGACCCGGCCGGGCGGCGGGACAGCGGCCCCATTCCCGCCGGGCACGGGCTGATGCTGCCCCCGCATGTGGAGAGCGCCTCGGCGCCCTCGCTCTGGGCGATGCGCTTCACCCTGGTGGCGGATGCGACGCTCTTCGCCTCGCTGCTCTTCGGGGCTGCCTTCCTCTACGTGGTCGCCCCGAACTGGCCACCCCCGCCCCTGCCTTCCGTGGGCGGACCGCCGGGAGGGTGGCTGCCGGCCGGCCTCGTCCTGCCGGGGCTGGCTTTGGCAGCCCTGGGCGGGCGATGGGCCGTCGCCGCCAATGTCCGTGGCCGGACGGCAGGGCGGAGCGCCGGGCTGCTGCTGGCCCTGCTGGGCCATGGGGTGGCGCTGGCCGCGCTGGTGTGGCTGCTTTGCCTGGTGCCGGACCCGGCGGCCCATGCCGTGGGGGCGCTGGGTGTTGCCTTGCTGGCCTATGCCGCGTTGCACGCGGCGCTGGGCCTGCTCTTTGCCGGCTTCGGCCTGTATCGCGGCCATGCGGGCTACCTCTCGCCACGGCGTAGCCTGGATCTGCGGATCGGCCGCCTGTGGCACGACTACACCGCCATTACCGGAGCGATCGCCTTGCTCGCGGCTCTGGCGCTGTGCTGGGGGGGCCTGCCAGCAGCGGGAGGCAGCGCGTGAGCGAGTCCGGGCGCCGTTCCGGCCTGCTCCTGCTGGGCGGCTTCGCGGTCTGGGGTTCCGCCTTTCTCGCGCTCTACGGTGGTGTGTCGCTGGGCTGCGCCTGGGGCTGGGAAGAGGCTTCGCTCGGCCCCTTCAGCCTGCTGCGGGGCGTGCTGCTGCTGATCCTGACGGCGCATCTGCTCGTGCTCACGGTGCTGCTCCAGTGGTGCTGGCGGTCCGTTGCCTTCGGCTCCGGCAGGCCGTTGCCCGGCGAACCCTGGCATTTCCTGGGCCTGGCTTCCCTGGCAGCCACGGGGGCCGCGCTGGCGGCCACGCTCTGGACCGGCCTGCCCGTGCTGGGCCTTTCGGCCTGCGCCTGAGCGGACCATGCGGCCCGGAGGACATCATGCGAATGGCAGGATGCATGGACCCTCGGGCATTTCATGGTCCCGCGCCGTCCGCTTCTCCCCCTTCACGGGCCAGGGCCCTCGTCAGGCGCGTCGTTTCCGGTTTTTTAGCATTTTAGGATTTTAGACCTTTATCCGCCCGCGTGGTGGGCGAGTGCCGCCGAGACGCAGGTTCCGGGTGCGGTGACGCCATGGCGGGGGAGGCGAAAGGCATCCAGTCAGGCACGACATCGGGCGTTTGCTGTCGGCGATGTTGGGCTGGTCGGGGATCAACCCGGAACGCGCTGCTGGAGGCGGTCGCGGGTTATGGGACGTCTGTTGATTTTATTCCTATAGCCTGGGGCGGGTTCGGAAAGCAAGGGAGCGTTCGTGGAGGTCGTGCCCCGACCCGGGCGGTGGCGGGACGCATGGCCTCGGGGGGATGGGGCGGAGCCTCTCAACCGTGGCCAGCCATGGAGCGCGACGCCGGAGCTTCGCGCGCCCGCAGGCCGGTACGTTCTGCCGTTCGTCTCAAAGCGAGGAGGCGTCTATGCTCCGCCTGATGAAATCGGCCTTCGCCGACGTATAGGAGACGCGATCCCCCGGGTAACGGCTTGCCAGCGCCATCTTCTCCGCCTCGTACGAGCGTGCGAGGCAGGGTGCGTTGCGGAGGCGGTCGCGGAAGGCGAGGTTCTGGCGCCATTTCCAGCCATTCCATTCCACGACATGCAGGTGATGCGTGCGTGGCGTCCCCTTGGCGAAGAACGCTCCGCCCGGAACCTGCCTGTCGGCCTGGTATTCGTAGCCGATGCCACCGAGCAGGGACCTGTACCGGTCGACGATGGAAAGGCAGCGGACCCCGACCATCAGATCCAGGATCGGCTTTGCGCGGATGCCCGGGATCGAGGTGCTTCCGAAGTGCTGGACGTCCACCAGCAGGCGCTGCATCGCGGAGCGGATGAGCCGCTCCTCGCAGGCATAGAGCGAAGCCCAGGCGGGATCATGTCCCACCAGGAAAACACGGCCATCGTCCAAACCCAGCAAACGGCTTCGCCCCTCTTGTCCCGATCCATGGCGCCGGTGAAGCACCGGGCCCCGCCATTCCCAGCAATGCGGCACCGAAACTGGCATGGTCCGCGGCGGCGCTGCTGTGATCTGGCGCACATCCGGGACGCCCGGAAATCCGGCCGGAAGCACCCCCAGGAAGAGGGGCCGTCGTGGCGGCGCCGTCGGATGTGGGCGCCGCGCTGCCGCGGGAACCGGCCCGGGCGGGCACTGCTTTCCGGGGAGGGTCGTCGCGGCCAGGGCAACGGGAGCGGGGCGACAGGACGACGGCCGCGCGACGGGCGGATCAGCCGGGGGAGGCAGCCTGCGGCATGGGATGGGTGTTCGCCGCCCGCCACTGGCGCTGGACCTCCGCATCCACCTCGTCGGCCGTCTGCCCGGGCCGGACGGTGACCTCCGCGCCGTGCAGCGCGAAGTGGACCGGCCTGCCGAGTTTCCCCGCCTTCTCGACGCAGCGCGTGATGACGTGCGGCAGGTAGTCGGTCGGCTGGGTGGGATACTCGACGACATCCTGAACGGCGGTCATGCGGGCGTTTCCTTATCGTTGGCGCGGGAAGCCTGGACGAGCGGCGACGATTGCGTCAAGGCACGGCGCCGGGGATATGGCGCCGTGCCCGGCTTGACCCTGCGGCGGATTGGTCAACAAGCTGAGATTTGCCATGCCCCAGGGAGGTTCACGGTTGCGACCACGCGGCGGGACGGGCGGCGCCTCCCATATCGGCCTGCCGCCGGCGCTGCTCCGCGCGGCACCGCTGCCGCGGCGCGCCTTCGGGAGCATGCTCCGGCATCCGACGCGGGTGATCCCGCTCGCCTTCCTGGTGGTGATCCTGCTGGGCACCGGGCTGCTGATGCTGCCCCCGGCGCGGACAGATGGGCAGGGGGCGCCGCTTCTCACCGCGCTGTTCACCGCGACCTCGGCCACCAGCCTGTCCGGCCTCTCCATCGTGGACATGGCGACCTACTGGACCTTCCCGGGGCAGGTGGTGATCCTGCTGCTGATGCAGGCCGGCGGGCTCGGCATCCTCACCGGCGCGACGCTGCTCGGCCTGCTGGTCCGGCGGCGCATCCGGCTGTCCTCGCGACTCATGACGCAGGCGGAGTTGCAGGTGATCGCGCCCGGCGACGTGGCCGCGATCCTGCGGCTGGTGCTGGCCATGACCCTGGGGACCGAGCTGCTGGTGGCGGCGGCGCTCTGCCTGCGCCTGCGCCTCGCCTATGGCATGGACTGGGGGGAGGCGGCCTGGACCGGGATCTTCCACGCCGTTTCCGCCTATACGAACGCGGGCCTGTCCACCTATGGCGACAGCCTGGTGCGCTTCGGCGCGGACCTCGCGGTGACAGGGCCGGTGATGCTGGCGGTGCTGGCGGGCGGGATCGGGGTGCCGGTGGTCCATGACCTGCGCCGCGCACCGCTGGCGCCGCAACGCTGGAGCCTGCACACGCGGCTCACCCTGATCGGCAGCGGCGCGCTGCTGCTGCTCGGCTGGGCGGGAGTGCTGGCCTATGAATGGGGCAATCCGGCCACCCTGGCGGGGCTGCCCGTGGCGGAGCGCGTGCATGGCGCCCTGTTCCACGCGGTCATGACGCGTTCGGGCGGCTTCAACACGGTGGATGTCGCGGCGATGCGGCCGGAGACGCTGCTTCTCAGCAGTGCGCTGATGCTGATCGGCGGCGGCAGCGCCAGCACGGCGGGCGGCATCCGGGTGACGACCTTCGTGCTGCTGGGCCTGGCCGTCTGGGCGGAGGTCCGGGGATCGCCCGATGTCAACGCCTTCGGCCGGCGGATGCCGGAATCCCTGCTGCGGCAGGCGCTGACCATCGCGTTGCTGGCGATCGGGGTGGTCTGCGCCGCCACGCTGCTGCTGTTGTCGCTGACGGACCTGCCGGCGGAGAAGGTGCTGTTCGAGGTGGTCTCCGCCCTGGCGACGGTGGGACTGTCCGCGGGCGTTTCCGCCGATCTGCCCATGCCCGGGCTTGTGGTTCTGACCGGGCTGATGTTCCTGGGCCGGGTGGGCACGGTGACCATCGCCACGGCGCTGGCGCTGCGTGGCGCCCGAGCCACCTACCGCTATCCGGAGGAGCGCACCATCGTTGGCTAGGAATCCCGTGAAGGCCGATGCGGGGGTCGTGGTGATCGGGCTCGGCCGCTTCGGCGGGGCCGTGGCGCAATCCCTGATCCGCATGGGCCATGAGGTGCTGGGGATCGACGAGGACCCCGAGCTGGTGCAGCGCTGGGCGGACGACCTGACGCATGTGGTGCAGGCCGACACGACCGATGCGGACACGCTGCGCAGCCTGGGCGTGCCGGAGTTCCAGCATGTCGTGGTGGGCATCGGCACCAACCTGGAGGCCAGCGTGCTGACGGTGCTGGCGCTGAGCGAGATGGCCATCCCGCAGATCTGGGCCAAGGCGCTGACCGTCAACCACGGGCGCATCCTGGAACGCACGGGCGCGCACCATGTCGTCTATCCCGAGATGGCGATGGGCGAGCGCGTGGCGCATCTGGTGACGGGCAAGATGATCGACTTCATCGAGTTCGACGACGGCTTCGCCATCGTGAAGACCCGTGCCCCGGCCGAGGCGGTGGGCCGGACCCTGGAGGAATCCGCGCTGCGCTCGCGCCACGGCATCACCATTGTGGGCGTGAAGCGGCAGGGGGCCGATTTCACCTATGCCCGGCCGGAAACGCGGGTGGAGGCCGGGGACCTGCTGATCGTTTCCGGCCCGACGAAGCTGGTGGAGGCCTTCGCCGCGCGGACCTGACGGCGGGGGCGTTCCCGCCCGATGGGGTCAGGGCGCCACCGGCAGGCTGATCACCGCATCGGCCTGGTCGAAATCGCTGAGGAGGATCTCGGCGCGCAGGGTCCAGCGTCCCGGCAAGGCCAGCTCCGGCCCTTCCAGCATGAACCGCCCCGGCGCAGCCTCCCGCATCGGGCGGCGGATGCCGGCGATGCCCGCTTCGGGCTGCGACAGTTCCAGCCAGACTTCCTTCGCGGCGAAGGCGCTGCCGTCCGGGCGCACCAGCCAGAGATCGAGCCGGTTCCGCCCGGCCCGGGCCGGCCTCGCCTGAAGGGTGACGGAAAGCCCCGCCACCTCGGTCGCGACGGTGACGCCGTCCTGCGGCCCGGCATGGTGGTGGCCCTGCGCCCCCGCCTGGTGCGGGGAGGTCATGCTCAGCACGGCGGTCGCGGCCAGGACCAGCGCCGCCAGCCCCGCCTCGGCCATGATGCTGCGGCGCAGGAATGCGGGGGCCGAGGGATCGCCGAGCGCCAGGGACGGGGTGAGGCGCCGATGGTTCAGGCCGGCCAGCGCCAGCAGCAGCAGGGCGCCGCCGGCCTTTGCCAGCAGCAGCGTCCCGTAGGTCGTCCCCAGCAGGGCGGAGGGGCCGGGCAGATGCAGCGCCGCCTGGGCCACGCCGCTCAGCAGCAGCAGGGCGACGGCCGGGACGGCGATGGCGGCGAAGCGCCGCACCACCGGCAGCGCGGCCGTCCCGTCGTGCCGCAGCAGGGCCCAGAGGGGCAGGAAGGCCCCCAGCCAGAAGGCGGCCGTCAGCGCATGGAGGGTAAGCAGGAAGCGCGCCGGAAGGTCGCCCGTGGCGGCATGGCCGGACAGGCTCAGACCACCCGCCGCCAGGACGGCGCCCGCCAGGCCGAGGGCACGGCTGAGGCGGTTGCCCTGGCCGCCGAGGGCGATCGCCACCAGGGCGAGGCCGAGCGCCACGGCGGCATCGCGCGCGAAGACCGTGGAGGCCCGGGCGGCGATCCAGGTTTCGACCTGCAGGAGCGCGCCGAGGCCGGGGGCCGCCAGCATGGTGCCGCCCTGCACCCCGATGCCGAGAACCGCCGCCAGGATGCCGGCGCAGGCACCGGCCTGCATCCAGCGCAGCATCGCCGGAGGCGGCGGTGCGACGAAGGCGCGGAACAGGGCGCCGCCCGCGCCGGGCATGAAGCCCAGGTACAAGGCGAAGCGCAGGATCTCCGCCGCCCCAATCCAGATCCTCCCCTCGGCCGGGGCGACGGCGGTCCGCTCCGGTGCCATGCCGATGCCGAAGGCGATGGCGCCGCTGACCGGGTGCCCGTCGGCGGAGATGATCCGGAAGCTGGCGAGGTAGGTGCCGGGGGGCAGCCGTGGGGGCAGTGCCGCCCCGATGGCGTCGCTGTCCTTTCCCGCGCCGTGGGAAAGGACCGTCACGCCGCCCGGCCCCGCCAGCCGGAGGTCGAGCGGCGTCACCGCCTCGTCGAAGCGCAGCACCAGCCGGCCCGGCGGCTGCGCGAGGCTGGCGCCGTCCGCGGGCTCGCTGCCCAGCAGCGCGGCATGGGCCCAGGCACCGGAAAGGGACGCCAGCCACAGGCCGCACGACAGGAGCAGCGGGAGCAGGCGGCGCATGCCTTCCGCCTCAGCCCCTGGGCGTGATGCGGACGGCGAAGGCCGGCGCGCGCAGGGTTTCGCCGGGCTTCGAGGGGCGCTCGATCCAGCGGGTGACCTTGCCGCCCTCGCATTCCTGCACCACCGGGAAATAGACGGTCTGCCCGGCTTCCTTCGGCGTCTGCACCCGCAGGACGAACTCCTGGTAGAAGGCGTCGGGCAGGTTGCCGCCCCGCCAGGCGACCTCCCGGACCGGTGCGCTCTCGCCATGGCCTCCGGGCGCGGCGGTGCCTTCCTCGGCCACGGTGGTCAGGGTCCAGCCGGCCAGGGGCATCGGCTTCACGTTTCGGAAGCCCTCGGGGATCTGCAGCCGGATGCCGGTGGTGGCCGCTCCGTCGCAGCCATGCGGCACGCGGATGGCCACGCGGAGGTAGCTGTCCGCCGGCATGGTGGACTGGTCCAGCGTCACATGCGCGGCGGCCGGAAGGGCGAAGAGGCTGGCGCCGAAGACGGCGGCGAAGCGGTTGAGCATGGGTGGTTTCCGTGGTGTCGGGCCTGGGAGTGGATCAGTGATGGCCGTGCGGACCGGTGGCGCCCGCCGCCTGCACCGGCACCGGCACGGTGATGGCGCCGGCATGCTCGAAGGTCAGCGTGACGGGGACGGCCTCGCCCACCCGCATCGGCGCCGAGAGGCCCACCAGCATGAGGTGCAGGCCGCCGGGGCGCAGGGTGACGCTGCCGCCCGCCGGCACCTCGATGGCCTGGACGGGCTGCATGCGCATGACGTCGCCGTCGCGCACCGTGGTGTGCAGCTCCGCCGCGCGGGGCAGGGGGCTGCTGGCGGAGAGCAGGCGGTCCGGCGTGTTGCCGGTGTTGCGGATGGTCAGGAACACGCCGCCCGTGCCCCCCTGCACCGCCGCCCGGGCCCAGGGCTGCTCGATGCTGATGGCGCCCGGCTGCTGCGCCAGGGCGGGAAGGGCGGCCAGGAGGGGGGACAGGAACAGGGCCGGCAACAGCCGGCGACGGCGCAGCGTCATGACGCGGTTTCCTTGCGAAAGGCGGAATTCCGGTCCCGCCGGATGGCGGGGGATGGGCTTGGGGGCGGAACTGCCGGAGCGGGCCGGGAATGGGACCGGCCCTGCCGCGGTCGCAGGACGAATGGCCGCGCGGGCGGGAAGCCCGGGCGGCGGTCCTGTCAGGGATCAGGCGATGGGAGGGGCGCGGGGCTGCTGCGGCGGGCCGCGTGGCGGGATTGGCGGCAGGCCGGGCAGGGCGACGTCATGCGCGACCACCACGAAGCCAGCGGGCCGGATCATGGCGACCGGAGGGGCGGGCGGGAGCGCGACCCCCGCATGCTGGCACATCGGGCAGCCCGGATGCAGGCTTGCCTTCGGAGCCTCCTTGCCGTCCGGTCCCACCAGGATGGTGCGATGGAGGCCGGAAGGGCTGCACAGCTCCACGAGCTGCGCCGCAGCCGTACCCGTGAAGGGGCGGAGACAGGAAGGCAGCGCCGCCGACCACTGTAGGAGAAGCAGCACGGCCACAAGGCTCAGGAGAGGGCGGCGGACCTGGCGCATGGATGGCCGCATGCGTATCAGCCGCCGCAAGCCTTGTCACGGCCAGGGGTCCGGTGTTCGGACGTCAGCACTCGGGCCACCATTCCGGAGCGTGCCCTGTTCCGCGCCGGTTCCCCTGTCCGTTATGCCCCGCCGTCCAGCCAGGTCACCTGGCTGCCATGGGCCTGCGCGGTAGCGAGCCGGTGCTCCGCGCCGCCCGGCCAGAGGGTCAGCCGCAGCTCCGGCCGGGCCTCCGGAGTGGGCGGCTCGAAGCGGAGCCAGGCGAGCGGCGCCTCCGGGGTGGCGCGCGCACCGCGTTCCCGCAGCGTCCCGGCGATGCTCTCGCGCGTCTCCCTGGGCATGTATTGCCACATGATGGAATGGTACAGGATGGTGGCGCACCCGGTCTCCGCTTCAGCCAGGTGCGCCCGGACCCAGGGAGCCGCATCGGCCCGTTCCACGCGCTGCCCGGCTGCCCGCGCCACGGCGATGGCGCCTTCCAGCCGGGCCAGGCGCTCGCGCTGGTCCGCCCAGACATAGGCGCGCAGGCGGAGGCGCTGGGCCGAATCCTCCAGGTCGATCGGCGAAAGGTCGCAGGCCCGGCGCGACGCCACGCGCAGCGGCGCATCCAGCGGCGGCAGCCCGCCTTCCCAAGCCGGGGCCAGATGCACGGGGCTGGCGGGATCGCCCCATGACGCCCCGCCCAGGCGGTAGTGGAAGCGGTCCCACACCGTGTTGAGGCCGGCGCTGGCGCCGATCTCCAGCAGGGCCAGCGGCAGACCGGTGTCCCGCGCGATCCGCAGGAAGCCGCCGAGCAGCACGCCCGATCGCCCGACCTCGTTGGTCTGCGGCGGCGAGGCCAGGAAGCCCCCGATGAAGGCGCGATGCGCCGCCAGCACCCCTGGAAGCACGGGGCCGAGCCGTTCAGGCCCCGCTCCCGCCCGCGGCGGATAGGTGGCGGCGAGTTCCGGCGCCGCGCCGCTCAGCACCAGGGCGTGCAGCGCGCCCGCCAGCCGCAGTGGCAGCGCATCGGCCACCGGGTCGCCGGGCCAGTGGTCCACCAGCGCGGCGGTGGGGCCGCCCGCGGCGAGATCCGCAGCCAGCAGGCGCAACAGCCCGGCGGTGAAGGGCGAGCCAAGACTGTCGCACCAGCCGATCTGCCGGGCGAAGCTGGCGAGGATCTTTTCCCGTTCCGGCGGCGTCGCGGGCATCCGCATCTCCTGCGCTTGACGCGGCAAGGAGGATCGCGGCAGGGGTTGCCGTCAATCTTGATCGAGATGATCAACATCACCGAACCCGCCAGCCCTTGTCTGACCGCCCAGGAGGCCACGGCGCGCCTCGGCGTCTCGCGGCAGACCCTCTACAGCTATGTGAGCCGTGGCTTGGTCCGCGCCGTCGCGGCGCCTGGCGATCCCCGGCGCAGCCTTTATGACGCGCAGGACGTGGCCCTGCTGCTGGAACGGCGGGGGCGAGGGCGGGCGCGGCGGGACATCGCCGCCTCCACCACCGACTGGGGGGAGCCGGTGCTGCGCTCCTCGCTGACGCTGATCGATGGCGGCGGCTTCCGCTATCGCGGCCAGGACGCGGTCGCCCTGTCGCGGCAGATTTCGCTGGAGGAGGTGGCCGCCCTGCTCTGGGGCGTCCCGGTCGCCCTCTCCATCCCGCCGGAGGAACCTCCCCCGGCGGGGGAACGGCCGCTCGAACGGGCCCTGCGCGCGCTGGCCGCCGAGGCGGCCCGCAGCGACTGGGCGCTGCACCCGCCCCGGATCGCGGCGGGCGCGGCCCGGCTGCTGGGCCTCGTGGCGCAGGCGGTGGCCGGGGAGGGCGAGGAGGGTGAGGGCGAGGAGGGTGAGGGCAGGAATGGCGTGGCCGCGCATGACCGGCTGGGTGCCGCCTGGAGACTCGACGGCCGGGGCAGGGACCTGCTGCGCCGGGCCCTGGTGCTCTGCGCCGACCACGAGCTGAACGCCTCCGCCTATGCCGCGCGGGTTGTCGCCTCCACCGGCGCTTCCCTGGCCGCCTGCGTGCTGGCCGGCCTCGCTGCCCTGTCCGGGCCCCGGCATGGCGGCATGACCGACCGCGTCCGCGCCCTGGCGGCGGACCCGGAGGTGCGGCGCGATCCGGTCAGGGCCCTCGGCGCACGGCTCGCCCGGGGGGAGGAGATCCCGGGCTTTGGCCACCGCCTCTACCCGCAGGGGGACCCACGGGCCATGGCGCTGCTGGACGGCTTTCCGGTCCCCAAGTCCTGGCGGGCGATGATCCGGGCGGCCGAGGCCCTGACCGGGCTCCGGCCGACCGTCGACGTCGCCCTGGCGCTGATGGAGGAATGCCTGCCTCTGCCAGCGGGAGGCGGGCTCGGCATCTTCGCCACCGGCAGGACGGTCGGCTGGATCGCACATGCGTTGGAACAGCGCGCCGACGGCCGGTTGATCCGCCCGCGCGCCCTCTATGCCGGGCCACGGGCCGGCGGCTGACGGGTCCGGAGCGATCCCTGGGCCCGGCACCGCAGTTTGCGGCACCTCCCGCTCCATGACTCATGCGGCTCTGGCCGGTTGCAGCGTGGTAGCCGAGGCCCGCCGCCCCACCTGGACATAGGCGGACAGGCTGCCCGGGACGGCGATCGGCACGATGTCCACGAGCACCTCGCCCGGCGACCGAGCCCAGCCATCCCGCAGCCTCCGGGCAGGCCGCCGCGCGGCTGCCCGTCCTGCGCGGTCCCGGAGCGGGACCGCCTTAGCCTTCCTCGTCCTTCCAGATGCGTTGCAGCAGGTCGAGCAGTGTGACCCGCTCCGCTTCCGTCAGGCGGTGCAGGAAACGGTCCTCGTGCTGCCTGATCCGCGCCTGGATCCGGGGCATGGCGGCTTTCGCGGAGGCGCTCAGGAAGAGGTGCTGGATGCGCCGGTCTTCCTTGTACGCCACGCGCTCGACCAGCCCTTGTTCCTCCATCTCGTTGATCAGCGGCGCCGTGTTGGCGCGCTTCATGCCGAGGAGACGGCAGAGCTCCGTCGCGGTGATGCCCGGCCGCTCCGCGATGGTGGCGAGCATGCCATAGGGAACCGGGCGCAGCCCGTTATCCGCGAATTCCACGACGAAGTCGCTGAGCGCATACGACCAGGCGCGGCGCAGATTGTAGCCGACCAGCTCCCCGAGCTTCTCATCCTCCCGTGCGCCTTCCCGCGCCGCAGCCTTGCCACGCCTGCGAACCCTGATTCCGCCCATGACCCATGAGGCGGTTCCCGATCGGCGCTTGTCAAGGCGAAAATGTTATGAGACATAACTATTGAAACTTGCTGGCTATGGGGAGGTCGACATGCAGCGCAATGACGCCGTGTTCCTGCGGATCGCGGGCGAGGAACGGCCGGCTGCGGAAGGGCAATGGTTCGAGCGGCGCAACCCGGTGACGGGCGAGGTCGCGACACGCGCCGTCGCCGCGAAGGCGGCGGATGCCCGGGAAGCCGCCGAGGCCGCCGCGCGGGCCCTGCCCGGCTGGGCCGAGACCGGGCCGGGCGCCCGCCGCCTGCTGCTGCTGAAGGCCGCGGACGCCGTGGCCGCGAAGGCCGGGGAATTCGTCACGGCGATGATGGAGGAGACCGGCGCGACGGAAAGTTGGGCGCGCTTCAATGTCATGCTCGCCGCCGGGATGCTGCGCGAGGCGGCGGCGCTGACGACGCAGGTGGCGGGCGAGGTGATCCCTTCCGACAAGCCCGGCTGCCTGTCCATGGCCATCCGCGAGCCGGCGGGCGTGGTGCTGGGCATCGCGCCCTGGAACGCGCCGGTCATTCTGGCCACGCGCGCCGTCGCCACGCCGCTGGCCTGTGGCAACACGGTGGTGCTGAAGGCCTCCGAGACCTGCCCACGCACCCATGCGCTGATCATCCGGGCACTGGAGGAGGCGGGGCTGCCCGCGGGCACCGTCAACCTCGTCACCAACGCGCCGGAGGATGCGGGGGAGGTGGTCGGCGCGCTGATCGACCATCCCGCCGTGCGGCGCATCAACTTCACCGGCTCCACCAAGGTCGGGCGGATCATCGCGGAGCGCGCCGCGCGCAACCTGAAGCCCGTGCTGCTCGAACTGGGCGGCAAGGCGCCGCTGCTGGTGCTGGAGGATGCCGACCTGGACGAGGCGGTGAAGGCCGCGGCCTTCGGTGCCTTCTTCAACCAGGGCCAGATCTGCATGTCCACCGAGCGGATCATCGTCGTGGAAACCGTGGCCGAGGCCTTCCTGGAGCGTTTCCGCGCCAAGGCGGCGACGCTGGTGGCCGGCGATCCGCGCGAGGGGCGGGCGCCGCTGGGCGCGGTGGTGGACCGGCGGACGGTCGAGCATGTGCAGGCCCTGGTGCAGGATGCGGTCGCGCAGGGCGCGCGCCGGCTCACCGGCGGCGAGGCCGAGGGCGTGCTGATGCCTGCCACCGTGGTGGACGGCGTGACCAGCGGCATGAAGCTCTATGCCGAGGAGAGCTTCGGACCGGTCGTCGCCATCCTGCGCGCGAAGGACGAGGAGGATGCGATCCGCCTCGCCAATGACAGCGAGTACGGCCTTTCCGCGGCGGTCTTCACGCGTGATGCGGCGCGTGGCCTTCGCGTAGCGCGCCGCATCCGCAGCGGCATCTGCCATGTCAACGGCGCCACCGTGCATGACGAGGCGCAGATGCCGTTCGGTGGCACGGGGGCGTCCGGCTATGGCCGCTTCGGCGGCAAGGCGGGCATCGCCGAGTTCACGGAGCTGCGCTGGATCACCGTCGAGACCCAGCCCGGCCATTTCCCGATCTGACATCCACGAGAAGGAGGAAGATTGCCATGGAACAGGGTCACGACAGCACGGTCGCCTTCGATGTCGAAGGCGGCATTGCCTGGGTGCGCTTCAACCGTCCGGAGAAGCGCAACTGCATGAGCCCGGCGCTGAACCGCCGTATGATGGAGGTGCTCGACGAGCTGGAGTTCCGCGACGATGTCGGCGTTCTGGTCCTGACGGGCGAGGGCACGGCCTGGTCGGCGGGCATGGACCTGAAGGAGTATTTCCGCGAGACCGAGGCGCAGGGGCTCGGCGCCGTCCGGCGCTCGCAGCGTGAGTCCTATGGCTGGTGGCGCCGGCTGCGCTGGTACCAGAAGCCGACCATCGCCATGGTCAACGGCTGGTGCTTCGGCGGCGGCTATGGCCCGCTCTTCGCCTGCGACCTCGCCTTCGCCGCGGATGAGGCGAAGTTCGCGCTTTCGGAGATCAACTGGGGTATCCTGCCGGGCGGCGGCGCCACCAAGGTGGTGGTGGACCTGCTGTCCTTCCGCGACGCCATGTACCATGCCCTGACCGGCGAGCTGATCGACGGGCGCAAGGCCGCCGAATGGAAGCTGGTGAACGAGAGCGTGCCGCTGGCGCAGCTTCGCGAGCGTGTCACGGAAGTGGCGCGGACGCTGCTGCAGAAGAACCCGGTGGCGCTGAAGGCGACCAAGGACGCGGTCCGCCGTGTGTCCGAGATGACCTACGAGAACGCGGAGGACTATCTCGTCCGCGCCCAGGAGGCGGCCAACTCCCACGACAACACCGGCCGCAAGGAAGGCATCCGGCAGTTCATCGACGAGAAGAGCTACAAGCCCGGCCTCGGCGCCTACGACAAGAACCGCGGCGAAGCCTGAGCAACAGGCCGTCCAGGAATCAGGGAGAAAGATCCATGCCTCTCCGGACCTCGCCGGATCCGGTGGCGCTGCACGCGCGCCTGCAGCCGGAGCGCCCCGCCTGCACCGACCTCGCCACGGGCCGGCACTGGACCTATGCGGCGCTGCACGTGGTGATCCAGCGCATGGCCACGGTGCTTGCCGCGCAGCTCGGCCTCCAGGCCGGGCAGCGCGTGGCGGTGCTGGCGCGCAACAGCGCCGATCTGGTGATCCTGCAACAGGCCTGCATGCGCCGCGGATTGATCTTCGTGCCGCTGAACTGGCGCCTGTCGCGGGTGGAGGTGGAGGCGATCCTCGACGACTGCCAGCCGTCGCTGCTGGTGCATGACAGCGACGAGGGTGCCATCCCCCTGCCGGATGGCCGCCCCATCCCGCTGGCGGAACTGGTGGCGCGGGCGGAGGACAGCCCGCCGGCGCCAATGGCGCCCCTGCCGGATGCCGGGGCGCCGTCGATCATCCTCTACACCTCCGGCACCTCCGGCCGTCCGAAGGGCGTCATCATCACCGAGGCCAATGCCCTGGCCACGGCGGTGAATTTCGGCGTGCTGGGGCGTGTCAGCCACCGCAGCGTCTTTCTCTGCGATTCCCCGATGTTCCACATCATCGGGCTGATCACCAGCTTCCGCGCGCCGCTGCTGGCGGGCGGGTCGATGCTGGTCTCGCCCGGCTTCGACCCCGTTGCCACCAATGACCGTCTGGGCGACCCGGACCTGGGGGCCACGCACTATTTCTGCGTCCCGCAGATGGCGAAGCGCCTGCGCGAGCAGGCGAATTTCGACCCGGGCCGCTGGCGCTCGCTCACCGCGCTCTTCACCGGTGGCGCCCCGAACCCGGCGGCGGATATCCGCTGGTGGCTCGAACAGGGTGTGCCCATGGTCGATGGCTTCGGCATGACCGAGGCCGGCACGGTGCTGGGCATGCCGATCGAGCCCAAGCTGATCGCCGCGAAGGCCGGCGCGGCCGGCCTGCCCGCCCCGATGATCGGGTGCCGCCTTGTGGACGAGGCGGGGCGGGACGTGCCGGCCGGGGAGGCGGGCGAGCTGCTCCTGTCCGGCCCGAGCATCACGCCCGGCTACTGGAACCGGCCGGAGGAGACGCGCCGCGCCTTCACCGAGGACGGCTGGTTCCGCACGGGCGATATCGGCCGCCGCGACGAGGACGGCTATGTCACCCTGGTGGACCGCCGCAAGGACATGTTCATCTCCGGCGGCGAGAACGTCTATCCGGCCGAGGTCGAGAATGCGCTCGGCGAGCATCCGGACGTGCAGGATGTCGCGGTGATCGGCGTGGCGGATGCCACCTGGGGGGAGGTGGGCCGCGCCTTCATCGTGCCCCGATCCGGGCGGGACATCCCGGTGCGGAGCCTGATCGCACACTGTGAGTCACACCTCGCCCGCTACAAGATCCCCAAGGAGTTCATCGTGGTGGAGAGCTTGCCGCGTACGGCGTCGGGGAAGCTGCAGAAGCATGTGCTGCGCCAGGAGGGCGGCTGAACCTTCCTGCAGAAGCCGATGTGACCAACGCCGCTCCTGGAATACGAGAAGTTTTTATTTTAGTATCAGCCTTTTATCAGTAATTCCTCAGATGGAGAAGTAGGTTCTGGGGCGCTTCTGCAGCGGCAGCATCCGGTTGCTGCTGGACGAAGCCTGCGATGAAGTGGCAGGGCCATCTGTTCAGCCAGCACGCAAACGGCCTGACAATGCTGAGACATGTCAGGACACTTGCGTGCTGGCATTACGGAAGACCGGCCACTTTTCCGCTCGCCGGGGAAGTGGTGAGAGGTAGTGCGGAGTCGATCACGATCATCGCACGCCCGGCCAGGGGCGACGGGTTGCGATCGGGCAGTAGAAGCGCCCGGAAGCGGATGTCCTCCACCGCCGCCCGCTCATAGTCGCGGTCGATCACGCCGCGCCGGTCGAAGAAGCGGTTCAGCGCCGCCGGGATGCGCACGCAGCCCTGGCTGTCCGGCCGCCCCAGCCTCCGCTCCAGCCGGTCCGGATCGGTGGCGTGCATCTCCAGCCGGATATCGCCCCGCTCCCGATCGGCGCGCCAACCTTTCTCGGCCGACTGCCAGCCGAAATCCCAGACCCGCATACCCTTCACGCCATAGCCGCGGATGTGGTTCTCATTGAAGGTGCCCTGCGCGCGGAAGCCCAGGATCGCGTCCGTGTTGAGGAAGACGCCGACCGGCGTGATGTAGTGGTCGAAGTGGTTCGTCTCCCCGGTAGAGATCCGGGAACGGCCGATCACGGCCCAGGCGGCATCGGGCCGGACCACCACCAGCCACAGGACCTGCACGCGTGGGTTCCGGTCCACGACCACGGCCAGTTGCGGGCGGTCGATGACGAGCTTTCCGCTGGCCGCCACCACTGCGGCGGCGCGTTGCGGCATCAGGGCTTCGCCCGGTGCTGGCGTGGTCAGCCGTGACGGCACCTCGCGGGCGAAATCCGCCCTGAGCCGGGTGATCTCGGCTTCCGTAGCTGCGGCGGAAAGGGATGGCGGGTCCGCTGGAACGGAGGGTGCCGGCACGTCGGGCAGCGGGAGCGGAAAGACGGCCGGACCTGTCCCGGGCGGCAACTGCGGGGAGGCGGCGGGCGGGGCCACCGTCGGAAAGCCCGGTGGCGCGGCCGCGGCGAAGCCTCCTGACGGCTGCGCCACGGATGGCGTGCAGCCCGCCAGAACGAGCGCCAGCGCCCATCCCGGCCTGGGGAGGCCCAGGGAGGCAGTTGGAGAAGCCAAACCGGGTTGGAGAGAGGAAAAGTGACGCGACGAGGTGGCCATCGACACTCGCTTGGCCGCCCGGGTGCCGGGTGGGCCTGTTGCAATGGCTTCCACCCTAGCATCGGAGTCGCGGATTCCCGTGCCGCATTGCACGACGCGTGGAAGTTGAACACGCTGTGATGCAGGAGCCACAACTTGGTGCTGGGTGGGGCAGAGGGGGCGTCGCCAGCCGAAGCGCGGGACGAGCCTGGCGGCTGCACACAGAGTTTCGATAATATTTGTTATGTCAAATAAATCGGGAACCGGAGCGGCCGGTGGCCGTCATCCGGCCGCCTCGTGTTAAGCATGCCGCCATGCAGAAAGTCCCCTTCGCCTCAACCCTGTCGGTGGTCGTTGCCCTGCTCGCGGGCTTTGGCCTGCTGCAAATGGGGAACACGCTGCAAGGCACGCTTCTGGCCGTGCGCGGCGGCATGGAAGGCTTCCCGCCCACGGTGATCGGCCTGGTCGGCGGCGCCTTCTCCGCCGGCCTCATGATCGGCTCGCTCGTCGCCAGCCGGCTGATCCTGCGCGTCGGAAAGATCCGCAGCTTTGCCGCGCTCGCCTCGACGGCCTCGATGGTGCCGCTGATCCATCTGCTCTGGATCGATCCCACGGCCTGGGTCATCGCCCGCATGCTGACCGGCTTCTGTTTCGCCGGGCTGTTCATGGTGGTGGAAAGCTGGCTGAACGGCGCCGCCGTCAATGAGGTGCGCGGCCAGATCCTCTCCATCTACGGCATGACCGGGCTGGTCGCGGGCGTCGTCGGCCAGCTCTTGCTGCCGGTCGCCGATCCGGGCGGCTACGCACTCTTCGCCGTGGTGTCGGTCGTCCTGACCGTCGCGGTCCTGCCCGTCACGCTGTCCCAGGCCAAGGCGCCGCCGCTGCCGGCCCAGCCGGTGCGGATCGATCTGTTCCGGCTTCATGCCCAGGCACCCTTCGGGCTGGTCGCGGCCTTCCTTTGCGGTATCAGCGCCGGCTCCTTCTTCTCGCTCGGCCCCCTGTTGGCGCAGTCCATCGGGATGGGACAGCAGGGCATCGCGATCTTCATGGCCGCGGGCGCGCTGGGCGCAGCGGCCATGACCTGGCCGCTTGGCCTGCTGTCGGACCGGATCGACCGCCGGTTGCTGGTGGTGGTCATCGCGCTCGTCGCCGTCGCCGTGCTGGGCACCATGGCGCTGTTCACGCCCTCCGGTGCCTCGGCCTGGGTGTATTTCGGTCTGGTCTTCGTTTTCGGCGGGCTGGTGGTGCCGACCTACAGCGTGGTGCTGGCCCATGTGAACGATTCCGTCCGGCCGGAGGAATTCGTGGCTGCCTCGGGCGGGATGCTGCTCGTCCAGGGGGCCGGCGCGGCCATAGGGCCGCTGGCGATCGGGGCGGCGATGTCGGCCTTCGGGCCGCGCAGCCTGTTGTGGATGACGGTGCTGGCACAGCTGCTGATCGCCTTCTGCGGCGTCTGGCGGATGAGGCGGCAGGCCGCCCCGGCGCGGAAGGAGGAATTCCGCGTACAGCCGCCGACACCGGTGGGCACGGAACTCATCAGCGTATCGCAGGAGGCGGCGCGCTGAGCCGGGAAGGCGGTCATGCGACGCGGCGGATGGCCTCGCCGGCCACTTTGGCCGATATGGGCCAAGGCGCAATCGGGAGAGGTCACGGCATGGCCGCAGGCCGGATGGATACGGGGGAAGATTCCCCCTGGGCGGAGGCCCGCGCGGCGCTGCCGGAATCCTGGCGGGCCACCATAGGGGCCGAGTTCGACACGCCCTACATGCGGGCGCTCGCGGGTTTCCTCCAGGCCGAGGCGGCTGCGGGCAAAACCGTCTTTCCGGAGCCGGAGCGCATCTTCGCGGCGCTGAAGCGGACTCCCCTGGACGCGGTGAAGGCCGTCATCCTCGGCCAGGACCCCTATCACAGGCCGGGACAGGCCATGGGCCTCTCCTTCTCCGTGCCGCCGGGCGTGCGGGTGCCCCCGTCCCTGCGGAACATCCACAAGGAGCTGGAGGGCGATCTCGGCCTACGGCCCCCGCCGCATGGCTGCCTGACCGCCTGGGCCGATGCCGGCGTGCTGCTGCTCAACACCGCCCTGACCGTGGAGGAAGGGCGTCCCGGCAGCCATGCCCGTTCCGGCTGGCACCGCTTCACGGACCATGTCCTGGCCGCCGTGAACGCACGGCCCGTTCCCACGGCCTTCATCCTCTGGGGCAACGATGCACGGCGGCGGGCGCCCTTGCTGGATGGCACCCGGCACCTGCTCCACCAGTCGGAGCACCCCTCGCCGCTTTCCGCCTATCGCGGCTTCTTCGGCTCCCGACCCTTTTCCAGGGTCAACGACTTCCTGGCGTCGAAGGGGCTGGAGCCCGTGGACTGGCGCCTGGAGCCGTGTGATGCCCAGGCACCAGGGCCCGCGAGTCACGGCGCGGCCTGAAGCCGGGGGGGGGCGCTCAGGACCGGCGGGGCGTGCGGCGGCGCCCCGCGCCCGCACCGTCAGGCGGCCAGCAGTTCCGCCAGGGTCAGCGCCACCACCTCGGTTGCCTTGCGCAGGTCGCTGAGCGGCAGCCGCTCGTCGGCACGGTGGGCATTGGCGTCCTCGATGGTCCTCGGCCCGGCGCCATAGAGTGCGGACGGGATGCCATGGGCTGAATAGAGGCGCGCATCGGTGTAGAGCGGGACGCCCTTGGCGGTGATCGGCTCGCCCATGACCTGGCTGGCATGGCGGCACAGGGCCTCGACCAGCCGCTCGCCGCCAGGCAGCGGCTTCAGCGGCTCGGCCAGCAGGATGCGGCGCACCTCGACCCGGGCCTTCGGGAAGGCCGCCGCGGCATCGGCGATAACCTGGCGCAGTTCGGCCTCCGCCTCGGCCGGGTTCTCCTCGGGGATCATGCGGCGGTCGAGCCGAAGGGTGACGCGATCGGGCACGACATTGGTGTTGATGCCGCCCTTGATCAGCCCGACCGTGAGTTGCGGCGAGCCGATGCCCGCGATGTCCGACGTCTTCGCCGCCAGCCCCTTCCGCCAGTCGTAGAGGGCCGAGAGGATCGCCGTGGCGGCCTCCAGCGCATCCACGCCGGTGAAGGGCATGGCGGCATGGGCGGAGCGGCCGTTCACCTCCACCTCCAGGTGCAGGCAGCCGTTATGGGCGGTGACCACGTTGTAGGAGAAGCCGGCGCTGAGCACGAGATCGGGCTTGGTGATGCCTTCGCTCAGCAGGAAGCCCGGCCCGACCTCGCCGCCCGCCTCCTCGTCATAGGTCAGGTGCAGCTCCACCGTGCCGGACAGCGGTGCGCCCGAGGCTTCCAGCGCCCGGAGCGCCCAGACATAGGTGGCGAAGTCGGATTTCGACACGGCGACGCCGCGGCCATACATCCAGCCATCCACCACCTCGGCGCCATAGGGGTCGCGGGTCCAGCCCTCGCCGGGCGGCACGACGTCGCCATGGGCGTTGAGGGCGATCACCGGCCCCTCGCCCGAGCCGAAGCGGCGCCGCACCACGAGGTTGGTGACGCTGATCATGCCATGGGCCCGCACCAGCGCCTCCGGCACGGCGTGCAGCTCCACCTCGTAGCCGAGGGCGCGCAGCAGTTCCGCGGTGCGCCCGGCATGCGGGCGGCAGTCGCCCGGCGGGTTGTCGGAGGGCATCCTGACCAGCTCGGCGAGGAAATCCGCCTGGGCGCCCTGTTCCCCGTCGAGGAAGGCGCGGATCGAATCCTGGTGGGACATCATGTTCTCTGGAAAGTCCGGGGTTGGAGGTGCTGCAGGGTTTCGAGGAGCAGGCGCAGCGCGGCCAGGGCATCGGCTTCCGCGATCGCCTCGGCCGGATGATGGCTGATGCCGCCCTCGCAGCGAACGAAGATCATGCCGATGGGGCACAGGCGCGCCATGGCCAGCCCGTCATGGCCCGCGCCGCTCGGCAGCCGGAACGGGCGGAGGCCGCAGCGGAGGCTGGCGCCTTCCAGCGCCTCGATCAGCGCCGGGTCGCAGGGGGCGGCGGCCTCGTCATAGGTCGGCCGCAGCGACAGGGTCACGCCCCGGCGCGCCGCGATCGCGGACAGCTCGTCGCGCAACCGCCCGCTCGCCGCGTGCCGCAGGGCGTCGCGGGGGCTGCGGAGGTCGATGGTGAAGCGGGCGCCGGCGGCGATGACGTTCACGGCGCCGGGGCTGGCCGTGACCTGCCCGACCGTCGCGACGAGGTCCGGCTCCTCCAGCGCCAGACGTTCCACCGCAAGCACCATCTCCGCCATGGCCGCCACCGCGTCGCGGCGCAGATGCATCGGCACGGTGCCGGCATGGCCGGCGGTGCCGCCGATCTCGGCCACGAAGCGCGTGGCGCCGTTGATCGCGGTCACGATGCCGGTGGGCAAGCCCTCGGTCTCCAGCACCGGCCCCTGCTCGATATGGACCTCCAGATAGGCCAGGACCTGGTCCGGGCGGCGCGCCAGGGCGGGGATG
The DNA here is from genome assembly GCF_002754815.1 of Roseomonas sp. FDAARGOS_362. GTDB lineage: Bacteria > Pseudomonadota > Alphaproteobacteria > Acetobacterales > Acetobacteraceae > Roseomonas > Roseomonas mucosa. The sequence goes on along the minus strand of NZ_CP024582.1, from coordinate 13,257 downwards.
GCCGCGGGATCGGCACCGAAACGGTGCAGCGCCTCGCGCAGGCTCACCCCTTCCGCGTCGCGGCTTTCCAGCGCCGAGGGGTCGAAGCCGCCCGCGACGGCGCGCGAGCCAGTCAGCGTCACGGGGAAGCGCACACCCTCCTCGTCGCCAAAGGCCAGGACCTCCAGGGCGAAGGGCAGGCGCCGTCCGGCGGCGTGCAGGGCCGCCACGGCCTCGATGGCCACCAGCACCCCGAGCATGCCGTCATAGCGCCCGGCATCGCGCACCGTGTCGATATGCGAACCGAGCAACAGGGCGGGCAGGCCCGGCTCCCGCCCCTCGTAGCGGCCAACCACGGTGGCGGCGGCATCGAGCGAGACCGTCATCCCGGCCTCCCGCATCCAGGCCGCGACCTGCTCAGCGGCGGCGCGATGTTCCGGCGTGAGGTAGAGGCGGGTGAGGCCGCTCTCCCCGGACGAGAAGCGGCAGAGCGCATCCAGGCGCCGCATGAGCCTGGAAGCCGGGGCAGCCTCGTCGCCCGGCCCGGCCGGCATCCTGCGCGCGATGTCCTGACTCATGCCGGTCCCGGCTCCCCTGGCTGCCTCGCCTCGGGCGAAGCCTGCCCGATCCTTCATGGCACGGCAGGTTGGACGAAACGGGACGATAGGGCCAATATATTATCGGACTTGATCCAGTCGTCCTGCCTATCGATACGCCAGCCTCCGCCGGCCCGGATAACCCAGCATGGAACTGCGACACCTGCGCTACTTCGTGGCGGTGGCCGAGGCCCTGAGCTTCACCGCCGCCGCCGCCCGGCTGGGCCTGTCGCAGCCCCCGCTCAGCCAGCAGGTCCGGGACCTGGAGCACGAGCTGGAGACGCGGCTGCTGCGCCGGAACAGCCGCAAGGTCGAGCTGACCGACGCGGGGGAAGCCTTCCTGCTCCAGGCCCGCGCCATCCTCGCCCAGGCGGAGGAAGCGGCCGGGCAGGCGCGCGCCATTGGCCAGGGCCGGCGGGGCCGCCTCGACATCGCCCTGACGGGTTCGGTCCTGCTGGGGCCCCTCGCCTCCCTCGTGGCGGGCTTCGAGGCGCGGTTTCCCGAGGTGGAGGTGCGGCTGCACGAGATGCCGCCCCAGGAACAGCAGGAGGCCCTGCATGCCCGCCGCGTCGATCTCAGCTTCCAGCGCTGGCCGCGCGAGGATGACACGCTGGTTGCGGAGCGTGCCTGGGCGGAGGGGGTCTGCGTGGCGCTGCGGGACGACCATCCGCTGGCGGCGCGCGAGGGCCTGCGCCTCGCGGAGCTGCGGGAGGAAAGGCTGGTCTTCCTGCGCTTGCGGGATTCGCGCTTCGCCTCCTATCTGCGGGATGCCTGCATCGCGTCGGGCTTCACGCCCCGCATCTCGCAGCAGGTGGTGGAGGCCCATTCCCTGCCCGGCCTCGTGGCCGCGGGCTTCGGCATCGCCCTGGTGCCGGAAAGCGTGACTCTGCTGTCGCGCCAGGGCGTCCTCTATCGCCCGCTTGCCGATGCGCCGCTGGTGGCGGATGTCCAGATGATCCGCCGGCCCGACCACAGCGCCGTGACCGCGCGCTTCCTGGATTTCGCGCGGGACTTCCTGGCCGGGCGGGAGCAGGGCCGGTAGCCGCACCGGAGAAAGGACGCTCCCCCGGCCCGTGCTCAGGCCGCGGTCAGGCCCGCGCCCAGGAAGCCGCCGTCCACCGCAAGTACATGCCCCGTGATGTAGCTGGCATCCTCCGAGCAGAGGAAGGCCGCGGCCCCCGCCATCTCCTCCGGCTGCGCGTAGCGGCCCAGCGGCGTGCGCTGCGCCCATTTGGCGCGGCTTTCCGATGAATGCATCCGGCGCACCAGCGGCGTGTCCACCGGCCCGGGCGCCAGGACATTCACGCGGATGCCGCTGGCGGCGAGATCGACCGCCATCACCTTGCTCAGCGTGACCACGCCGCCCTTGGAGGCGCCATAGGCGGAGCGGTGGAAGTTGCCGGTCATGCCCGAGACGCTGGCGATGTTCACGATGGACCCGCCACCGCCCTCGCGCATCGCGCGGGCGCAGGCCTGCCCGACCACGAAGGTGCCGCGCAGGTTGACCGCGACGATGCGGTCGAAGAGCTCGACGGGCGTGTCGAGGAAGTCCCGCTCCGTGCCGGTCCCGGCCGAGTTGACCAGGCAGTCCAGGCGTCCATGCCGGTCCATGACCTGGGCCACCAGGTCCCGCACCTGCTCCGGGTCGGAGACATCCGTCCGGACCGGGTCGATGTCCTGGCCGGAGAGGCGCTCCGTACTGGCCGACAGGTCCGCGGCGATGACCCTGGCGCCTTCCTCCAGGAGACGGCGCGCGATGGCATCGCCGATGCCCGAGAGCCCGCCGGTGACGATGGCGACCTTGCCTTCGAGACGGTTCCGCATGCTCATTTTCCTCCCAGGAAGCCGATCGAGATCCAGGGCACGGCGGCGACGAGGATGGTGCCCAGCAGCAGCGCGCCCATGTAGGGCCAGATCTTCCGCATGCCCGCATCCGGGCTGACCTTGCCGATGGCGCAGGCGGCGTAGTAGCCGACGCCGAAGGGCGGCGCGAAAAGGCCGAGGCCCATCGCCAGGATCACCACCATCGAGTAATGCACGTCGTGGATGCCCATGCTCCGCGCGATGGGGAACAGCAGCGGCCCGAACAGCACGATGGCGGGAATGCCCTCCAGCACGCTGCCCAGGATCATGAAGGCCAGGATCGACACGGCCATGAAGCCGATGGCGCCCCCGGGCAGCGACCCCATCAGCTGCGCCAGGTCGCGCGAGAAGCCGGACTGCGTGAGCGCCCAGGCCATGCAGCTCGCGGTTCCGATGATCAGCAGGATCGAGCCCGACAGCGCCGCCGTGTCCACCAGCATCGGATAGAGGCGCCGCCAGTCGAAGCGGCGATAGAGCAGCAGCCCGGCCACCACGCCATAGGCGATGCCGATGGTGGAGACCTCGGTCGCCGTGGCGACGCCTTCCACCACCGCGGCGCGGATCAGGAAGGGCAGCGCCAGCGCCGGCAGGGCCACCAGCAGCGCACGGCCGACCATGCGGGCGCTGGCCTTGCGCACGCCGCTCATATCCTCGTGGCGCGAACGCTTCCACGCGATCAGCGCCAGCACCAGCGCCAGGACGAAGGCCGGCAGCAGTCCGCCGGTGAACAGCGCGGCGATGGAGACGCCGGTCACGGAGCCGATGGTGATCAGCACGATCGAGGGCGGGATGGTCTCGCTCATCGCCCCTGACGCGGAGAGCAGGGAGATCATCTCCCCCTCGTCGCAGCCGCGCCGCTTCATCTCGGGGAACAGCACGGGCGCCACCGCCGCCATGTCCGCCGCCTTGGCGCCGGAGATGCCGGAAACGAGGTACATGGCAGCGAGCAGCACGTAGTTCAGACCGCCCCGCACATGCCCGAGCAGCGAGGCCAGGAAGTTCACCATGGCCGCCGCCATGCCCGTCATCTCGATGAGCGCGCCGAGAAAGACGAAGAGCGGCACGGCAAGCAGGATCAGGGTGCTCATGCCCTCGTCCATCCGTCCGACCAGCACCAGCAGCGGCACGCTGGTGGTGGTGGCGAGATAGGCCAGCGTCGCCAGACCGAAGGAGAAGGCGATCGGCACGCCGGACAGCACGCCGGCCATCAGCAGCACGACGAAGAACACCACGAGATTGCCGTGGCCCATCGCCTTCAGCAACGGCGCGGTGAGCCAGAGCGCCGCCGCCAGCACGGCGAGGATGGCGCAGACCAGCAGCAGGTCCCGCAGTCGGTGCTGCGCCAGGCGCAGCAGCGAGGTCACGAGCATCAGCGCCACGCCCACCGGCAGGGCGGCGGCGCGCACCATGTTCGACCAGCCCAGGGCGGGGGTCTCGATGAACCATTCCTCCTCCGCATACTCCATGGCATGCGGCAGGAGCAGCAGCAGGAACAGCGCCCCGGCGCCGACCGCCAGTGCCTGCATCGCCGCCTGGGTGGAGGGGGAGCGCTTCGAGACCAGCGCCGTCAGCCGCATGTGCTGGCCGCGCTGAAGGGCGATCACCGCCCCCAGCATGGCCAGCCAGAGGAAGAGGATGGAGGCCAGCTCGTCTGACCAGATGATGGGCTGGTGGAAGACGAAGCGGGCCACCACCCCGGCGAGGAGGATGCCGATCTCCGCCAGCACGATCACCGCGGCCGGCACGGCCACCAGATGGCACAGCAGCCGGTCCACGCGCGGCAGCAGGCCTGCCGCCATGCCGCCCAGCGCCGGGACACCGGAGGTGGCCACGGGCGTATCCGCGATGGAACTCATGCCAGCCCTCCCACCGCATCCTCCAGGGTCTTCCAGGCGGCGTCACCGAACTTGCCCTTCCACTCGGCATAGAAGCCGGCCTTGCGCAGCGCGTCGCGGAAGGCCTTCGGGTCGGTGTCGTTGAACTGCAGCCCGGCGGTGGAGAGCTTCTCGCGCAGCTCCGCGTTCAGCTTCGCCACATCTTCCCGCTGCTCCTTCGCCGCCCGCGCGAATTCGCGCGAGGCGACCTCCTGCACGTCCTTCGGCAGGCGGGAGAAGGCGCGCTGGTTGGCCAGCAGCCAGAAGCCGTCCCACATGTGGTTGGTGACGGAGCAGTATTTCTGCACCTCGTAGAGCTTGGCGGCCTCCACGATGGCGAGCGGGTTTTCCTGACCTTCCACGATCTTCGTCTGCAGGGCCGAATAGACCTCGTTGAAGTTGATCGAGGCCGGCGCGGCATCAAAGGCCCGGAACATCGAGGTCCAGAGCGGGCTGACCGGCACGCGGATCTTCATGCCGCGCAGGTCCTCGGGCGTGCGGATCGGCCTGGTGCTGGTGGTGATCTGCCGGTAGCCGTTGTCGAAGATATGCTCGAAGGCCATGATGTTGCGCTTCGCGATCTCGGCCCGGATGAGCTTGCCCAGGTCGCCATCCATGGCGGCGAAGACCTGCTGGCTGTCCTTGAAGGCGAAGCCGACGCCGTTGATGGCGGCGAGCGGCACCAGCGTGGACAGGATCAGCCCGGATAGCGTGAAGAATTCCAGCGCGCCGGAACGCACCTGGCTCAGCATGTCCGTGTCGTTGCCGAGCTGGCTGTTGGGGAAGAGCTGGATCTCCAGCCGCCCGCCGGTGGCAGCCTTGATCCTCTCCGCCGCCTCGGCGTTGCGCGTGTTCAGCGGATGCGTCGCCGGCAGGTTCGTCGCGAGCTTGTAGCTGAACTCCGCCGCCCGTGAGGGGCGTGTGTAAGCGCGGCCACGAGGCCCTTGGTGCTTTGGGTTGACGGTCAGCCCGAGGCGGTGGCGGTCCAGCACCAGGGCATGAGTTCGTCGAGGCGGCTATTGGGCCAGCCGCCGACGAGCCGGGTGAGCAGGTCGGCGAGGTAGCGCTGCGGGTCGACGCCATTGAGCTTGCACGTCTCCACGAGGGAGGCGACGGCCGCCCAGCGGGCGCCCCCGTCGTCACCGGAGGCGAACAGCGCGTTTTTCCGGGAAAGGCAGAGCGGTCGGATGGCGCGTTCGACGGTGTTGCTATCCATTTCGATCCGGCCATCGTCGAGGAACCGCACGAGACCGTCCTGGTGGTTCAGAGCGTAGCGGATCGCCTCCGCGGTCGGGCTGCTGCCGGGCAGGCGCGCGAGGGCCTCCCGTAGCCAGGCGAACAGCTCCTCGGCAAGGGGGCGGCTCCTGGCCTGGCGGGCGGACTGCCGGACCTCCGGGAGGCTGCCCCTGACCTCCGCCTCTATGGCGTAGAGGGCGGCGATGCGTCGCAGGGCTTCGGCCGCGATCGGCGCTGTCTTGCCCTTCGCCAGCGGGATGAACTCGCGACGGACGTGCGACCAACAGAACGCGAGCGTCATGCTCCGCTCGGCGGCGATCGCCTTGTAGACGCCGTAGCCATCGCACTGGAGGATGCCGCCGTAGTTCCGGAGCAGCGCGCGGCCATGCTCGGCGCCGCGGCCCGGGGCGTAGTGGAACACCACGGCAGGCGGGTCCGTCCCGCCCCAGGGCCGGTCGTCGCGCGCGAGTGCCCAGGCGTAGCCCTTCTTCGTCTGGCCGCGCCCCGGGTCGAGCACCGGCATCGTGGTCTCGTCGGCGAACAGCTTCGGCGAGGTGAGCAGGATCTCGTGCATCCGGCGCACGACGGGCAGCACCTCGTGGGCCGCAGTGCCGGTCCAATCCGCCAGCACCTCCCGCCCGATCTCGATCCCCTGCCGCAGCAGGATCTGGGACTGGCGGTAGAGGGGCAGGTGGTCGGCGTAGCGCGACACCAGCACGTGGGCGACGGTGGCCTCCGTCGGCACCCCGCCCTCGACCAGGCGGGGTGGCGCCGAGGCCTGCAGCACGGTGCCGGGACAGGCCCGGCAGGCGAACTTCGGGCGGCGCGTGACGAGAACTTGGAACCTCGCCGGGATCACGTCCAGCCGCTCCGACGTGTCGGTCCCGATCTCGACGAGCGCGCCGTCGCAGCAGGGGCAGGTCATTGTCTCCGGCGCCAGCACCACCTCGACGCGGGGCAGGTGCGCGGGCAACCGCCCGCGCCCGGCACGGCGACGCCTGATCGTCCCCTCTCGCTGCTCGGGGGAGGTCTTGGCCACCTCGGCCGCGGCCTCGGCGATGGAGGCCTCAAGCTCCTCGAACGCGAAGTGGAGCTGATCCTCTGGCAGGCGCTCGGACCGCTTGCCGAACTGCATCCGCCGGAGCTTCTCCAGCAGGTGGCGCAGCCGTTCGTTCCGCTCCGCCAGCGCGTCACGCTCGGCCGCGATGCCGTCTCGCTCCGCCTCCAGCGCATCGCACCGGGACAACGCCGCAGCGAGCAGCGCCCGCAGGGCCGCGGGGTCGTCCGGGAAGTCCGCCGTCTCGGTGTCGGCCGCGCGCATCGCACGCCGAGCTTATGCAGCCGCGGTCGGCCTGGGAATCCGTTTCAGCGTCTGCATGCGCGACCAATCGAAGCCATCGAACAGCGCCGCGAACTCGACTGGGCTGAGCCGCATCACCCCATTGACGATCGGCGGCCAGCGAAACACGTTGCCCTCGAGCTGCTTCCAGACCAGCACGAGGCCGGATGCGTCCCAAACCAGGATCTTGATCCGGTCCGCGCGGCGCGAGCGGAACACCAGGACCACGCCCGAGAACGGATCCTGCCCCAGCATCTCGGCGGCCAGCGCCGCCAGGCCATGCGCCCCCTTGCGGAAGTCCACGGGCTGGGTCGCGAGGAGGATGCGTGCGCCCGCCGGGAGCGCGATCACGCCTCCAGCGCCGCAGCCAGCCGGGCGACCACCGCCGCGTCCGCCTCACCCCCCACCCGCAGCACGCGGCCGTTCCGCAGCACAACCTCGATCGCTGCCCCGACCGTCTCCCGCACCGGCGTGACCGCCTCTGCCACCGCGGCCGGGACGCCTGGCCCAACCACCAGCGGTACCAGCTGCGGCGGGCGCGGGGCCGTCTTGCGTTTCACCGGCCTGCCCTCGGCCTCGCGCCGCCAACGGTGGATCAGGCTCGGCGAGATGCCGTGCCGCTGGGCCACCTCCAGCACCCGTGCCCCCGGCTCGGAAGCCTCGGCCAGGAACGCTGCCTTCTCCTCGGCCGTGTAGTCCCGCCGTGCGCCGCGAGTGACGATCTCCACCCGCTCCACCGCCCCAGTGCTAGCACCAGTGCTGGCACTCGTGTTCGCCACCCATCGCGCCATCGCCATACCTCCGCGACGGCTTACCTCGCGGCATCAGCAGACCGGATCAAGAAGGGCGGTCACGCCGCGCTTACGGGCGTGTCCACAGGGCCACGAGCGGCAGAGCGGAGGCGCCGGCGAGCAGGGAGCGGCGCGGGATGGATGTCATTGGAAAGGTTTCCCCATAACAGCGTGGTCATGACGGGGGTCTTACTGCCCCATGGTCCGGCAACTTCGTGTCCATGCCTCGGGAGGTCCCGGAAGAAAGTTACCCTGGTTCCGTATAGTGGACCTCAAAAGGAACAGCGCGAATTTGCTTTGACGAACTTTTCTATAAGACATAGTTTTTCAGCCGAGAAGCGGTGTTTTTCCAAGAGAAACCAAGGTCCACATGTTGGAATATTTTGCGTTGCACCATGCCTGAGCGTGCGCAACTGTCCGGCACGCAGAGCCTGGAGCGGGCCATCGGCCTCTTGCGCCTCGTGGCCGGGCATGGCGGCCGGGGCGCGCGGCTGATCGATCTCACCCAGCATTCCCGCCTCAGCAAGCCCACGGTCCACCGCCTGTTGCGCGGGCTGGAGCGCCAGGGGCTGGTGGAACAGGACCGACTCAGCGAGCGCTACCACCTCGGGCCCGAGGCCTTTGTCATCGGCTCCCTGGCAGCGGACCGCTACGGCGTCCACCGCGCCGCCCTGCCCTCGCTCTTCCGGCTGGCGCAGGCGAGCGAGGACACCGCCTTCCTGTCCGTGCGGCGCGGCTGGCACGTGGCCTGCCTGCACCGGGAGGAAGGCCCCTTCCCCATCCGCTCGCATGTGCTGCAGGCGGGCGACCGGCATCCGCTGGGTGTGGGTGCCGGCAGCCTGGCGATCCTCGCCACCCTGCCCGACGACGAGATCGAGGAGATGATCGCCGCCTGCGCCCCGGAATTCGCCGAGGAGCGCTACCGCAGCTTCACGCCGGAGATCCTGCGCGCCTCCGTGGCCCGCACGCGTGCCGAGGGCTTCGCCTTCAACCCGGGCCATCTCACCGCCGGAAGCTGGGGCGCCGGCGTGGCGATCCTGGACCGGCAGGGGCGCTGCGAAGGGGCGCTATCCATCGCCGCCATCGATGGCCGCCTGGGCGATGCCCGGCGGCCGCAGATCGCGGCCCTTCTCGCCGCCGAGGCGAAGCGGGTCAGCGAGTTGCTCGCCCGCCCCAGCGGCGCCACCAACATTGCCGCCACGCTGCGTCGCCCGGCGGCCCATCCCGCGAGGAAACAGAACCATGACTGAAGCCTGCATCGTCGGCTGGGCGCACTCCCCCTTCGGCAAGCTGGAGGACCCGGATGCCGAAGGCCTGATCGCGCGCGTGGCGGGCGCGGCCATCGCGGATGCGGGCATCGCCCCGTCCGAGGTGGATGCCGTCTTTGTCGGCCAGTTCAACAACGGCTTCAGCCGGCAGGATTTCCCGGCCTCGCTGCCGATGCAGAGCGTGCCGGAACTGCGCTTCAAGCCGGCGACGCGCTGCGAGAACGCCTGCGCTTCCGGTTCCGCGGCGATCTACGCGGCGCGCGACTTCATCGCCGCCGGGCGCGGCCGGCTGGCCCTGGTGATCGGGGTGGAGAAGATGACCGCCACGCCGGGGCCGCAGGTGGGCGACAACCTGCTCGGTGCCTCCTATCGCCGCGAGGAAGGCGACATCCCGGGCGGCTTTGCCGGAGTCTTCGGCCGCATCGCCGAGAACTACTTCCAGCGCTTCGGCGACCAGACTGATGCGCTGGCCGCGATCGCCGCCAAGAACCATCGCAACGGCGTGGACAATCCCTATGCGCAGATGCGGCGCGACCTGGGCTTCGAGTTCTGCCGCGCGGTCTCGGAGAAGAACCCCTATGTCGCCGGGCCGCTGAAGCGTACGGACTGTTCCCTGGTCAGCGACGGCGCGGCGGCGCTGATCCTGGCCGACGAGGAAACCGCCTGTGCCATGGAGAACGCGGTGCGCTTCCGCGCGGCGGTGCAGGTGAACGACTACCTGCCGCTGTCGCGCCGCGATCCGACGCGCTTCGAGGCCGGTGCCCAGGCCTGGCAGCGCGCCTTCGCCGATGCGGGGCTGGGGCTGGACGACCTCTCCTTCGTCGAGACGCATGACTGCTTCACCATCGCCGAGCTGATCGAATACGAGGCCATGGGGCTGGCGCCGCATGGCCAGGGCGCGCGCGTGGCGCTGGACGGCATCACCGCGCCGGACGGACGGCTGCCGGTGAACCGTTCCGGCGGGCTGAAGTCCAAGGGGCACCCGGTGGGCGCCACCGGTGTCTCGATGCACGTGATGGCGGCGATGCAGTTGACGGGGCGGGCGGGCGACATGCAGCTTCCCCGCGCCGACCGGGGCGCCGTCTTCAACATGGGGGGCGCCGCCGTCGCCAACTACGTCTCCATCCTGGAGCGCCTGTCGTGAGCGGCATCGCCCCCGTCGGCGGCGTCGTGCCGGCCACGAAGCGGGTGATGAACCTGTCGCACTTCCTGCGGCAGGCCGCCCGGCGCCATGCGGGGGAAATCGGCTTCGTCTGGGGCGAGCGGCGATGGAGCTGGGCGGAGATGGACCGGCGCGTGGACGCCGTGGCCCATGCACTGGCGGCACGCGGAATCCGCAAGGGCGACCGCGTGCTGGTGCAGTCCCGCAACTGCAACCAGCTTTTCGAAAGCATGTTCGCCTGCTTCCGCCTCGGCGCCGTCTGGGTGCCGACGAACTTCCGCCAGACCCCCGCCGAGGTCGCCTACCTGGCGGAGTCCAGCGGCGCCTCGGCCCTGCTCTGCGGCGCGGAGTTCCCGGACCATGCCGCCGCGGTGCGCGAGGCGGCGCCGGATCTGCGCCTCGTGGTCTCCATCGGCGGGGACGGAGCGGGCGAGGATTACGACACGCTGGCGGAGAGGCATCTCGGCACGCCTTTCCCGCCCGCCGATGTCGAGCATGACGACCCCTGCTGGTTCTTCTACACCTCCGGCACCACGGGGCGGCCCAAGGCGGCCGTGCTCACCCATGGCCAGATGGGCTTCGTCGCCACGAACCACCTCTGCGACCTGATGCCGGGGCTGGGCCCGGACGATGCTTCCCTGGTGGTCGCGCCCCTGTCGCATGGCGCGGGCATCCATCAGCTCGCCCAGGTCGCGCGGGCGGTGAAGACCGTGCTGCCGGCGGGCGACCGCCTCGATCCGGAGGAAGTCTGGTCACTGGTGGAACGCTGGCATGTCAGCAACATGTTCACCGTGCCGACCATCGTGAAGCTGCTGACCGAGCATCCGGCCGTGGATGCCCACGATCGTTCCACGCTGCGATATGTCATCTATGCGGGCGCGCCGATGTACCGGGAGGACCAGAAGCACGCCCTGCGCAAGCTCGGCAAAGTCCTGGTCCAGTATTTCGGGCTGGGCGAGGTCACGGGCAACATCACCGTCCTGCCACCTGCCCTGCACGAGGCGGAGGACGCCCCCGGGGTCCGGATCGGCACCTGCGGTTACGAGCGCACCGCCATGCAGGTTTCCATCCAGGACGACACCGGCCGCGAGCTGCCGCCCGGCGAGACGGGCGAGGTCTGTGTCTGCGGCCCGGCGGTTTTCGCAGGCTACTACGACAACCCGGCGGCCAATGCGAAGGCCTTCCGCAACGGCTGGTTCCGCACCGGCGATCTCGGCCACCAGGACAGCGAGGGCTTCCTCTACATCACCGGCCGGGCATCCGACATGTACATCTCCGGCGGTTCCAACGTCTATCCGCGGGAGGTGGAGGAGAAGCTCCTGACTCACCCCGCTCTGGCGGAAGTCGCGGTGCTGGGCATGCCGGACCGCGTCTGGGGCGAGGTCGGCGTCGCCGTGGCGGTGACCAACCCCGGCATGTCGCTGGGCGAGGAGGAACTGCTCGCCTGGATGGAAGGCAGGATCGCCCGCTACAAGCTGCCGAAGCGGGTCTTCTTCTGGGATGAGCTGCCGAAATCCGCCTACGGCAAGATCACCAAGAAGCTCGTGCGGGAGGAACTGCAGGCCCGGGGCTGCCTGGCGCAGCCCGCTCAGCCGGTATCGGCCTGATGCCGCACCTCGTCCGAAGGCAAGGCTGACTCAGGAAGGAACCCGATCATGGGATATTCCGTCACGGCCAGTGTCCCCAGGCCCAGGCTCCTGCACCACCGGGGCAGTTTCAACCCGGTGCGCATCCAGAGCCTGCATGGCCGCGCCGCGCGCCATATCCGGCTCGTGTTGCAGCCGGGGCTGAGCCTTTTCGAGGCACTGGTCCGCCCGCTGGCGGGGGCTGGCATCAGCAGCGCCTCCACGACCATCCTGGGAGGCTATTTCGACAGCCTGCAATACTGCGTGGCGCCGCCCGATCCATCCGGGCAGGCGTTGATCGCCTATAGCGCGCCCATCGATGCAGGGGCGGCCTGCATGATCTTCGGCAACGCCACGCTGGGCCGCAGCCTCCAGGACAGGCCGCTCGTGCACTGTCATGCCGCGATCCGCACCGCATCGGGCGCGGTGAAGGGCGGGCATGTGGTCACGGAAGCCTGCATCGTCGGCCGCATCCCGATCCCGGTCCTGGTGACCTCCCTCGACGAGTTCGAGCTGCGGCAGGCCCATGACCCGGAAACCAACATCCCGCTTCTGCAACCGCACAGGATTCCCCGGAATGTCTGATGCCATCGCCGTCGAGAACGGCCAGATGGGCCGCGTCGCCTATGCGCGGATCGCGCCGAACGAGGACCTTGTCCTCGGCGTCGAGAAGCTGTGCCTGGCGGAAGGCTTCCGCAACGTCTTCGTGCGCGGGGCGCTGGGCAGCCTCAACGATGCCTGCCTCGGCACGCTCGACGGGCGCTACGTCCATGTCCAGGGACCGGCCGTGGAGGTCGTCAGCATCGCGGGGGAGGTGAGGTCCGGCCAGGACGGCGCCATGCGGGCTGCCCTGACCGGCGTGGTGGCCGACACGGAAGGGAATGTCTTCGGCGGCCCCTTCGTGCCGGGGTCGAACCCGGTCTGCATGACCTTCGAGGTGACGCTGGAGGAATGGCTGCCGGCGCCGTGACTGTCACTCCACCGGGCGCGTGGTGCTTTCCCAGTAGGGCGGGCTGGAGGCGACGAGGGTCTTGAGATCGGCCGGAGGCGTGGCGCCCTGCACTGCCGGGCGACCCAGCACGGCCGCCGTCGCGAAGGCGACCATGCGCTCGCCGACCAGGCGCATGTTCTCCGGAGCCTGGGTGTTCAACGGATGCGGGCCGCGGAAGACGAAGATCTCCTTCGGCTCCCGCGCGCGCCGATAGGCGTCGAGTGAGCCTTCCAGCCCCTCCACATAGTCCCAGATCCCTTTCGCGATCAGCAGGCCCGGCCATTGGGCGATGCCGGCGAAGACCTCGGAGTCCGGGTAGTAGGTGGTGTTGCGTTCGATCCGCAGCGCTGCCTCGATCATGTCGTGCCCCGCCAGGCGATAGCCGAGCCCGCCCGAATTGGGGCCGTAGAGGATGGCGCCACGGATATTGCTCCAGCCCAGGGGCGGCTTGCAGGGCTGGTCCGGCTGGTCGCGGTCGCAATCGGCCACGAAGTTGCGGTGCATGGCCCAGGCCGTGGCATAGGAGCCGCGCG